>JASHPX010000394.1 GCA_030037905.1 Gammaproteobacteria bacterium
CCGCCGCGGGCGCGCCGGCCGCCCCTGCGGCCGCACTGCCGGCTTCGGCGGCGCCTTCCGCGGCGGCGCGCTCCAGCTGCGAGGGCTCGAACACCTCGCCCTTGAAGATCCATACCTTGATGCCGATCACGCCGTAGGTGGTACGCGCCTCGGCCAGTCCATAGTCGATATCGGCGCGGAAAGTGTGCAGCGGGATGCGCCCCTCGCGATACCACTCGGTGCGCGCGATCTCGGCGCCGTTGAGACGTCCCGACATGCGCACCTTGATGCCGAGCGCGCCGCTCCTCATGGTGCTCATCACCGCGCGCTTCATGGCGCGGCGGAACATCACGCGCTTCTCGATCTGTTGCGCGATGCTCTCGGCCACCAGCTGGGCGTCCAGCTCGGGCTTACGTATTTCCGAGATGTTCAGCCGCACGTCCGGCAGGGCCATCGACAGCATCTTCGCGGTCTCGGCGCGCAACTTCTCGATATCCTCGCCCTTCTTGCCGATGACGATTCCGGGGCGCGCGGTCTGGATGGTGATGTTCACCTTCTTGGCGGCGCGCTCGATCATCACGCGGCTCACCGAAGCGTCCGAGAGCTTTCTCTTGAGGAATTCGCGCACGCGAAAGTCGGTGTACACCAGCTCCGGAAACTGCCGCTTGCTCGCGAACCACTTGGAGCTCCAGTCACGCGTGATGCCGAGGCGTATGCCGAGTGGATTGACCTTCTGGCCCATGGGCTAGTCCTTCCTGCCGTCGCTGACCTGGACGGTAATGTGGCTGCTGCGCTTGATGATGCGGTTACCGCGCCCTTTGGCCCGCGCGTGAAAGCGCTTGAGCACGGGAGCGGCATCCACCTCGATGCGCGCGACCGTGAGCGTGTCGATGTCCGCGCCGAGGTTGCTCTCGGCATTGGCGATCGCCGACTGAAGCACCTTCAGTACCAGGCGCGCACCCTTCTTCTGCATGAATTTCAGCGCGGCGAGCGCGTTGCCCACGCGCCGCCCGCGCACGGTGTCGGCGACCAGCCGGCACTTCTGTGGCGAGATATGCGCGTATCTCATCCGGGCCGTGGCCTGCATCGGCATCACTCCGCGGCTGCGACCTTGCGGTCGCCCGAATGGCTCTTGAACAACCGCGTCGGCGAGAACTCGCCGAGCTTGTGGCCGACCATGTTCTCGCTGATCAGCACCGGCACATGCTGCTTGCCGTTGTGTACCGCGATGGTCAAACCGACCATGTCCGGCACGATCATCGAGCGGCGCGACCAGGTCTTGATCGGGCGGCGGTCATTTTTTTGCACGGCGACCTGCACCTTCTTCGCCAGGTGCGGATCGACGAAGGGTCCCTTTTTCAACGAACGCGGCACGCTCACTTCCTCCGCTGCACGATCATGTTGCTGGTGCGCTTGTTGCGCCGGGTCTTCTTGCCCTTGGTGTTCCAGCCCCAGGGCGACACGGGGTGGGGGTTGCCCTGACCGCTCTTGCCCTCCCCGCCGCCGTGCGGGTGGTCCACCGGATTCATCGCCAGGCCGCGCACCGTCGGACGCACGCCGCGCCAGCGCATCGCGCCGGCCTTGCCGTACACGCGCAGGTTGTGCTCGTCGTGCGACAGCTCCCCGAGGGTTGCGCGGCAGTCGATGTGCACCTTGCGCGTCTCCCCGGACTTCAGCCGCAGATACGCGTGGATGCCCTCGCGCGAGGTGTACTGCGCAGAACCGCCGGCGCTGCGCGCGAGCTGTCCGCCACGGCCGGGCTTGAGCTCGACATTGTGCACCGTGGAGCCGACCGGGATGTGCCGCAGCGCCATCGCGTTGCCGGGCTTGATCGGCGCTTCGCTCCCCGAGCGGATTTCATCGCCATCCTTCACACCCTTGGGCGCGAGAATGTAGCGGCGTTCCCCGTCCGCGTAGCGCACCAGCGCGATATGCGCGGTGCGGTTCGGATCGTACTCGATCCGCTCGATCACGCCCGCGATGCCGTCCTTGTCGCGCCGGAAGTCGATGAGACGGTACTTCTGCCGCGAGCCCCCACCGTGGTGGCGTGTGGTGATGCGGCCGGAATGGTTGCGCGCTCCGGTACGCGACTGCGAGGTCGTCAGCGGCTCGTAGGGGCCGCCCTTGTAGAGGTGCTTGCGGCTCACGCGCAGCTGGAAGCGCGTTCCGGGCGAGGTCGGCTTGAGTTTGATCAGCGCCATGGGCTCATTCGTCTCTGCGGTGGTGGCTCTGCTGCGGCTCTGCTGTGGCTCTGCTGCGACTCAGCTCTTGCGCGCCTGGTCGGCGCTGCGCTCGTAGTCGATGCTCTGGCCGTCCGGCAGGCGCACGTACGCCTTCTTCCAATCCTGTGTGCGCCCGGGGTGCCCGCCGAAGCGACGGCGCTTGCCAGGCTGGTTGACGATCTGCACGTCCCGCACCTTCACCTCGAACATCAGCTCCACCGCGCGGCGTACGTCGGTGCGCGTCGCATCGCGTCGCACACGAAAGGTGTACTGGTTGTGCTGCTGCGAGCCCTGCGAGGTCTTCTCGGTCACATGCGGAGCGATCAGCACGTCCATGAGCCCCATGCGACCGATCGGCTTGCGGGCGGCGGGCCGGGGGGCGCTCACTGCAGGCGCTCCTCGAGCAGCTTCACGGCCCCGACGGTCGTGAGCACCTTGTCGTGGCGCGCGAGGCTCACGGGATTGAGCGCCGACACCACCAGCAATTCCACGTTGGGGAGGTTGCGTGCCGCGAGCGCCAGGCGCTCGTCCGCCGCCTCCACGAGGATCAGCACATCCTCCAGCGCCAGGGACTTCAGCTGCTGCACCAGGAGCTTCGTTCTAGGCGCTTCCACCGCGAACGAGGGCGTCACCACCAGTCGATCCTGGCGCACCAGCTCCGAGAGCATGGACCGCATCGCGCCGCGGTACATCTTGCGGTTGACCTTCTGCGTGAAGTCGCGCGGTTGCGCGGCGAACGTTCGTCCGCCGCCCACCCAGATGGGACTCCTGATCGAGCCGGCGCGCGCCGATCCGGTGCCTTTCTGGCGCCAGGGTTTCTTGCCACCGCCGCTCACCTGCGCACGGGTCTTTTGTGCCTTGGTACCCGCGCGCCCTGCGGCCAGGTAGGCGTTCACCACCTGGAATACCAGTGCCTGGTTGAACGCGCGACCGAAGTTGGCATCGGATACCGTCAGTTCGGCCCCGCCGTTGGCTACCTTGAGCTTCATGGTTGCCTATGCCCTACTTGTTCGGTCGCGAGCTCTTGCGTGCAGCGCGCCGCGTGGCCTTCACCGAGGCGCGCACGATCACGTCGCCGCCCTCGGCCCCGGGCACCGCACCGCGGATCAGCAGCAGGTTACGGGCTACATCCACCCCAACGACGCGCAGGTTCTCGGTCGTTCGGCGCACCACGCCCATATGGCCGGACATCCGCTTGCCGGGGAATACACGGCCGGGTGTCTGGCGCTGGCCGATGGAGCCTGGTACCCGGTGTGACACCGATGCGCCGTGCGAGGCGTAGCCGCCCGCGAAGTGATGGCGCTTCATGACCCCCGCGTAGCCCTTGCCGATGGTCACGCCCGAGACGTCGACGATCTGGCCTTCCTTGAACAGATCGGCCTTGAGCTCGCTGCCGGGCTCGAGCTGCGCGCCGCCGTCGTCGAGCCGGAACTCGAGCAGCCCACGGCCGGGCTGCACCTTGGCGCCTGCATAGTGGCCGGCGACGGCCTTGGACAGCAGCTGCGGCCGGCGCGTGCCGAATGTGACCTGTATGGCGCGATAGCCATCCTTCTCGAGGGACTTCACCTGTGTCACCCGGTTCGGCAGCACCTCCACGACGGTCACGGGTACCGACTCGCCAGCCTCCGTGAAGATGCGCGTCATGCCGCATTTGCGGCCGACCAAACCGATTGCCATGACAAAATCCTCATCAGCGGGTACGCGCTACGACTGGGCGTACCCATCAACTCACTGGCGTGATCCACAGGAGGGCAGCGCTGAGCTGCGCTGATGCTCGAGTGGTCTTGGCCCCTTGTTGCGGAAAGCCAACCTCGCCCGAAACCGCTGGCGGCGGCGCCCTGGGCCCACCGCATCACGGCCGGGCCGGGGGAAAAAGGCCGCGCAGTATACGTCAGTTCAGCCGGATCTGTACATCCACCCCCGCCGGCAGCTCCAGGCGCATCAGCGCGTCCACGGTCTTATCGGTCGGGTTCAGGATGTCCATGAGCCGCTTGTGGGTGCGCAGCTCATATTGGTCGCGCGCGTCCTTGTCGGCATGCGGGGAGATCAGCAGCGTAAAACGCTCCATCTTGGTCGGCAGCGGCACCGGGCCACGCACCGTCGCGCCCGTGCGTCGAGCGGTGTCCACGATCTCCTT
>JASHPX010000395.1 GCA_030037905.1 Gammaproteobacteria bacterium
GGGGCCGCCGGCGCCGCAGCCGGAGCCGAGCTTTGCTGTTGGCCGCTGCCGCAAGCGACGAGCACCAATGCCGCCGCAAGAGCGCTTAGAGCGAGCTTTGTTTTCATCGATTAATCCCCAGATGATGTAATTCGAACGGGAACGACCAAAAACGGGACCGGGACCCAGACGCTATTTGTCAATATGGACGCAAATCATTTTATAGCGTCTTAATGATATTTTAAACCTATCATCTCGTGCGGCCAATGAGGCGACGACCTGCAGCAATACCGCGCGTCGGCTGACGCGCGGCGCGTCGATTCAGCCGCCGTTCAGCTTGCCGTAGCCTTTTTCTTCCGCCGCGGCGTGCGTGCAGGCTTCTGCGGCGTTGCCTCGCCCGCATCTGCGTCCCCGGCTTTGCGCTTGCGCGTCTTGCCCGCAGTTTTGGTCGAGGCCTTCCTGCTGGGTGCCTCGTCGCGCTCGGGCGCCGCCGGCTCGGGAACCGGCGCGACTGCCTGCGCCGCCGCGCCCTGCTCGACCAGCTGCATCAGCGCCATCGGGGCCGCATCTCCGGGCCGCGGCAGCATGTGCAGGATGCGCGTATAGCCGCCGGGCCGCGATCTGAAGCGCGGCGCGAGATCGGTGAACAGCTTGGTCACCACCTCCGCGTCGCGCAGCCGCCCGAACGCCAGGCGACGGCGCGCCTCAGTATCGGTCCTGGCGAGCGTGATCAGCGGCTCGACTACGCGCCGCAGCTCCTTGGCCTTCGGCAGGGTGGTGCGGATGGTCTCATGGCGCAGCAGTGAGGCCGCCATATTGCGCAGCATGGCGTGGCGGTGCGGGCTGTTGCGGGATAGTTGGCGGCCGGAAAGCTTGTGACGCATGACTGTCGCGCGGCGCTTAGATCAGCCCGCTCGCCTCCTCTTCGTGCTTGAGCCCCGCGGGCGGCCAACCCTCCAGACGCATCCCGAGCATCAGGCCATGGCTCTGCAGAACCTCCTTGATCTCGGTGAGGGATTTCTTGCCGAGATTCGGGGTACGCAGCAACTCCACTTCGGTGCGCTGGACCAGGTCGCCGATGTAATGGATGTTCTCGGCCTTCAGGCAGTTGGCGCTGCGCACCGTCAGCTCCAGCTCGTCCACGGGGCGCAGCAGGATCGGATCGAACTGCATCTCGGTGGTCTTGGCCGCCGCCTCCTCCTCGCCCTGCAGGTCGACGAACACCGACAGTTGATCCTTGAGGATCGCGCCGGCGCGGCGAATGGCCTCCTCGGGCTCGATCGTGCCGTTGGTTTCGATGTCGATGATCAGCTTGTCCAGGTCGGTGCGCTGCTCGACGCGCGCGGCTTCCACCGCGTAAGTCACACGCCGAACGGGACTGAAGGATGCGTCCAGCAGCAAGCGCCCGATGGGGCGGCTCTGCTCCTCGAAGCTCACGCGCTGCACGGCCGGGCGATAGCCGCGCCCGCGCTCCACCTTCAGCTGCATGCTCAGCTCGCCGGCCTTGGTGAGGTTGGCGATCACGAACTCGGGATTCACCACCTCGATGTCGTGATCCACGCGGATGTCTCCGGCGGTCACCGGGCCGGGACCCTTCTTGTGCAGGCGCAGGTCGGCGCTGCTGCGCGTATGCATGCGCAGCGCCACGGACTTCAGGTTCAGCAGAACGTCGACCACGTCCTCCTGCACGCCCTCGATGCTGGTGTACTCGTGCAGCACGCCGTCGATCTCCACCTCGGTGATCGCCGCGCCCGGCATCGATGACAGCAGCACGCGCCGCAATGCATTGCCGAGCGTGTGGCCGAAGCCGCGCTCGAACGGCTCGATCACGACGCGCGCCTGTCGTGGCGCGACGGGCTGTACCTTGACGACGCGGGGTTTGAGAAACTCCGATACCGATGCTTGCATGCTGAACACCCCAGGATGGGAAACCATCACTTCGAATACAGCTCGACCACCAGATTCTCGTTGATGTCGGGCAGCACTTCGTCGCGCCCCGGCACCGCCTTGAATACGCCGCGAAACTCCTTGTCGCTGACCTCGACCCACTCGGGAAACCCGAGCTGCGTCGCCACGGCCAGCGCGCTCGCGATGCGCAGCTGCTTGCGCGCGCGCTCGCGGATCTGCACCACGTCGCCCGCGCGGCACTGATAGGAGGGCACATTGACGATGTGGCCGTTGACGTCCACCGCGCGATGCGCGACCAACTGGCGGGCCTCGGCACGCGTCGCCGCGAAGCCCATCCGATACACCACGTTATCCAGGCGCGACTCGAGCAGCTTCAGCAGCGTCTCGCCGGTGGCGCCCGTGCGCCGCGCGGCCGACTGATAGTAGTTGCGGAACTGGCGCTCGAGCACCCCGTTCATGCGCCGCAGCTTCTGCTTCTCGCGCAGCTGCAGCCCGTAATCCGAGAGGCGCTGGCGCCGCTCGCCCTTGATGCCGCCGGGCGGCACCTGCAGCTTGCACTTGCTCTCCAGGGGCTTTGCGCCGCTCTTCAGGAACAGATCCGTACCCTCGCGACGCGCGAGCTTGCACTTCGGACCGATGTAACGCGCCATGTCTTGCTTCCTCTCGGGCGCCGCTTCAGACGCGCCGCTTCTTCGGCGGGCGGCAGCCGTTGTGTGGGATCGGCGTGACGTCCGAGATGCTGGAAATCTTCAGCCCGCAGGCGTTGAGGGCGCGCACCGCCGACTCGCGTCCGGGCCCCGGGCCGGCCACGCGCACCTCGACGTTGCGCACCCCGTGCTCCTGCGCGGCCATGCCGGCCTTCTCGGCCGCCACCTGCGCCGCGAATGGCGTGCTCTTGCGCGAGCCGCGGAAGCCGCAGCCGCCCGAAGTGGCCCACGAGAGGGTATTGCCCTGCCGGTCGGTGATCGTGATGATCGTGTTGTTGAACGACGCATGCACGTGCGCGATCGCATCGAGCACGTTCT
>JASHPX010000396.1 GCA_030037905.1 Gammaproteobacteria bacterium
CTGCACGGCGTGGAACAGCTTGCCGGAGAAGTTGACCTTGGCCCCGTGGGTCAGATGCCCGCCGTGATCCAGGCTCATGCCGAGAAACACATCCCCGGGAGACAGCAGCGCCAGATACACCGCCATGTTGGCCTGCGCACCCGAATGTGGTTGCACGTTGGCGTAGTCGGCACCGAACAGCCTCCTCGCGCGCTCGATGGCGAGCTGCTCGACCTGATCGACGAATTCGCAGCCGCCGTAGTAACGGCGGCCCGGATAGCCTTCGGCGTATTTGTTAGTCAGTACCGAGCCCTGCGCTTCCAGCACGCGCGGGCTGACGTAGTTCTCCGAGGCGATCAGCTCGATGTGAGTTTCCTGGCGCGCCCGTTCGCCGTCGAGCGCCTGCTGCAGCTCGACGTCGATATCCGCGATGCGCATCCGGCTCGAAAACATGGCGCCTGCCTTGATCACGAGAGAGGAAGGGGAAGCGCAATTGTAACCGATCGTGACCTACGGCCATGGCCGAGGTGCGCACCCACGGCGTGCAGCGCCCATACAGCGCCCATACAGCGCCCATGCGGCGCCCTACCTCGCCCGAGCCTCGGCCCGCCCGAGCCGCACCCAGCACTCAGGCAGCCAGCAACGCCTCGACTACGCCGCTCCAGGCGCGCGCGAGGTTGCCGCGATCGTAGCCGCCGCCGCCGAAGGCGAGCACCCGGCCGTGACACAGGCGGTCGGCCAGCGCGCACAGCTCGCGGGCGGCCCGCGCGTGACAGGCTGTGGAGAGCAGCAGGTGCGCGATCGGATCGCCGGCGATGCTGTCGGCGCCACACTGCAGCAGCAGGAATTCGGGTGCGTAATGCTCCACGTGCGCCAGTATCTGCGGCCACACGGCGTCGAACTCGGCGTCCCCCGCCCCCGCCGCCAGCGGTACGTTGAGCTTGGTGCCGGCCGCCGCGCCGCGGCCGGTCTCGGAGGCAGCGCCCGTGCCCGGGTACAGTGAGTGACCGCTTTCGTGCACGTCTGCGAAGATCAGCTCGGGATCCTCCACGAAGGCGTAGAACACCCCGTCGCCGTGGTGCGCGTCGATGTCCACATAGGCGATGCGGCGCACCGCGCCAGCGTGGCGCAGATATTCGATCACCACGCCGCAGTCGTTGAACACGCAGAATCCCGCGGCGTGTCCGCGCCCGGCGTGATGCAATCCTCCGATGGGCACGAACGCCCGCCGCCGCTCCCCGTCCAGGATCCAACGCGCCGCCGCGAGGCTCGAGCCCACTACACAGGCCGCCGCCTCGAATACGCCGCGGAACACCGGAGTGTCGCCGGTGTCCAGGCTGCCTGCACCGCACTGCGAGCGCTCCTGCACGAAGCGCACGTACTCGGGTGTGTGGAACAGCTCGAGCTCCGCGGTGCCGGCGCCACGCGGCTCGAGCAGCGTCACCCGGCTGAGCAGACCGCGCTGCTCGAACTCGCGCTGGAAGGCCGCGTGCCGGTCGGCGCCGAAGGGATGCCCGCAGGGAAAACCATAGCGAGCCAACTGCTCGCCCAAGACCACCGCGACCGCCGCGCCTTCGGCCTTCACGCCACGCCCCGGCCGGCAACCGTGCCGGCAACCGCCGCGAAGATAGCACATCGTGACCGGCTCACCGCATAATCGTTCACCGCGGCCTGCACGAGTTCACCGCTGGCACGAGTTCACCGCTGGCACGAGTTCACCACGGCCTGCACGAGTTCCATGGCGCAATACATCTACACGATGAATCGGGTCTCCAAGGTGGTGCCGCCCAAGCGCGTCATCCTGCGGGACATCAGTCTGTCGTTCTTTCCGGGCGCGAAGATCGGCGTGCTCGGTCTCAACGGCGCCGGCAAGTCGAGTCTGCTGCGCATCATGGCCGGCATCGATACCAACATCGATGGCGAGGCGCGGCCGCAACCTGGGATTCGCGTCGGACTTCTGCCGCAGGAGCCCGAGCTGGACGCGGACAAGAACGTGCGCGGCGTGGTGATCGAGGGGCTGGGCGAGACCTTCGCGCTGCTCGAGCGCTTCAATCGCATCAGCGAGCAGTTCGCCGAACCGCTCGAGGAGGCGCAGATGAATCGCCTGCTCGAGGAGCAGGGGCGCCTGCAGGACGCGATCGATGCGGCGGGGGGCTGGGAGCTGGAGCGCAAGCTCGAGATCGCCGCCGACGCGCTGCGCCTGCCGCCGTGGGAGGCGACCATAGGACAACTGTCGGGCGGAGAGAAGCGCCGCGTGGCGCTGTGCCGGTTGCTGCTGTCGCAGCCGGACATGCTGCTGCTGGATGAGCCGACCAATCACCTGGATGCCGAATCGGTGGCGTGGTTGGAGCACTACCTGGAGCAGTATCCGAGCACGGTGGTGGCGGTCACGCACGACCGTTACTTTCTGGATAACGTCGCCCGCTGGATCCTGGAGATGGATCGCGGCCACGGGATCCCCTGGGAGGGCAATTACTCCTCCTGGCTCGAGCAGAAGGAGCGGCGGCTGGCCCTCGAGGAGCGCGAGCAGGAAGCGTTGAAGAAATCCATGGCGCGCGAGCTCGAGTGGGTACGCTCCAATCCCAAGGCGCGCCAGGCCAAGAGCAAGGCTCGACTGGCGCGCTATGAAGAGCTCGCGTCCACCGAGTTTCAACGGCGCAACGAAACCAACGAGATTTATGTCCCGCCCGGAGCGCGACTCGGCGAGCTGGTCATCGAGGTCGAGGATCTGCGCAAGGCCTTCGGGGAGCGGCTGCTGTTCGACCGATTGAGCTTCAGCGTCCCGCGCGGCGCGATCGTGGGCATCATCGGACCGAACGGCGCCGGCAAGACCACGCTGTTCCGCATGCTGATCGGCACCGAGACACCCGACGCGGGCGAGATCCGCATCGGTCCCACCGTTCAGCTCGCCTACGTCGACCAATCACGCCAGACGCTGGACGACTCCAAGACCGTATGGGAAGAGATCTCCGGCGGGTTGGACGTCATCCGCGTCGGCAGCTACGAGACGTCCTCGCGCAGCTACGTCGGGCGCTTCAACTTCAAGGGCACGCAGCAGCAGCAACGCATCAGGGAACTGGCCGGCGGCGAACGTAACCGCGTACATCTCGCCAAGGTGCTGCGCGCAGGCGGCAACGTGCTGCTGCTCGATGAGCCGACCAATGATCTGGACGTGGAGACGCTGCGCGCGCTCGAGGAGGCGTTGCTGAATTTCCCCGGCTGCGCCGTGGTGGCCTCGCACGATCGCTGGTTCCTGGATCGTATCGCCACGCACGTGCTCGCCTTCGAGGGCAACTCCGAGGTCACCTGGTTCGAGGGCAACTTCCAGGACTACATCGCCGACGTTACGCGCCGGCGCGGGGAGCAGGCGGTGCAGCCGCACCGGATCAGGTACCGCAAGCTCACCGGTTGAAACGCGCGAGCGCGCCCGCGGCGCGCGCCCGCCAGGCGCCCTGACCGGTGCCCTCACTGGCGCCGTGAGAGGCCGCCCTGGGAGCTGCTCTGAGAGGCCGCTCCGACAGGCGCTCTGACGGACCACCAGCAGCCGGGCACGGCGCCAATCAGCGGCGCCGCCCTCTGTCCCTCCCTGCACATGGCTCCGGCCTGTGGAACCGCCTACGCGCCCCGTGGCAAGCGGATTATGTCTACCGCTGCCGGCGCTCCATGGCAGCCTCTGGCGGCCGCGGCAGGCAAATATCATCGCAGCGCGGCCGCGCAGCCATATTGCGGCGCGCCGCGTTGGGCTAAACTCGCGCGCACATAATCCACCAGGTCTTCACGTGGCGGTCTTCATCGATAGCAGCGACCGGCTGCTTCAGGATCAGGCGCAGAGTCTCGCACTCACCTGCCCGCACTGTCTGGTGTTTGCGCACATCACTGCCTTGGCCGTGCCGCGCTTCGCCGAGCTCAGCGTGCACCGGCCGCGACAGATCGGCCTCGTGTATCGCTGCGACTCCTGCAATTCGCCCATTTTCCTGCGCTTCACGGTGCGCGACTACGGCGCGCAGCGCATCGAGCTGTCATCACAGTTCACCGAGATCGAGCGGCCGCGGGAGAAGTTCAGCTTCAACTACCTGCCCGAGACGGTCGAGACGCTGTTCCGCGAGGCTCTGGTGTGCTATTCGCACGGCGCCTTCAACGCGTTCTGCAGCATGTGCCGTCGGACGATGCAGGCGGTTTTCGACATGCTCGGAGAGAGCGGCAAGCTGCGACTGTTCGATCAGCTCACCGAGCTGCGCGACATGGCGCAGATCGATACGGCGAGCTTCGCGAGTCTCAAACGGGTGATCTTCGGTTCGGATGCCGATCCAGGTCCCGGCCTGCCCGTGCTCGACGACGATCAGGCAGGCCTGCTGCTCGAGGTCATGAAGGATCTACTCTACCAGGCGTACGTGCGCAAAGGACGGTTGCAGCAGGCCATGGTCGTGCGCCGCTTTTTCTCCGAGCAGGGCGAGCGCGACGGCTCGCACAGCCCGGACGCTGCGCCGTCCCGTCCCACCGAGCCGCAATCGCCTCGAGCGACTTAGGCGTCTCGAGCACCTGGTCGCCTCGAGCGACTCCAGCGGGCTCGAGCGCCGTACGCGCCTTCAGCCCACCCAGACGCGCGCGTTGCGGAACAGGCGCATCCAGCCGCTGTCCTCGCCCATACCGTTCGCGTGCCAGGAATTCTGTACGCTGCGGCACACGCGCTCGGGATGCGGCATCGTCACGGTCACCCGACCGTCGGGCGTCGTCAGCGCGGCGATGGCCTGCACTGCGCCGTTGGGATTGGCCGGATAGGTCGTCGCGGGCTCGCCGCGGTTGGTCACATAGCGCAGCGCGACCAACCGCGACTCCAGGCAGTGCTGCAGCGCCGCCTCGCTCGCGAATTGTGCGCGCCCCTCGCCGTGTGAGATCGCGATCGGCAGCCGCGAGCCGTGCATGCCGCGCATCAACACCGAGGGCGACGGCTCGATACGCACCATGCCGAAACGCGCCTCGAACTGCTCACTGCGGTTGCGTACAAAGCGCGGCCAGTGCTGCGCGCCGGGAATCAACTCCTTGAGCAGCGCGAACATCTGGCAGCCATTGCACACGCCCAGCGCGAAGGTATCGGGGCGCGCGAAGAACCTCGTGAACTCCTCACGAGTGCGCTCGTGGAACAGGATGGAGCGTGCCCAGCCGCCGCCCGCGCCGAGCACATCACCGTAAGAGAAACCTCCGCAGGCCACCAACCCCGTAAAGTCTGCGAGCGTGCGCTGCCCGCGCAGCAGGTCCGTCATGTGCACGTCGTACGCCTCGAAGCCGGCGCGATCCAGGGCCGCGGCCATCTCCACCTGGCTGTTCACACCCTGTTCGCGCAGCACTGCGACACGTGGCCGGCGCGCTACGAACGTTGCGGCGATGTCCTCGTCGGGATCGAAGCTCAGGTGCTGCGATAAGCCCGGGTCCGAGGCATCCAGCTGCGCGGCCAGCTCCTCCTCGGCACACTGCGGATCGTCGCGCAAGCGCCGCAGATGATAGGAGGTCTCGGACCAGGCGCGACGCAGGTCCACCCAGTCCTCGTCGAGCAGCGCCTCGCCCACCCGGATGCGCACGCGCAACCTCTCCTGCGGCTCCCCGATACGGTGCACGCAGCCGCCGAGCCCGTGTCTCTCGAAGCAGGCGAGCACCCGTTCCTCGTCGGCGCGCCTGACCTGCAGCACTGCCCCCGGCTCCTCGGAGAACAGCGGCGCGAGCGGCGCGAGCGGCGCACCCTCACCGCCCGATGGACGTGCGTCTACCAGACGTGCGTCCACCAGACGTGCCTCCGACAGACGTGCATCCGGCGGACGCAGCTGCGGCAGACGCACGTCCAGGCCGCAGTGTCCGGCGAAGGCCATCTCTACGAGCGTGGCAAACAGTCCGCCATCGGAACGGTCGTGATAGGCGAGCAGGCTGCCACGCGAGCGCAGCTCGATGATCGCCGCCGCGAATGCCGTGAGCGCTGCAGGCTCGGCGTCGGCGCACGCGCCGCCGACTGCGCCAAACACCTGCGCGAGCGCGCTGAAACCCAGGCGGTCGCGGCCGCGCGCCAGATCCACCAGCAGCAGAGTGCTCGCGCCCTGATCGAGCTGCAGGGCCGGCGTGAGCGTGCGGCGGACGTTCCGCACCGGCGCGAACGCCGATACGATCAGCGAGACCGGCGCGACTACCGTGTGCGTCTGCCCGTCCTCGCTCCACGCGGTGTGCATCGACAGCGAATCCTTGCCGACCGGGATCGCCACGCCGAGTGCGGGACAGAACTCCTCGCCCACGGCGCGCACCGCCGCGTACAGCGCCGCGTCCTCGCCCTCCTCGCCACACGCGGCCATCCAGTTCGCCGACAGTCGCACCTCGGACAGGCTGCCGACATCGGCAGCGAGGATATTGGTGAGGGCCTCGGCCACCGCCAATCGCGCCGAGGCGGCCGCATCCAGCAGCGCCGCAGGGGTGCGCTCGCCGATGGCCATCGCCTCCCCGACATCGTGCCTGTAGTCCGCGAGCGTCACCGCAACGTCGCTGACCGGCACCTGCCACGGACCGACGAGCTGATCGCGGCTGACCAATCCTCCTACCGTGCGATCGCCGATGGTAATCAGGAAGGTCTTGTCCGCCACCGCGGGCAGCCGCAGCACCCGATAGGCTGCCTCGCGCAGATCGATGCCGGCGAGCTCGGCCGGCGCCGCGGAGCCTGCGAGCGGCGCAGGCCGACTGCGAACCGCACGACGCATGCGCGGCGGCCGCCCGAGCAGCGCCTCCAGGGGCATGTGCACCGGATCATTGCCGAAGAGGCGGTCGTGTACCTCGAGCGTGCCATCGTCACTGAGCTCGCCGATCACCGCGAACGGACAGCGCTCGCGCACGGCGATCTCGGCGAGGCGCGACAGCGCCGCGGGCCGCACGATGAGCACGTAGCGCTCCTGTGCCTCGTTGCACCACAGCTGCAGCGGCGACATCCCCGGCTCGGCGCTGGGCACCGCGCGCAGCTCGATGTGCCCACCGTGGCGATCGTGTGCTACTGCCTCCGGTACTGCGTTCGACAGGCCACCGGCACCGACATCGTGGATCAACTCGATCGGATTATCGTCCGCCAGCGCCCAGCAGCGATCGATGACCTCCTGCGCACGCCGCTGCATCTCCGGATTGCCGCGCTGTACCGAGGCGAAGTCCAGCTGCTCCTCCGAGCTGCCGCTGCCGAGCGAGGATGCGGCACCTCCGCCCAGGCCGATCAGCATCGCCGGACCGCCGAGCACCACCAGCTGCGCACCGCCGCCGCTCGTGCGCTTCTGCACGTGCGCGCGTCGCACGTTGCCGAGCCCGCCGGCCAGCATGATGGGTTTGTGATAGCCGCGCGAGCGCCCGGCAGGCTCGGCCGGCAGCGTGGTCTCCAGCGTACGGAAATAGCCGCACACGTTCGGACGCCCGAATTCGTTGTTGAATGCCGCCGCGCCGATCGGTCCCTCCAGCATGATCTGCAGCGCCGAGGCAAGCCGCGGCGCGCTCCCGGCGCTGCGCTCCCAGGGCTGCGCGAACTGCGGGATATGCAGATGTGAGACCGAGAAGCCGACCAGACCCGCCTTGGGCTTGGCGCCACGTCCGACCGCCCCCTCGTCGCGGATCTCTCCGCCGGCGCCGGTGGCGGCACCCGGAAACGGCGCAATTGCCGTGGGATGATTGTGCGTCTCCACCTTCATGAGGATGTCCACGGGCTCGTCGCTGCCGCGGTAGATGCCGCTGGTCGGATCGGGAAACCAGCGCGTGCCCCACGACCCCTCGATGACCGCCGCGTTGTCCCGGTAGGCGGACAGCACTCCCGCCGGGGATCTCTCCGAGGTATTGCGGATCATCGCGAACAGCGAGCGCGGCTGCGCGATCCCATCGATCACGAACTCGGCGTTGAAGATCTTGTGACGGCAGTGCTCGGAGTTCGCCTGCGCGAACATCATCAGCTCCACGTCGCTCGGATCACGGCCGAGCGCGCGAAACGTGTCGAGCAGATAGTCGATCTCATCGGAAGCGAGGGCGAGCCCCAGGCTCGCATTGGCCGCCTGCAGCGCCGCGCGCCCGCCCGACAGATCGATCCGCTGCAGCGGCGGCGGCGCGGAAGCGGCGAACAGCAGCGCCGCATCATCATCCTCGCCCAGCACCGCCTCGATCATCCGATCGTGCAGCGGCGCAGCCAGCGCCGCCCGCCGCGCCGGCGACAGCGGCAGCGCCGGCGACAGCGCCGGCGCCGGTCCGCCCGTCAGGCCGAGCGTGTAGCACACTCCGCGCTCCACGCGCCGCACGGTCGTGAGGCCACAGACATGCAGGATGTCCGTCGCCTTGCTGGACCACGGGGAGATCGTGCCGGGGCGCGGCACCACCCGCAGCTGCAGCTGCGCGGCCCCTGCATTCGCCGGCTGCTGCGCGCGCTCGCTGCCGAGGCCGCTCACCTGCGCATCCGTGCGCGCGCTCGCGCCATCGTCCAGCAGCGCGGCGAGCCGCGCGCGCTCATCGCTGCCGAGCGCGCGCTCGCAGTCGAGGAAATAGTGGAACTGCGCCTGCAGCGTGCCGACGGCACCATCCACTGCCTGCAACCGGGCGAGCAGGCGGGCCAGGCGAAAGTCGGACAGCGCCCGCGAGCCCGGCAGTGTGAGCATCAGGATTTCTTCGAACCCGGATCCGAGCCCGACGGCGGCAGCAGCGGCATGGGAAATTGCGTGACGTTGCCGCCCTCGAGCGTCGTGATCTTGCTGACGCCCTGCTGGCGCACCTCATCGATGCGTATGACGGCCTGCAGCGGCAGGTAGGTACGCCTCACACCGGCGAATTCGCTCTTGATGCGCTCCTCGGCCGGATCCAGCACGACGGAGGAGCGTCCGCCAAATACCAGCTCCTCGACCTCCACGAAACCGAACAGCGAACCGTGACTGACTTTGCGCGCATAGACCTCGTAAACCTTGCTCTGGTTCACGAAGATAATCCTGAAGATGTGGTTCGATGCCATCGTTTACGGGGAAGGCAGCCTTACGCTCGAGTCGCTGCGCCCTATTATATGTCATGGATCGGGCATGCGTCCGGCGCGCACCGCCGCAGCTCTCGGATATCAGACGTGGCACTCAGGTTGACCGTGATCAGCGAGCAGCGCGGCGTCCTCGGCCGTAACGCCAGCATCGTGCTCGGTGTCGGCGGCGGCAGCATCGGCCGCGCGAACGATAACGATTGGGTACTGCCCGACGTGCAGTGCTACGTCTCGGCGCATCATGCGCGGGTACAATTCCGCAACGGCAGTTACTACCTGCTCGACACCAGCACCAACGGGGTGTACGTCAACGGCTCGAACACCCCCATCAGCCCGCGCAATATCTATCCACTGCGCAACGGCGACTATCTGCGCTTTGGCGAGTACGAGGTCGCCGTGAACATCGACATGGAGCCGGCCGAGGCTCCCGAGGCCAGCGCGATCTTCTCGATCGGCGCCACGCCACCGCCACCCGGCAGGGACGCCGCCGACATCGGCATAGACCTCGACGTGCAGGAGCTGTTGCATACGGGCGTCGGCCTGCAAAATGCGGGTCCGCAGAGCGGGGGCCTGCGCAGCGGGGGGCTGCAAAGCGTAGGCCTGCAAAGTGGTGCGGCTCCGCATGGCGCGGCCTTGCGCAGCACCGTGGGCTTGCACGGCGCCGCGACTCCGAAGGCCGCTGCCGCCCTGCAGACCGGCGCGAGCCGTCTGGGTCCGGTGGATGCCTTCGGGCAGCCGGTGTCGCTCGAGGAGGCTGGCGTGCCGGCGCTGGCGCGCGCTGCGCGTGCCGCGGCGGGGGCAGCTTCCAAGCCGCGCCGTGATCTGCACGCCAACCTCGAGCCTACCGGCCGGCACCGCAGCCTCGCGGTGGCGATCGATCAGGCGGCGGTCGAGGCCTTCTGCCGCGGCGCCGGCCTGGAGTCGCGCCGTGTACCCTCCGAGGCGCAATCGCGGCTGCTGTACCTCGCGGGTCTGCTGTTGCGTGAGGCACTGGCTGGCCTGAAGGGCATCGCGCTCGCGCAGCGCGAGCTGCGCGATCACGCGCGGCTATCCACCGGCCGCGAGGATCCGCAGCACATCGGGCTTACCGGTCTGCCGGTCGAGGACCTGATGCTGCGGCTGCTGCTCGGACACGATCGGCACGAGCTGGACGCGGTGCAGTGGCTGCGCGACCTCGCGAGCAACAGCCGCGGATTCGATCAGTCGCTGATGCGTGCGCTTCCCGCGGCACTGGCGGAATTCATCGCGCGGCTCGATCCGCGCGCGCTCTCGCAGCAGGGCGCCCAGGCCGACGCCGAAGCCGCGGCCGACGCCGAGGCCGGGTCCACCGGTGTGACCGCGCGCTTTCGCAGCATCACCGAGAGCTCTGTCGGCGCTCTGCCACAGCTGTTCGTGGAAGCCCTGGCACGCGCCTTTGCGGCCGAATTCGCGCGCGGCGTACGGGACCGAAGCCGCCAGTAACCGGCCTCACCGGCACGGAAGCATACTCGAGGTATCCAGTCCCCGTAGACGAGGGACAGCTTCAGGCGAATACGTTTGACGTATTCGCCTGAGGCTGTCCCTCATCTATGGGGATCGGTTGCGTTGGATGCTTCCGTACCGGTGAGGCCGGTTACTGGCGGCTCGGCCGGCCGCAGCACCCCGGCGCGCAGCATGCCCTCGGCATCCTCGGCGGACACCGCGTGGCTGTAGTAGAAGCCCTGGCCCTGTGCGCGTGAGCTCGCATCGACGATGAGCCGCTGCTGGGCCCGCGTCTCCACACCCTCGGCGATCACGTCCACGCCCAGCTCCCGGGCGAGGCTGAGGATCGCGCGGATCATGGCGCTGCCGCCGGGCTCCACATCTGCCGTGGCAACCATGCCGCGCGCAATTTTCAGCCGGTTGATGCGGTAGCTGCGCAGATAATCGAGCGACGAGTAGCGGGCGCCGAAATCATCGATGGCGATGCCGACGCCGAGCTGACGCAGCTCCTCCAGCACGCTGCTCTGCGCGAGCGTAGCGCGCGCCAGCACCAGCTCGGTGACATCCAGCTCGATATCCGTGGGCCTGAGCGCCCAGCGGTACAGGCTGTCCACCACGTCGCGCACGAACTCGCGGCCCATGCGGATCTGCGCCAGCGCGACATTGATCGCCACCACCGGCACCGGCATGTTCTGCGCTCGCCATAGCGACATCTGCCGGCAGGCCTCACCGAGCGCCCAGCGCCCGATCTGCTGCATCAATCCGAACTTCTCGGCGATCGGCAGGAAGTCCTCCGGCAGCAACACGCCACGCGTGGGGTGATTCCAGCGCAGCAACGCCTCCATGCCCACGATGCGACCGGAGGCCAGCTCCACCTGTGGCTGGTAGCGAATCTGCATCTCGTGACGCTGCACGGCGCCGCGCAGACCGTCCGCCAGCGCCAACTGGGCGCGAGTCTCGTGGTCGATCTGATCCGAGTGGAAGCGATAGCGAGCGCGGCCGGCCTGCTTGGCGCGATACAGTGCCTGGTCGGCCTGCGAAAGCAGCGCATCGGGGCTGTGTGCATCGGGTGTGTAGAGCGCGATGCCGATGCTCACCCCGATGTGCAGCTCGCTGCCGTCGATCTCGTACGGCGCCGAGACGACCTCGATCACCTTTTCCGCCAGGGTACCCGCAGACGCAGAGTCCGCGATCTCGGCCTGCACGATTGCAAACTCATCCCCGCCCAGCCGCGCCACGACGTCGATCGCCCGGGTCGCCTCCTGCAGCCGCCGCGCCACGAGCTGCAGCAACCGATCGCCCGTGGAATGACCGAGTGTATCGTTGATTTCCTTGAAGCGATCCAGGTCCAGGTACAGCACCGCGAATGCATGCGCGCCGCGCTGTGCAGCCGCGAACGCCTGATGCAACCGATCGCTGAAGGTCATGCGGTTGGCGAGACCCGTCAGTGCGTCGCTGCGCGCCAGCAGCGCAATCTTGTCCTGCGCGGCCTTGCGCTCGGTGATATCCGTGAGAATGCCCTCGATCTCGAGCAGCCGGCCGCCCGGATCGCGCACCGGTCGCAGGCGATTCTCGACCCAGCGCGTGGTGCCATCGCGCGCCAGCAGCCGAAATTCGATGACGGCGGGCCCGGCACGCGCTTCCAGCAGCGCGCCGATGGCCTGTTGCACGCTCGTGCGGTCCTCGGCGTGGATGTATTCGCGGTAACGCGTCGGGGCGCGGATCAGATCGGCCGGCTCGTGACCCAGCAGGCGGATGTTCTGCGACACGTAGACCATCGGCAGCGAGGGCTCGCCACGCAGGCGATACAGGATCGTCGGGCTGTTGCGGATGATGGTGTCCGCCGTGGCGATCGCCTGCATGTGCCGCTCGCGCGTGATTGCCGTGCCTACCAGCTCGGCCAGGGTGCGCAGCACGTCGACTTCCGCCGCGCTCCAGGAGTGCTCGCGCGAGCAGCAATCCAGTCGAATGTCGCCCCAGTGCCGTCCGTCCACCATGATCGGTACCACGAGCGTGGCGCGCGTCTGCAGGCGCTGCAGCAGTCGCTGCACGCCGCCGCGGGTGCGTGACAGGCGTGCCTGCACGGCGGCGCCGCGCTCGAGCGGTGCCATCCAGGCGTGCACCTCGGCGTCGCGCGGCTCCGTGAGCGCCTGCACGATCTCGGTCACCTCCAGCGGCGCCCCGGGCGCGCGCCAGAGATTACGCAGGTGGATCGCCGGGGGATCGAGCATGGATTCGCTGATCAGCACCCGGTCGACCCCGAGCGCAGCCGCGACGATCCCGAGCGAGCCCGCCATCGCCTGGTGCAGTTCCGGAGCGCCAACGATGTCCGCGGCACAGCGATTGATCGCCTGCAGTAGCGCCTCACGGTGCCGGATCTGCTCGAGCAGTCGTTCGCGGGTCAGCGCACCCGCCATCACGCGCGCCAGCATCGTCAGCAGAGTCTGCGCCTGACTCTCCCATGCGTGTGGCTCGCGGACGGCCTCGAAGGCAACCGCCCAGCAACGTCCATCGACCAGCACCGGGACCACCAGCAGCGCGCTCGCGCCGATCGCTTCCAACAGGGCGCGCAGCGGCTCGCTGGCCTCCCCCAGGGTCGCCAGCAGCGGCACACCGTCGCGCAAGGCCTGCAGCCACTGCGGCCGCGGGTCATCGACCGCGGCCGTCTCGAGCCAATGCCGTGCACGCACCGGCGCGCGTACGACCGCGGCTGCGCCCGCAGGCGCCTGCGCGAGCTGCCATCGATACGGCACCGAGCCGGATTCTGCGCGCGAGCCGGCGAGCTCGACGGCCGCGACACAGTCGATGCCCAGCGCCGCGGCGATGGCAGAGAGTGCCTTCGGCAACACCGCGCTCGGCTGCGGCGCGCTGATGATGAGATCGACGCACTGGGCCGTGGCCTCGAGCAGCCCCGAAGCGGGCGCGGTAGCCGTCCCGCGTAGTGCGCCGATCTCCAGCAGAGCCTCTTCGGCGGTGAGCACCCCACTGCCTTGCATCGCCACCGTTGCGCCGTCCTCCTCGTGCACCGGCGGCCACGCGCCCCCCTGCGGGACGCAGATCCGGCCCGCGTATTAGATCGCAGAACCCGCCGGGGCGCCATTCGCGTCCGCTGCGGCCGCGCGCCTGCGGCCGGTCAGTGCACAGGCGTGCGTGGTGTCGGCGCTTGCCGACGGCGATGAGACAGTTGCGTTTTATCGCATCATTGACACGAGGGGCGGGCGTATCGGGCTCACGGCGGCGTCGGCGCTGTCCCACTGCGCTTCGTTACCTCACGTCGCTGTGTGCCACATTCGCGGCAGGGTAGGTTCTGCCAGTGACTGGCGGATCAAGGTGCCGATGTCAAGACCTATAAACGATTTGGCGGAGAGGGTGGGATTCGAACCCACGTGCCGGTATTACCCGACCATCCGATTTCGAGTCGGCGCCGTTATGACCGCTTCGGTACCTCTCCGAGGGAACGCTGTTATTCTACCTCACGATGCAAACAAAGCTCACGAGCGCTGACCGGCGTGCGACGCATCGGCGCCGCGCCGCTGGCGCGGTGCTCGCCATGACCTGTGGATCGTTGCTGGGCGCCTGCTCGGCGCCGCCGCCGCATCAGAGCACGCTCGCGCAGGTGCGCGCGCGCGGCGTGCTGCGTGTGGTCACGCTCAACGCTCCGACGACCTACTACCTCGGCGCGCATGGACCGCAGGGGTTCGAGTATCGCCTGACGAATGCCTTCGCACGCCAGCTGGGAGTGCGGCTGCAGATCGAGCCGGTGCTGGATGCCGCCGCGATGCGTGCCGCGCTGTCGCACGGACAGGCCGACCTCGCCGCCGCGCAGATCAGCGCCGACGCCCGCTGGCGGCAGTTCGGTCTCGCGACCGCACCCTACGGCACCGTCGCGCAGCTGGTCGTGCAGGCGCGCGGCCGGCCACACGTGCGCGACGTCACTGGGCTCACCGGGGCGCGCGTGCTGGTGCGCGCCGGCAGCCCGCAGGCCGCCATGCTGCGTGCGATCCGTGCCGCCGGCATCCCACGGCTGAGCTGGAGCGAGCAGCCGCCGGGCGCGCCCGATCCGCTTGCGCTGCTCGAAGCCGGTCAGGCCGATTATGCAGTGGTGGACGCCAACGAATTCGAGTTCGCGCGGCACATCTATCCGGAGCTCTCGGTGGATTTCACCCTGCCCGATGCGCGCCCCGTGCAGTGGATCGTGCGCCCCGATGGGGCGGACCTGAGCGCAGCCGCTGACCGTTTCATCCACGCGGCACACGACAGCGGACTGCTCGCGCAGATCGAACACAGCGCGGATGCGGAAACTGCAGACTTCGACTACCTGCAGGCGCGTCGCTTTCAGCAGGACATCGCGCAGCGCCTGCCGCAGCTGCAGGGCCTGTTCCAGCGGGCGGCCGCGGTCACGGGTCTGGACTGGCGGTTGCTCGCGGCCGTGGGCTATCAGGAATCGAAGTGGCAGATGCAGGCCGTTTCCAGCGACGGGGCCGAAGGCATCATGATGCTCACTCCCGATGCTGCCCAACGCATCGGCGTGCTTGATCGCACCAACCTGTGGCAGAACATCCTGGGCGGTGCGCGCTACCTGGCAGAGGTGATCCGCACGGTGCCCAGGCACGTGCCCGAACCCGACCGTACGTGGCTCGCATTGGCTGCCTACAACGTCGGTTACGGACACCTCGAGGATGCGCGCGTGCTCACGCAAAAGCTGGGCAAGAACCCGGATTCGTGGGCGGACGTACGCCAGCAGCTGCCGCTGCTCGCCGAGCAGCAGTGGTACGACCAGGCGCGCCGCGGTTACGCACGCGGCTGGGAGCCCGCGCGTTTCGTCGAGCAGGTGCGGCAGTATCTGGCGGTGCTCGAATGGTTCGACACCACACCGCTGTCGATGCGCACCCCGCAGCTGCAGTTGCGCGCGGCGCTCGCCGCTCCGGTGCCACGCTACAACTGAGCGGCGGGGCCCGGCCGCTCGCGCCGCCGCTCGAAGAATCCGCGCAGCAACGCCCCGCACTGCTCGGCGAGCACTCCGCCGAATACGTCGGTGCGATGATTGCCGGCGTACGAGCGGAAGGCATCCAGACGGCTGCCCGCGGCGCCCGCCAGTGGATCGAAAGCGCCAAACACCACGCGCCTCACGCGTGCCTGCATCAGTGCGGCCGCGCACATCAGGCAGGGCTCGAGCGTGACGTACAGCGTGGTCTCGTTCAGGCGATAGGTCTGCAGCTCGCGCGCGCCGGCGCGCAGCGCTTCAATCTCGGCGTGCGCGGTCGGGTCATGCGCACCGATCGGTCGATTGTGTCCACTGGCGACGATCGCGTCGCGCAGCACCAATACCGCGCCCACCGGCACCTCCGCCTCGGCCTCGGCCAGCAGCGCCTGCTCGAGCGCCCTTCGCATGAACTCGGCGTCGCTCGGTGTGCTCATTCTCAGCGCAGCGCCCGTGTCAGGAACGGCAGCGACACGTCCATGCGGTAATCGATGTCGGAGTGATCGTCATCGAACTCCTGGTAGACATGCGCCACACCTGCCGCCCGCAATCGCTTGGACAGCAGGCGCGACCCGTACTGGATGTGGTACTGATCACGCCACCCGCAATCGATGTATATGCCGCGCAGCGAGCGCAGCTGGCGGCGGTGGGCCGCGACCAGGCGCACCGGATCATGCCGCAGCCACGAGCGCCAGCGCTCGGGCAGCAGCTCGCCGGTCTCGAGGTTGACCGGCAGCCTGAAGCCGTTGGGGGCCCGCGGATCCGGGTCGTAAGTGGCCGCCATGCACAGGTTCATGATGGCGTGGACTTCGGCGGATGAAAGCTTCGGCTTCTTCCACACCGCCTGCAGGAAGCGGCGTACGCGTCCATCGTCCAGGCCGCGATCGGCGCCGCGCTGCATGCGCTCGACATCGTAGCGACCGGGGCGCAAGGGGCGCGGACGGTGCTTTCCGAGCTCATCCAGCGTGTTTGGCCAGTCGCACCAGTACACGAATTCGAAATATGAATCGCCGGAATGATCGGCGATCGCTCCCCAGATCTGCGGGTAGCGCATGGCGTGAATGATCGCGCCGTAGCCGCCGGAAGATTTGCCGAAGCAGCCGCGGTGCTCGCGATCCGCCTGCGTGCGAAATTCGCGGTCCACGAACGGCACGATCTCCTGGACCAGATAGTCCGCGTAGCGACCGATCGCCGAGGAATTCACGTACTGGTTGCCGCCGAGTGCCGTGAAGCAATCCGGAAACACGATGATGGCGGGAGCCATGCGTCCCGCGTGCACCAGGCGCGCGGCGCGTTCCGGCACGTTCTCGCTGAAGCTCTTCCAGGCCACGTGCGACAGCCCCGAGCCGGTGAAGCCCACCATGTCCACCAGGACCGGCAGGCGGCGGCCGCGTCCGCGACTGCCGCGGGTACCACTGCGGTCATACTGCGGTGGCAGCCAGACGCTGAGCCGGCGCACGTGCGGATCGCCGAGTGGATTGTCGCGCAGCACCCGCGAGACGTGTTCGAGGGTCACGAGCGTGCCTTCGCTCCAGCGGGGCCGTTTCAGTGCCATCGCTGCATCCTCTCCCGGTGTGCCTTCAGGCAGTGCCGGCGAGCCGGTCATGCCGCGCTCCGACTGTGGCGGCCATGGCTGGGTACTCATCGGCGGCCGCACGATAACGGCTCTGACCGCGTTACGGCAAATCGGCGCCTCGGGTCGGAACTTTCGGACACAGAAGGCGGGACGGACACGAGGCGTGACGGACACAAAATTAAGGTGACCGCGGACAGGAACCGCCCGCGTGCGTTACAGTCTATGGACGAACATGAGCACCGACGCCACGCCTATGGGCGATACGACGCCAGACCTCTTCCCGGAGGGTCAGTACAGCGCGGCGCCCGATCCGCAGCGCCGCCGCATACTGCAGGGCGCCGTGACGGCCGTCGGCGTGGTGGGAGTCGCCGTCGCGGCCATACCCTTCATCGAGTCCCTGGAGCCCAGCGAGAGCGCCCGTGCGCTCGGAGCACCGGTGGATATCGACATCAGCGGCCTGAAGCCGGGCACCATGCTGACCGCGGAGTGGCGGCAGAAGCCGATCTGGGTGCTGCGACGGCTCCCGGAGCAGATCGCCGAGCTGCCCCGGTTGAACGGCCGGCTCAAGGATCCGCTGTCCCGCCAGCCGCAGCAGGCACCCGACCTGCCGAACTGGAACCCCGTCGCGCGCTCCATCAAGCCCGAGTACCTGGTGCTGGTTGGCATCTGCACGCACCTGGGGTGTATCCCGAAGTATCACCCCGACGTGGGCTCACTCTCGCCCGACTGGCCGGGAGGCTTTCTCTGCCCCTGCCATGGCTCGCGCTACGATCTTGCGGGACGTGTCATGGATGGGTCGCCCGCGCCGCTCAATTTACCGGTGCCCGCCCACTACTACCGCAGCCCCGGGGTCATCGTGGCCGGGGAGCTCCAGAACGGCTCGGAGTCCGACTGGACTCCCGACCAGTGGTAGGGCCACCCGGCGTGCGGGCCGGCGGCGCTCGCGCGCGCCCGCCGAGCTGCGGCTGAGCCGCACGAGCGGCACGAGCGGCGCAGTTCGAGGATAATCGCCGCCGCCGCGCCGCCCGGCGCGCACGCGGGAGTCAGTCTTGCACGATATCCACACGCCTGCCGACGTGCTGTTCATCCTGCTCGGCGCCGTTCTCATCCTGGCGATGCACGCGGGATTCGCCTTTCTGGAGCTCGGCACGGTCCGCAGCAAGAATCAGGTCAATGCGCTGGTAAAGATCCTGTGCGATTTCGCGGTCTCTACGCTCGGGTACTTCCTGATCGGCTACGGTATCTCCTACGGCGTACGTTTCTTTGGCCCGGCCACGGCGTTGTCGCACGACCATGGCTATGAGCTGACGCGTTTCTTCTTCCTGCTGACCTTCGCGGCCGCGACCCCCGCGATCGTCTCCGGTGGCATCGCCGAGCGCGTGCGTTTCTATCCGCAGCTGCTGGCAACCTTTCTGGTCGTCGGGTTTCTCTATCCGGTGTTCGAGCACCTCGCCTGGGATGGCGGCTGGGGGTGGCAGGCATGGCTTCAGCATCGCTTTGGAGCGCCGTTTCACGACTTCGCCGGCTCCGTAGTCGTACACGCCTTCGGAGGCTGGATCGCTCTGGCGGCGGTACTGCTGCTCGGTGCGCGCCACGATCGCTACTCGCACTCCGGACGCGTCGCAGCGCATCCCCCCTCGAGCATTCCGTTCCTCGCGCTGGGCGCCTGGACCCTGGTGGTCGGCTGGTTCGGCTTCAACGTGATGAGCGCGCAGACCCTCGACCGCATCTCGGGGCTGGTGGCGATGAATTCGCTGATGGCGATGGCGGGCGGCACGCTGGCCGCACTCTTCGCCGGCCGAAACGATCCGGGATTCGTGCACAACGGCGCACTCGCAGGGCTGGTGGCGATCTGCGCAGGCTCGGACGTGATGCACCCGCTGGGCGCGCTGGTGACCGGCGCCATCGCGGGGGCACTGTTCGTATGGCTTTTCACGCTGACGCAAAACCGCTGGCGGATCGACGACGTGCTGGGGGTGTGGCCGCTGCACGGGCTGTGCGGCACCTGGGGCGGGATCGCTGCCGGAATTTTTGGCATCACCGCGCTCGGTGGCATGGGCGGGGTGAGCATCGTCTCGCAGTTGATCGGTACGGCGGTCGGCATCGGCATCGCCTTCTGTGGAGGCGGGATCATCTACGGCGCGGTGAAGCTGTGCTTCGGCCTGCGCCTGAGCCAGGAAGAGGAATATAACGGCGCGGACCTGAGCATTCATCGCATCGGTGCGACGCCGGAACCGGAGGTTCGCTGAGCGATGCCCGCTGAGCCAAGGGCATTGCGTTGATCGAAGGGCACTGCGCTGAGCCAGGGGCACTGCGCTGAGCCAGGGGCATTGCGCTGAGCGAAGGGCATGAGGATCGCGGTAATGTTCGGGGGGACCAGCGAGGAGCGCGACGTTTCCATCGCGAGCGCTGCGCAGATCATCCCGGCGCTGCGCGGCCTCGGGCACGAGGTATTCGCGGTCGATACGGCCGCCGGGCGGCTGCCCGCGGCCGCCGAGCGGCGCCTGCTCGCCGCGGGCGTCGCCCCCCAGCCGCCCTCCGACGAGGAGATCGCACGTGTGCGCGGCAGCGCGCTGACGCTGTCGAGCGCCACCTTCGACATACGCGAAGTGGACGTGGTGTTCCTGGCGCTACACGGCGGGGCTGGAGAGGACGGCCGTCTGCAGGCGATGCTCGATCTCGCCGGTCTCGCCTACACCGGCAGTGATCACACGTCCAGCGCCGCCGCGATGGACAAGGACTTGAGCAAACGGCTGTTTCGCGCCGCAGGCGTGCCGACGCCGGACTGGCTGATGGTGCCCGCGGGCGCCCCCGCGGACGCGAGCGCCGTCGGTGCGGCTCTCGGATGGCCCGTGGTCGTCAAGCCCAACCAGCAGGGCTCGACGGTCGGGCTGAGCGTGGTGCGCGAACCGGCGCAGCTGTTATCCGCCATCGAGCAGGCGCGCCTCTACGGCGCCGAGATCATGCTCGAGCGCTTCGTTGCGGGTCGCGAGTTCACCGTCGGCATCCTCGAGGGGGTCGCGCTGCCGGTCGGCGAGATCATCACGCCCGGCGAGGTGTTTGATTACCAATCCAAATACCAGGTCGGAGGCGCTAATGAGATTTTTCCAGCCGACCTTGCCGCCACCGAGGCGGCGCAGCTGCAACGCTACGCGCTGCAGGTTCATGCCGCGCTCAAGCTCGGGGTCTACAGCCGCGCGGACTTCCGTCGCGACGCCGACGGAGGCTTCTGGTGCCTGGAGGTGAACTCGTTGCCCGGAATGACAGCCACGAGTCTGCTGCCGCAGGCAGCCCGGGCCGCGGGCATCGGCTTTCCCGAGCTACTCGAGCGCATCTGTCGCAGTGCAATCCGGCCGCGATAGCGCAGATGGCGCCCAGGTCCGGGTCAGGGCAACAGCCAGATCTCAATGCCACCGTGCTTCGAGCAGGCGAGGCTCCGATCAGTGGTGGTGGTGAAGAAGCCGTCGTGACAGCGTGCCGCCGCGTGCGGGTGCTCGCGGCGGTAGCGCGCGATCACTGTGCCCTGATCGGCGGAGGCGACACGACGCGGCGCATGATTTTCTGCGCGGGCGTGCGCAGTCTCCGTGCGGCTGCGCTGCGTCTCGGTGCTATTGCGGTTGGCGGTCTGGGGACCGGAGCGGGCCTCGGGCCGGGTGGTCTCGGGACGCGACTGCGCCTGCGCTTGCGCGCCCGGCTGGGGCTGCTTGGTCTGCTGCTGGCTGGTGCTCTGGCGATGAGCGGTTGTCTGCTGGTCAGATGATTGCTTGCTGTTGTCCTGTGCCTGCGCCAGCGCCGCGCCGGCAAACAGGGCAAGCGTCGCCAACATGACGGTGGAGTGACTGACGATGCGGGTATTCATGAACGAGTCCTCGCCCTCTGAATCGACACCTCTAAACTATCTTCGATAGGCGCCGACCGGTGCCGGTCACCCTCCCGCCGTGGTGTGGGAGGATGCGAGAGCGCGGACGCAACCGGCACCGGCAGCCCGGAGAGCCGGCTCTGTTGCCCGAATCGAACGCCGAGCAGCCGGTGCATACTGCTCTTTTGAGGAAGAGTTAAGATTCACCCGAGCGCCTGCCGATCCCGGAAGCCACGGATTCAAGGTCTATCCATGAATACATTCGACGCGGGCAAAACCGCCGTCCGCAACGTCTACGACGCGGACGTGCCGCCGAACCTGCTGAATTTCATGCTGCGGAGCTGGAACCCGAAGGCCCGCAAGCTCCCGAAGGCGCTGCCCAATGCCGCGAGCTTCCTCGGGCGACGCCAACGTCTGTCGCAACGTTTCCCCGGTGAGATAGTGGTCGTGCCGACCGGCCACCTGAAGGTGCGTGCGAACGACACCTATTATGCGTTTCGTCCCGGCACGGATTTCTACTACCTGACCGGCGTGTTCGAGCCGGATTGCGTCCTGGTGTTGTTGCCGCACGGCAAGACGCACGAGCATGTGTTGTTCGTCGAGCCGAACCCTGGCAAGACCGATGCCACCTTCTTCACCGACCGCGTCAAGGGCGAGCTCTGGGAAGGCTATCGCCCGGGGGTTCCCGAGAGTCAGGCGCGATATGCCATCGCTTGCAAGGGACTGCCCGAGCTTCAATCGACACTCGCCGCCGCTCTTGCCCTACCCAGCGCTCGCGTGCGCGCCCTGCGTGGCCTGTCGGAGCGCACCGAGGGCCTGTTGAGCAGGGGTGACGGCGAGCAACTGGAGCGCGACAGGGAATTGGCGAGCTTCCTGTCCGAAATGCGCTTGATCAAGGACGCTGACGAGATCAAAGCGCTGCACAGCGCCGTGCTGGCGACCAAGCGCGGCTTCGAGGACGTCATCTCGCGTCTCACGACGGCCAGGAGTGAGCGGGAGCTGGAGGGCGTGTTCTGGACGCGTGCACGCATGGAAGGCAACGACGTCGGCTACACCTCGATCGTCGCCTCCGGTGGCCACGCCTGCACGCTGCACTGGAAGAGGAATGACGGCACTATTCGCCAAGGGGACCTGTTGCTGCTGGATGCCGGCATCGAAGGGAATTCGCTCTACACGGCGGACGTCACGCGCACCTTCCCCATCTGCGGAAAATTCACGCCCGAACAGCGCGCCATATACGAGATCGTGCTCGAAGCCCAGCGCGCCGCGCTGAAGATCGTCAAGCCGGGAAATGATTTCATGGCGCCCAACGAGGCAGCCATGGCAGTGATCGCGCACGGCCTTGCGCGTCTGGGAATCCTGCCGATGTCCGCCGAGGAGGCGCTGCGCGAGGAGAATCAATTCTATCGTCGATACTCCCTTCACAACGTCAGCCACATGCTCGGACTCGATGTCCACGATTGCGCACAGGCGCGTGCCGAAAATTACAAGTATGGCAAGCTCCAGCCGGGCATGGTGCTCACGGTCGAGCCCGGCCTGTACTTTCAGATCGATGACCTTACCGTGCCGGCGAAGTATCGGGGCATCGGTGTGCGCATCGAGGACGATGTTCTCGTGACCGCGAGAGGATGCCGCGTTCTGTCAGCCACCTTGCCGCGGGAAGCCGACGAGGTGGAGCAGTGGATGCGCTCGGTGTGGCACCGTCAGTCGGTGTTGCGCCGGCCGCGTCCGGCGCGACGCTCGTCCTTGGTGCGCGTGCTGCGAAGTCCCGTATCGTCCGCACTGCGTCGAGGGCCGACACGTCGGTCGGTATGATGACGATAGACGCAGGTACACCGCTCGGCGATGGGGCAGTCCGCCAGCGGTAAGCCGGGTGCGTCGCTCGATAAAAAACGCCGCTCGCGCAATGCCATAACCTGCTCGCACGCGGCGCCACGCGCCACAATACTGATGGCGTGCCAGGGGTGCTTGGTCGATCGCTTCGAGGAGACCGCCATACTCGAGCGCCGTCATCCATGGTGGCCAGCCTTGGGCGCTCGCGCCATAGCCTACGAGCGGGATGAATGGGCGGTCAACCCTGCGGGGGGCCACCGCCGCGGCGGCGACTGCCGCGGCGGCGAGTTGCGCGGGGGCGAGCTGCGCGGGGGCGAGTTGCGCGGGGGCGAGCTGCGCCTCAGCGAGCTCCGCGTCAGCGCCTCAGCCCTTCAGCCTCGGCCCTTCAGCCTCAGCGCCTCGAGCGTCAGACGATCAGGCGCGCCGCCGAAATAGCGCTCGAGTGCCATTTCGAATACCGCAGGCGCCTTGGGCACCCGTGCGAACAGAGTCATGCAGGAGCGAAACTTCATATCATCGGGTGGACCGAAGATCTGCGCGATCGACCGCTCGCGGACGGCGTTGACCAGCTCGGTGCACTCGATGAGTCGCGGGCCGAGCAGCGCGTGCCCCAGGTATGCGGTCGCCTCCCCCAGCGATCGAATGCCATAGCGCAGCGCCATCGCACTGTGTCCCAGTCCATGCAGCTGTGGAAACACGAACCACATCCAATGTGTGCGCTTGCATCCGGCGGCGAGCTCGCGCTGCACCTCTTCCAGGACGGGAGCCTGGGCCTGCACGAATCGCTCGAGATCGAATGCATCGGTGCTGCTCGTGGCCATGAGAGATGCTCCGCGCATCGGTATTGCCGATACGCATCAGGTTGCCGAGATGGAAGGCTCGTATCAGAATTGATGCCAAAGACGTTGGGGAGTCAACTGGTCCTTATGGAGTCCACACGGGGCCGCATGGATCGCCCGCCGCTGCCACCGTTTACGGCCGAGAGCGCCGCGCAGAAAGTGCGTCTCGCCGAGGACGCCTGGAATACGCGTGATCCGGTGCGGGTCGCCCTCGCCTACTCACCCGACAGCCGCTGGCGCAACCGCAGCGAATTCCTGCAGGGTCGCACCGCGATCGAGGCGTTCCTGGTGCGCAAGTGGAATTGCGAGCTCGATTATCGACTCTGTAAGGAGCTATGGACTCACGCTGACCATCGCATCGCAGTGCGTTTCGCCTACGAGTGGCATGACGGGGGCGGCCAGTGGTTCCGCAGCTACGGCAACGAGAACTGGGAGTTCGACGAGCACGGCCTGATGCGCCTGCGGATTGCCAGCATCAACGACGCCCGGATCAGCGAGCGCGAGCGCCGCTATCACTGGCCCCTCGGTCCCCGACCTGCCGACCATCCCTCGTTGAGCGAGATGGGATTCTGAGCCCAACCGGCGGCCCGAGGGCTCGCCGGCGCATCATCCGCACCTCAGCGCCGCTTCAGCATTTCACGCAGGACGATGACGTCCTGCCGGTCCTGTGGCCGATCGGACGCGCGCTTCGAGCGCAGAATATCCTCGAGGCTCGCCGCACGCACTTCGACTCCGAATGCCTCGTAGGCGACGGCCGATGCGGCCAGATCGTCGTAGCCGGCCGTACCGCTCGGCTCGAAGATGACATCCAGGCGGCCGGCGTCGGTGACCAGATTCCAGATCTCGGCCCGCGCGAGGCTCGCGGCATCGCAGCCGAATGGCAGCCCCTCGGGAATCGATTCCGTGTACACGCGCGCGCCGAGATCGCGAAGAGCGGCGGCCAGGCGCTCGAGATTGCCGGCGTCGCGGGCCGGCGTGATGTCGGCGTCGGCCGTCATCCGCGGAAATCCCTGCAGGCGCGCCGCGGTCGCGCCGATCAGAACATAACGGACTCGCCGGCGCGCCAGCGCTCGGAGAATCCGCTCGGGATCGAACGCGCTCACGACTGTTTGCGTACCGCTCCCGCGACCAAGCGCGCCGCATTGCGCAGCTCGATCAACCGCTGCTCCGGGGTGAGCCGCAGGATTCTCGCAACGTCCTGCAGCATGTGCGAACGCCCCTGGAGCTTGGGCACGATCGCGCCCCGCAGCTCGAACCCGGCGCTGCGCACCAGGTGATCCAGCGTCCTCCAGCTCGGGCTCGTCGTGCCGTTCTCGATGCGGGCGACGACCGATTGGGCCGTGCAGGCGCGGCGCGCCAGGGCGCGCTGCGACAATCCGGAGCGCGCCCGGGCGTCGATGATGAGTTGCGCTGGGGTGGTCATACGCATGACGGTATGATAGCCGAATAGCTATCAGCCTGCACCGACCGGCGTGCGAATCAATCGACCAGATCGTGGCCGCTCAGCCGCGGCCGGCCCCGGGCGGAACGTCACCAATGGAGCGCCGCCATCGCGGCAGCATAGGCATCGAT
>JASHPX010000397.1 GCA_030037905.1 Gammaproteobacteria bacterium
TCACCAGGCGCGTCGCGTCGTTGTGAAAGTCCGGATCCGGCCGCACTTCGATCGACTGACGAAACACCAGCGATGCCAAGGAACCCGGCAGCTCCGAGGCAACCGGCAGCTGCGCATGACCCACCAGCACCGGCACCACCGGGATGTCGCGGGCGAGCGCGGTCTCCAGCTCGATGCGCACGAAGTCATCCGCATCCTCCAGCCGCCGCTGCCCCGCAGAGTTGCGCGCCTGCGTCCAGTGCGGACCCACGATGGCGAGCATCACCCCGCAGTTCCCAACGATGTCGTTCAGGTGCCCGCGAAAATCCCGTCCGAGCGGAATCGAATCCACATCCTTGAACACCTGCGCCTTGCCGAACTCGCCCACGAGGCGATCGTAGATGCGGCCCGTGGCGTCCGGACTGTCGCTGCGGCGGTAGCTGATGAAAATGCCCGACAAGACTCACTCCGCTTTCTTATGACCCGGATGACCTCATCGTGGCGACCGGGCCGTTCTTTGGATGTCCGCCGCGGAAGTCTATGCGCCCCGCACCCTCGAGGTCGAATGGCGGCTCTGGAGGAAGCTCATTCTGCATTCCCCGCGATATCGAGCGCGCGGTCGCTCGCGGTTCTCTGAAGAAATGGTCGGCCATACACCAGCCGACCGGATTCCCTATTGCAAGCGCACCGTGCCATCGAGCTTCGCGAGGTCCCGATCGAATGTGCCGAGCGGCAAGTGCCCGGCCTTTTGGGCGATCTCCAGCGCGAGGCAGTCGGAAAAGCCCGGCCCACTTGCGATGAACTTTTCAGCTGCGCGGACTTGCTTCGCGTCGTCGCGCACGACGAGTCGCAACCAACACGTTCGTGTCAACCGCGCGCAAATGGCACACAAGGGGAGGGTGCGACTCGTTCTCGGAGAAGACCTGAAACAAGAGCTCGCAAACGCCGGCCAAATGGGTCACTGCAGCCTCGGGTTTGCGTGCCATCCTCCGCTGTAATCGTTTTGGGTTAGAATTCAACTTCTATAAGCATTCTGGGCGCTGAATCAACATTTCTACGTGGTGGAGGCGGGTGCCATGCCGGACTGGATCGGTTACCGGTGGCTCATCGACCACTATGGTTTGACAGTCACCCAAGCCCTGCGTGTCGAGACGGTCATTGGGCCCACCCGGGCGACGGTCAGCGATGGAAGGACCGAGCGCCGCACCGTGCAGGAGGTCCTGCGACCCAAGGCATCGCCTCGGTGGACCGGCGCTCATTGCGCGGTTGCCGGGGGATTCCAGTTCTGGATCAGCGTGATCGGCGCTGCGGCGCTCTCTGGCACCGTGTTGATGAGGAAGCGCCCGTCAGGGGCGACGTCATATTCGCGCCCCCGCACTAGATTCTCGCCACCACCGACAATGTGCGTCTGGAAAAGCTTCACCGGCGTGCCCGCCGCGAACGTGGTTCCGCTGGCGGTGATCGGCGCCGCCATCATCGCCCCGGAGGGGTCGATGTAATCGATCTCCTTGCCGTCCGGCTGCCATGCGGGATCGATGCCGCCCGCGGTGGACACCTGCCACTGCATCGCGCCCGAGGCCGCCTCCGACTCCTTGGCGCCCGGCGGGTGGAACGGTCGGACGTAAATCTCGTATCGCCCGGATTCGTTCGACTGGTACGCCACCCACCGGCCATCCGGCGAGAACACGCCTTTCGCCTCGTCGAACGGCGTCTTCAGGAACACCGCGGGCGTGTGCGCTCCGACCATCGGGACGACCCAGAGGTCGGCGCCCGTCTGCGGAGTGAGGCTCGTATACAGCAGGAATCGGCCGTCCGGCGACCAGCTGGTCGGGTACCCCGGTATCTTGACTCGACCCGAGCTCAGGAGCGGCTGTGCGTCACCCACCGCCCCGTTCACGAGCTTCTGGTAAAGGTCGAAGGCACCGGACCGGTTGGAGACGAACACGATCCACGTGCCGTCGGGGGACCACACGGAGGCGGCGTCAAGAAAGTCAACATTCGCCTCGAAGGTCAGGCGGCTCGTGCGCTCGCCATCCAGCAGCCAGAGATTCTCGCTCTGCGCTGTTGTGCCCGTGACCACCACGCGTCGGCCGTCGGGTGCGACACGTGGCTCATATAGATATAGCGTGCCATCCGGGGCAATGATGCTGCCGCGCGCGGCGCCCGAGTGGTCGAGCCACGTGAGTTGCGCTTGGCTGACCGCGCCGGCCCGGTAAGCCACCAGCCCCGTGGCCGACACGGACACGGGGTTGGCATTTGGCTCTGCCGGCAGGCCGGTGGCCAGCGTGACCGGCGCACCCGTGAGCGCAGCCTTCCCTACGTCCAGCCGCTGGGCCACGAGCGCACCACCCTGCACCCACAGCATCCACCCGGTGGGCAGATACACCGAACCGTTCCCCGCATTCGTCAGCCGCGTCGCAGCGCCCCCGGCCAGATCGCCCAGGTAGATCCCACCCGCGTCCGAAGTTCCAAACACACCGAACAGGAAATGCTGCCCGTCGGGCAGGAAGAAGGGCGCGGCCTGGAAAGTCTGTCCTGCCTTCAACGTGGTCACCGCCCGCGCCGCGCCCCCGGTGGCGGAGATGCGCATCAAGGGACTACCTCCGCTCGGCGCAAACAGGATGACGCCGGCCGTATTCCATGTCCCGCCGGACCCGACAGGTGCGGGCGCCAGGGTCTGCGGCCCACCGCCGCCCAGATCGAAGCGCTTGAGCGCACGGTCAGCGAAGAAGCCAATCGAGCGGCCGTCGGGGGACCAGAAGGGATCGGTTGCGCCCTCAGTCCCTGCAAGCGGCTGCGCCGTCGTCGATGCCAGCGATCGCAGCCATAGGCGCGAGGCGCCATCTCCTGAGGCCACGAACACGATCTGCCGGCCATCGGGCGAGAGCGCGAAACTGTCGGGCTGGCTCGTGGCGGGCGTGACGATCTCGGTGCGAATCTCTGGCGGCGGGGCGAGCCGGAGATACCGGATCGCGGGAACCGCGAGCAATGCCATCCCCACTATCGCGAGCGATGCCACGATCCAGCCCAGCCATCGACTGCTCTGCCTGCCGGTCGCTGTGCCAGGCCGTGTGATCGCGGCGGCCGCTTGCTCTGCTGCCGCTGCTGCTGCTGCCGGGTCCAGGATCGCCCGCAGTGCCGTCACCAGGCGCGTCGCGTCGTTGTGAAAGTCCGGATCCGGCCGCACCTCGATCGACTGACGAAACACCAGCGATGCCAAGGAACCCGGCAGCTCCGAGGCGACCGGCAGCTGCGCATGACCCACCAGCACCGGCACCACCGGGATGTCGCGGGCGAGCGCGGTCTCCAGCTCGATGCGCACGAAGTCGTCCGGATCCTCGAGCCGCCGCTGCCCCGCCGGGTTGCGCGCCTGCGTCCAGTGCGGACCCACGATGGCGAGCATCACCCCGCAGTTGCCCACGATGTCGTTCAGATGCCCGCGAAAATCCCGCCCCAGCGG
>JASHPX010000398.1 GCA_030037905.1 Gammaproteobacteria bacterium
ATCCGCTGACCACGGCCGAATGCATGCCGCCGGCCCTGAACGATAGGGCTCTCTACATCTATACCTCGGGGACCACGGGACTGCCCAAGGCCGCCGTCGTCAGCCACCGGCGCGTGCTGCAATGGAGCCTGTGGTTCGCCGGCATGATGGACGTGCAGGCGGGCGATCGCATGTACGACTGCCTGCCGATGTATCACAGCATCGGTGGCGTGGTGGCGACCGGCAGCGTGCTGGCGCGCGGGGCTTCGCTGGTGCTGCGCGAGCGCTTCTCGGCGCGTGAATTCTGGCAGGACGTGGTGCGTGAGCGCTGCACGCTGTTTCAATACATCGGAGAGCTTTGCCGCTACCTGCTCTCCCAGCCAGCCGATCCGCAGGAGACGCGCCACGTGCTGCGGCTCTGCTGCGGCAATGGCCTGCGTGCGCCGGTGTGGGAGAGGTTTTGCGAGCGCTTCCGCATCCCGCAGATCCTGGAGTATTACGCGGCCACCGAGGGCAGCTTCTCGCTCTACAACTGCGAGGGCCGAGTGGGTGCTGTCGGCCGCATCCCGCCATTTCTCGCGCACCGCGTGCGTGTCGCACTGGTGCGGGTCGATCATGAGAGCGCCGCGCCGCTGCGCAACGCCGCGGGACGCTGCGAGCGCGTGGCTGCCGGCGAGGCCGGCGAGGCCATCGGGGAGATCGGCCCCATCGGCGACGCCGCCACTGCCACCACCGGCGTGGCCACCACCGGCGACGCCGCGAGCGCCGAGCCGGGCGCGCGCTTCGAGGGCTACGCGGACGTGCAGGCGACGCGGCAGAAAATCCTGCGCGACGTGTTCGCGCCCGGGGATCGCTGGTATCGCAGCGGGGATCTGCTGCGACAGGACCCGCAGGGGTTCTTCTACTTCGTCGAGCGGCTCGGCGACACTTTCCGCTGGAAGGGCGAGAACGTCTCGACGAGCGAGGTGGCCGCCGCGCTCAGCGCGTGCCCCGGTGTGCGCGATGCGGCCGTTTATGGCGTGGCGGTGCCAAACACCGAGGGACGAGCCGGCATGGCGGCGCTGGTGCTCGAGCCATCCTTCGACCTCGGCGCCTTTCGAGCCGAGGTGGCGCGGGCACTGCCCGAGTACGCGCGTCCATTGTTCCTGCGGCTCGTGCCAACGCTCACGCTCACCGGCACGTTCAAGCTCAGCAAGCAGCAGCTCGTCGCCGAGGGTTATGACCCAGCCATGGTGAGTGATCCACTGTATTTCGATGATCGAGCGCGAGGGGAATTCGTCAGACTGGACCCGACACTGCATCGGCGATTACAGGTCGGTGACGTTCGGCTATAGGGCTGTAGAAAGGCTATAGGAGAGCATCAGGCGGTGCTGTCCGGCGTTGGGATTCCTTGGACCCCGGAGGCGCAACCACCACCCAGCGCTTGTCCTGCTCGGGAATGCAGCTGTCCTCTATGAGCTCAAAGCCAAGCGTCCCCACGAAGAACCGCAGGGCTTCGTCGTAGTCACGGACAACGAGGGCGGTAAGACCGATGGATTGCATGGGGTTCGATCAGGTTGGTGGCAATCGATTCAGCCCCTTGAGGGGGCCCCGCGAACCCCGGCAGCGCGTCATTGACGACGCGGATCAGGCAGCGTGCAGTTCGCGTACGTGGCTAATGTCGCGGTGACCAATAGGCCTACACTGAGATCGCAGCACGGTAGCTACGGCGACAGTCTTCCCGGTAAGCGTAGCAAACTCCACCTCGTACGCGGATCCGTTGCGATGGATATGGACGACGGTCCCAACATCCCCTGAAATCAGACCCTCGGAGGGTAGATCGCTCGTCAGGACTATGCAGTCGTGTTCTTTGATCATGACGACTCCGAAGGATACGCTGTGATCAGCCGTGGCGTGACCAAAACCCGTCTCGGTCACCGTGCGAACCTCCTGAGCCCTAAGCCGTGCCGCCCGCATCGACCGTCAGCGTCACGCCGGTGATGTTGCGTGCGCGCTCGCTGATGAGAAATTCCACGGCCGCGGCGACGTCCACCGGCTCGGCAAGCCGGCGCAGCGCGCTGCGCCGGACGATCTTGTCGCGCATCGCCGCGTCCATGCCGCGAGTCATCTGCGTATCGATGAAGCCCGGCGCCACCGCGTTCACGGTGATGCCGAGCTGACCGACCTCGCGCGCCAGCGAGCGCGTGAAGCCGATCAGCGCGGCCTTGGTCGCCGCATACACGGACAGGCCGTTGAAGCCCGTGGCGGCCACCACCGAGGCGATGTTGATGATGCGGCCGGCACGCTCGAGCATCATGGAACGAACCACATGCCGCGTCAGGATCATCGGCGCGAGCGTATTGAGGCGCACGAGGCTCTCGATCTGCTCCTCGCGCATCATCGGCAGCAGTCCACCCGTGCCCAGACCCGCGTTATTGACCAGCCCGTAAATCGCTCCGTACTGCTCACGCAGCGAGCTCACGAGAGCGCCGATGGCGTGCGTGTCCGTGAGGTCGAAAGCCTGGAAAGCGAGCGCACCGCTGCCGGTCCTGTCCGCGGCGTCGCGGGCGGCCCGGAATGCCTCGCTCTCCTGGCGTGCGATGCCGATGACGCGCTCGCCGGTGGCGGCCAGGGCCGTGGCAACGGCCAGACCGAGACCGCGGCTCGCCCCGGTGACGATGACGTTACGCATCGGAGCGTACCAGCTTGCCCGCTGCCGAAACGGGCAGCGAAGGCACGAACTGCACCACGGCCGGCACCTTGTGGGCGGCCAGCTGGCCGCGGCAACGCTCCAGAAGCTGGGCCGACAGCTCGCCATCGCTCGGCACGGCCCCCACGCCCTGCTCGGCGCGCACCACCTCGGCCGCCACCAGCGATCCGGTGATCGGACTGCGGCGCGAGCGTACCCGCGAGAGGCGCACCCAGGGGTGTGCGTTGATCACCGCCTCGACTTCCTCGGGGTGCACTTTGAGGCCTCCCACGTTGATGATGCCGCCGCTGCGGCCGAGGAAGTGGTATCGCCCCTCGCGCAGCTCCACGCGATCGGCGGTGTCCACGAAACCGTCGGCATCGAGCAGCGATGCGCCACTGGAGCCGAGATAGCGTGCAGCCGCGCCGGCCGAGCGCACCCGCAGCGTGCCATCCACGATGCGCAGCTGCGCGACTCCTCCAGGTGCCTCTGCGGCTTCGACCCAGGCGGCTGGAAACCCCGCGTGCCCGTCCTGCACCTCGAAGGCCACACCCGCCTCGGTGGAGGCGAAGGCGTGCGCAATGCGCGCCTGCGGGTAGGCGGCGTGCAGCGCATCGAGAATACCTTGGTCGGCAATCTCACCCGAGAGACGCACGTATTGCGGCGTGATGCGCCCCGCCGCGCCACTCATGAGCACGGCTCGCCAGTGCGAGGCAGTGCCCGTCACATGCGTGACCCCGGCGGCGGCGGCACGCGCCAGCATCTCGGGCAGCGCGCCGTGGGACGAATCGATCGCGAGTGTGCCGCCCGCGAGCGCGCGCAGCAGAATCTGCAGGCCGCCGTAGCGTCGAATGTCGTAGAAGGTGCTCCACACCGGCGCGGGGGCGGTGTGCGAAGCCGGCTCCGGGGCGAGCCCCGAGGCATGCCCTGCCGCCGCATGCCCCGCCGCATGCCTCGGCGCAAACGCACTCGTCAGGCTCGCGAGCGTGTGCACGACCAGCTTGGGCGGGCCGCTCGTGCCGGAAGTCAGCAGGATCCATTCGGTCGCGTGCGAGGCGCGTCGCTGCAGCGGCATCGGCTGCAGAGCGGACTGCACCGGCACGGCCGGCAGAGCGGTCGCCGGGGATTTCGCGGCGGGCGCCGCAGTGTGTACGCAGATCTCGGCGCCCGCCTCGGCGATCACGGCCGGCAGATGCGCCGCCGCCAGATCCGGCGGACAGAGCACGAGCCGCCGCACCACCCCATCGAGCTCGAGCAGCGCGAGCGCGGCGGACAGCTGATCCGCCGTGGCCAGCAGCACGCAGCGATCGCGCAGCTCCTCGAGCCGTCCGGCGAATGCGGAGGCCCGGGCGAAGTCGGCAAGCCCGATGCGCGCGCCATCGGTGATGAGCGCCACGCGCTCGCTCGCTCCAGGCCCGCCGATCCACTCCCACATCCACATGGCGCGGCTACGAGTAAAACGCCGCGATGCACTCGACGACGTACTGCAGCTGCTGCGGCTGCAGCTCGGGAAAGATCGGCAGCGCCAGTGACTCGGCTGCGGCGCGCTCGGCGATGGGAAACTCTCCCGCGGCATGGCCCAGATGGGCGAAGCACTGCTGCCGGTGCAGCGGAACCGGATAGTAGATCTCGGTGCCGACGCCTCGCTGCGTGAGATACGCGCGCAGTGCATCGCGCCGCTCAGCGCGTATCACATATTGATTCCACACGTGACGCGCCCCCGCGGCGGCGGCCGGCAGGCCGATACGCTCGACGAGACCCGCGCGCGAGAACATTTGCGCGTAGAGCTCGGCATTGCGCGCGCGCGCGGCCGTCCAGGCGTCCAGATGCCGCAGCTTGATCTGCAGCACGGCGGCCTGCAGCTCGTCGAGACGGAAATTACCGCCGATGAAGGCGTGGTAATACTTGGGCTTGCCACCGTGAACGCGCAGCACACGCATATGCTCGGCGAGTGAGGCATCCTGGGTGGTACACATGCCCGCATCCCCGAAGGCGCCGAGGTTCTTGGTCGGAAAGAACGACAGGCAGCCCACGTCGCCCACGCTTGCGGCACGCGCCCCGTCGGCGCACTGCGCGCCAATCGCCTGCGCGGCATCTTCGATGAGCCGCAGCCGATACTCGAGCGCAAGCGCACGCAGCGCAGCCATGTCCACGCACTGGCCGAACAGATGCACCGGCAGCAGCGCCCGTACGCGCGTACCGCTCGAGCGGTGCACCAGCTCGCCTGCGCGCCGCTCGCAGTGCTGCTCGAGCAGCGCGCGCACCGCGGCAGGATCGATGTTGAAACTCGCGGCATCGACGTCGCAGAACAGCGGCCGCGCGCCGGCGCGAGCGACCGCACCCGCGGTGGCGAAGAAGCTGTACGGGGTGGTCACGACCGCATCCCCGGGGCCGATCCCGAGCGCCATGCAGGCCAGCAGCAGCGCGTCGGTGCCCGATGAGACGCCGATGGCCTCGCGGCAACCGCAGTAGTCTGCCGCGGCGCTCTCGAACTGCGTCACGTATCGGCCGAGGATGAACTGCTGGCTTTCACAGACCTTTTCCAGAATCGGCATGATTTCGGCGGCGATCGCCTGATATTGCCCCCTCAGATCCAGCAGGGGCACCTTGATAGCCGGCACGGCCGCCGCGGACCGGGCGGGCGGCGACGGCGTCTGCGCATCGGCGATTTGCGGCATGTACTTCTCGAACAACCCTGAGCGACAGGGCCTTGATTCTATACGAGGATCCGGCTGCATGAGGCAGGGATGTCTCGCAGACACGGCCGTCCAACGCTGCCGCTATGCCGCGGCGCTATTCGGAAAACGCCGACAGGGTGTTCGGATGCAGCCAGCTGCGGCGTTTATGCGCCAGCCATAGAGTGCGTGGCCAGTCGGTCCGGTGACCGAGAGAGGCCAACTCGCCTTGAGTGCGCCTGCCGTCAGCGTCTCAGTGCCAGCTCTTCGAGAGCCGCTGTTTCGGCCGGACGCTGAGCAAGTCGCCACGACACAGCTCAGCGCTTTCATGCGCTTCTGCGAGGAGCATGCAGGCCAGCGCTTCGCTCACTACGGGCAGTTCGACGCCTGGAGCGTGCGCGAGGCGGTGCAGTTCTGGAGTCTATTGATCGAGTGGTCCGGACTACGCCATGACGGCTCCCTGCGTCCCGCATTGACCGACACGCGCTGCGAGCACGCTGAGTTCTTTCCGCACCTGTCCCTGAGCTACGCGGAGAATCTGCTGCTGAGGGATGCGACCGATGCTGCCCGCCCGGCGCTCAGCGCAGTGCATGCGGATGGCTCGGTGCAGCGCTGGTCACTGCACGCGCTGCGCTCACAGATTTGCGCGCTCGCTGCCGGTCTCAGCGCGCAGGGCCTGCGCTCCGGAGAGCACGTCGGCCTGATCGCGCACAACAACGCGGCGGCCGTCATCGCCGCGCTGGCCGCGGCAACGCTCGGATGTCCCGTGGCGACGGTCGCTCCGGAGATGGGCGGCGAGGCACTGCTCGGCAGGCTCGGACAGGTCGAGCCCGTCGTGTTGATGAGTGATCTGTCCAGCCCGGGTGGCGCCTCGGGACAGGCATCTGCACGCCTGCAGGAGGCGGTAGGCGCGCTGCCCACGTTGCGTTGCGTGCTCCTGCTGGATGCAGCCGCCGCGACGGCGCAGCTACCATGTCCGGTGCTCAGTGCCGGGCAGCTCATCCAAGCGCACGCGAACGCCGTCGAGCCCCAGTGGGAGCGCCGCCCCTTCAATCATCCGCTGTTCATCCTGTTTACCTCGGGCACCACCGGAACACCGAAGTGCCTGGTACACGGGGCGGGCGGCACGCTGCTCGAACACCTCAAGGAGCACCGCCTGCACTGTAATCTGTCCCCCGCAGACAAGCTGTTCTTTCATACTTCGATCGGTTGGATGATGTGGCACTGGCAGCTGTCCGCACTGGCCAGCGGCGCAGAGCTCGTGCTCTACGACGGTCCCGTGAGCTCGGCGGAATCGCTGTGGGGCATCGTTGCGCGCGAGCGCGTCACCGTATTCGGCACGAGCCCCGCCTATCTGCAGTTGTGCCAGCGTAGTGATGCGCGTGCGCTCGACGGGCTGGACTTCACGGCGCTGCGCGCGCTGCTGTCGACCGGCTCGGTCTTGTATCCGTCCGATCAGACCTGGGTATCCGAGCACATCAAGCACCTGCCGGTGCAGTCGATCTCCGGGGGCACCGATATCATCGGCTGCTTCGTGCTCGGCAATCCCAACCAACCCGCCTATGCCTGCGAGTGCCAGTGCCGCAGTCTGGGACTGGATGTGCGCGCCGTCGCAGATCCGGGGACGCCCACCGCTTCCATCGGCGAGCTGGTCTGCGCGAATCCGTTTCCGTCCCGACCGTTGGGGTTCCTGCACGACCCGTCGGGAGCGCGCTTTCATGCGGCCTACTTCGCGCAGCATGAGGGCTGCTGGACTCACGGCGATCTGATCGAGTTCACACCCGAGGGCACCGCCCTGATCCACGGGCGCACGGACGGCATCATGAACGTGCGGGGCATCCGCATCGGGCCGGCCGAGATCTATCGCATCCTGCGCCACCTGCCGGAGATCTCCGAGGCTATGGCGGTGGAGCAGAGCGCACCGGATGAGGTGGGGGGCAGCCGCCTGGCACTGCTGGTCGTGTTACAGCCCCGGCAGCAGCTCGATGATGCACTGATCAGGCGCATCGAGCACGAGTTGCTGACCCGCGCTTCCCCTGCACACGTACCGGACGTGATTCTGCAGGTCGCGGAGCTGCCGGTCACCTATAGCGGCAAGCGCTCGGAGTCGAGCGCGCGCGCTGCCCTCAACGGTAACGCTGCGGCCAACGCACAGGCGCTGCGCAATCCCGCGAGCCTCGAGCCGCTGCTGCAGTTTGCGCGCAGCCAGCGTGCCGCCCTGCCGGCTGGCAGGAGAGCGCGAGAGCTGACGTTGCAGCAGATGATTCACATCTGGGAGCAGGCGCTGGGTGTGGAAGGATTGCAGGCCGACGATAATTTCTTCGACCTGGGCGGTGAGTCGATCACGGCGCTGCGCCTGGTGCACGAAGTGCAGCGCTGCAGCGGCGGGGAGCTGCCACTGGCCCTGCTGTACCAGGCGCCGACGATTGCCGGATTGCTCGACGCGGTGAATCGCGCCGGCACCATGAGCGCCCCGACGCGCAGCTCATTGCGGCTGCTGAAATCGGCGAGCGGCGGGGTGCCGCTGTTCCTGGTGCCGGGAGTCGGCGGCACCGCCATCGAGCTACAGAGACTGGCGCGCACTCTGGACTATCCGGCGCCCATCTATGGCCTGGAAGCACCCGGCTTTCAAACCCATGAGACTGCCCTCGATCGCATCGAGGACATGGCGCGCCTGTACCTGCAGGAAATACGTGCAGTCTGGCCGCACGGTCCTTACCGCATCGCCGGCTATTCCTTCGGCGGTCTGGTCGCCTACGAAATGGGGCAGATGCTGGCCGCGGCGGCAGAGCAGCCGGCGCTGGTGGTGCTGTTCGACACGACCCCGCACGAACGCTTCTGGCCTGCACGAGCTCGCCTCGAATACCTGCTGCGCCGAGGTGGCCGCGCCGTGCGACGGCTGCTGCGCACCCCGCCTCGAGCCTGGCGCGGTCTCGCGCAGGAGGCCGCACGCGCACTGCAGGCGCTTTGGCCGCCTCAGCGCTCCACCCAGCCGGGGGAGGCTGCCACCTTGTCGCAGCCTACGGATCTGCCCGCCAACGTACTGCGCGTGCTGCAGGCAGGTTTGACGGCGTACGCCACCTATCAGCCGCGCGCGTGCACCTTCCCCCTGACGCTGCTGCGCTCGGAGTTGCGCTTCTCGGACCGCTGTGACCCGCGACGCATCTGGGGACCACTCGCTCCCAGCCTCACCGTGCGCGATGTTCAGGGAGATCACTACACCATCATTCGCTCACCGCAGCTGGCGGCGCTGGTGACCGCGCCGGAATTTCGCTAGAGCGGCAGCGCGAGCGCCGCGGTGATGAACGCGCCGTGAAGGCGGTAGCGACCTTCGAGCGGCGCGGCGGCGACAGTGCCGGAGGGCCCGGCGAGCAGCCGACCCTGCCGCGGTAACACCCGGAATCGAGCACCGTGAACCTCGATGTCATCGAGCTGCACGGCTTCAAAGCCCAGGAGCTCGTGCGTGAGCGGATACTGGCATTTGAAATAGGCTTCCTTGGCGGCGAAGGTCAAGGCTGCGGCCCGTATGCGACTCTCGGGATCGAGCTGTCGCAGCCGCTCGAGCTCCGCGCAGGTGCAGATCGATGGCCAGAGCCGTGCGTGCACGGCGCTGATCACTTCGGTATCGATGCCCAGAGCCGCGACGGCGTCAGCGCGGGCGACCACGGCCGCGCTGTAGCCCTGCGTATGCGTGATGCTGCCGATGACGCCTCGGGGCCACAGTGGACAGCGATCAGGGCCGACCCGCAGGCTGAAGTCGCGCACACCGAGCCCCTGCAGCGCTCGTCGTGCGCACATCCGCCCCGCCGTGAAGTCGTGTATGCGCTTTGGGGCGCAGTGGCGGATACCGTCCCACTCCTCTCGCGTGAGCAGTGCTCGCGGATCGAGCACGGCGGCGGAGTGGTAGTGCAATTGCGCACCCTGCACCGGCAGGCCAGGAAAGAGCGCGGCCAGCACGCGGCAGTGGCGCGCCGGATTTGCGGGTGATGGGGCAGGTGCGCTCACCACCGCGGCGCTCATACGCGGACCAGTATCGCCAGGCGGACCAGTACCGCGAGGCGGTTCCGTATCGCGCTGCGGATCTCAGCGCACCGTCGCGGCCAGCAGGGACCGCGCCATGCCCGAAACCACCCGTGGAACGAGCAGCTCACGACTGAGGATGTCCTCGAGCAGCCGGCGGGGCCCGCTCTGACTGAAGATATGATCCGCACCCTCGATGATGTGCACGCGACAGCGCTCTCCGAGCTTATCGAGCGTGGAGCCGGTCTGCATCTTCAACAGCTCCAATCCCACCTCGCCCCAGGCGAAGACGAACACCACCTGTACTCCACGCCCCACGAGCTGCTCGAGCTCATGAGCGAGATCCTGCGGCAGGCGGATGTGCAGGCGGCGGGCCGTGTCCCGGAGCAGCACCTTCAGCCTGAGCCATGCATGGTTCAGCTGCACCCAGGCGATGCGCCGCACATCCGCCTCACCGCGCAGCAGCTTACCCCAGTTGCGTATCGACAGCATGCGCTGGCGGTACCTGCTCGGTGCGCTCACGATCTCGACCAGCTGCAGGTCCTCGACCGTCATGCCGCGCTTCCAGAAATAGTTCTGCGGATTGATCAGCAGAATGCGGTCCACGGGCAGCCCATCGACGGCCGCGCGCAGGCAGTGATACGCGCCACTGCACAGGCCTGCGAGCGTCACCTCGGAGCTGCCACAGGAGGAGCGCAGGTACCGAACCGCGGTGGAGATATCTTCGATGGCGCCATCAGGAAACGGCTCGTCGAATCGCTGCCCGGCGCGCGCATCGCTCTCGCCGAGGCCCGCCAGATCCATGCGCAATACCGTGTAGCCCTCGCGCGCCCAGCGCCGCGCGAGTGCGACATTCAGGCGGTTGGCTCCCACATGGTAGGTCGCCCCGTCGTTGAGGAAAATGACGCCGCGGCGTCGCGCCTGCCCCGCGGGCGGCTCGGTGAGTATGCCGAAGCGCATCGGTTCCGCCGCAAAGAACAGGGGTCGCTCCGTCAGCGCCGGGCTGGGTTCCCCGGGATCCGACAACCGCAGCACGCTCGCGCTGGAATCCGACGAGGAGCCACGGCGCTGTGGCGCGGGCGCAGTGCGCCGCGGCAGCGGCTCAGAGCGAGGAGCCGCAGCCCGGACGAGTCGTTCCAACCAGTGATGGGTCGCCTCGATCATGGCCCGCGGGATCGAGCTGAAATGCGGAGCCGTCCACACCATCGCCACGATACCCGGCAGTACCCGATAGTCGACCGCGGCACCGAGCCGCGAGAGGCTGCGTGACCAATCCTCGGCGCCGGGCAGGTCGTCTCGATCGATCAGCAGAATTTGTCCGGCAGGGGCGAGCTTGGGCTCGCTCAGATCGAGACCCTGAAGGGCCTGGATCGTCGCGGCCGACAGCGCAAAGCCACTCACCTCGAATGTACCGGGCGCGGCATCGTGCGCGCAGTCCCCGGTCGGAGCGACGACGGCGACATCGGAGGCTGCCAGCTGCACGCGACGCAACTCGCGCAGATAGCGCCGGCCGCTCAGCACCGGAGCAATCAGCACCAGGGCGCTCACGGTCGGGGACTGCATCGCCGCGAGCGTTGCCAGCAGCGCCCCCAGGCGGATGCCCAGCAGACATACGCGCTTCACGCCCGCGCGCCGCTGCAACTCACGCGCCGCCGCAAGCACGTCCTGCGTCCAGACCGACAGCTGCTCGCTGCCCGGTGGCAAATCCTCGGCATTTCCCGTGCCCGCATAATCCAGGCGCATCGCGGGCACGCCGATCGCCGCGGCCGCGTCGGCGAATTCGCGCATGCTGCGGTTGGCGCAGATCGATTCATACCCGAAGGGCTTGCATATCACGAGACCCAGGTCCGCCAGGTGCCGACCGCCGGGCCAGTGCAGCCAGGCAAACAGCTGATGTCCGCCGGCGGGGAAATACAGCGGCTCGCGCGATCCGTGCTGCGGCAGCAACGCCAGTTCGTCCACAGCGGCTGCGCTCAATCAGGCACCATGGCATTCGGATTGTTGTTCAATCTGTTATCGGCTCCCCGAGGCCATCGCAGAGTCAGCCGGTGCCGCGAGGATTATGGTACCACCTGCGTGGGCCCGGAAAGCGCTGCCGCGGCGCCCTACCCGGCCGTCGTCCACGTGGCATAGACCCTGCGTGAGCGCTCGGCTGCGAGCCTCATCCTTTCTCCCAAGCGGCGCTTCATCCATTCCTACAGGAACTGTTGCTCATGAGACCTGCCGGCCGCGGGGGATGAATCCCTAGTCTATCCGTGGGAGGCGACATGCGGGATATGGCGTCACGTGTACGAGCCCTGCGCGAGTATCAAAGGAAGCTCGGCCTGCGATGTGGCCTGCGCTGGTACATCCTGCAAACGCTCAACACCCACCAGATGCTCGAGAGCCCTGTCGGGCTGCGGCCCGCGTGCCTCAGGCATCCGATTTCACTGCGTATGGGCTCATCATCGGATGCCGCTGTCTTCTGGCAGATCTTCCTCAAGGATGAATATCGTTTCATCGACGGTCTTGCGAATATCCGGACTGTCATCGATCTCGGGGCAAACGTCGGCCTCGCCAGTGCCGTATTTCTATCCAAGTGGCCGGCAGCCCTGGTGCTTGCCGTGGAACCGGATCCGGGCAACTACGCGCTCATGCTCGCAAATCTCGCGCGCTACGGACGCAGGGCTGAATGTCTTCAGGGCGCCGCATGGCCCCGATCCGGGGAATTGGAGCTATCGACCGCATTCGGCGATGGCCGGGAATGGGCCAGGGCCGTGCAGGAGCCTCTCGGCAGCGGAGTGCGTGTGCCGGCATTCAGCATGCAGGAGCTCATCGATCGAGTGCCTGGAGGCAGCGTCGATCTACTGAAGATCGATATAGAGGGCAGCGAGTCGGCGCTCTTTTCAGGTGATACATCCTGGCTGAGCCGGGTCCGCAATCTGTCGATTGAGCTGCACGGCCAGTCCTGTGCGCAGGCCTTCAGGTCCGGTATGCGCAACTACCTATGGCAGGAGTCGACCTGTGGCGAATATACCCTTTGCTTCCATCTTCGGCCGAGGGTGGGCAGCGCCGTAACGGATACCTCACGAATTCCTACAGGAACTGCTGCTCATCGGAACTGACGGCTGCGGGGGATGAATCCCTAGTCTATTGCGACGGCCATGCTGCAGGGACTCCTGCGGAAATGCCCGTCTTGGGAGGGTAATGAGCACCGCGCATGTCATCTGACCTCAAGGCTCTGATCGTCGTGCTCGGCATCGGGACCATCGTCCTGCTGCTGGCCAGGCCGCTCGCGCTGCGCTTCAGCACTGCCGCGGATTTCCACCGGCGCTGCCTGCTGTGGTTCGTCCTGACGATCGCAGGGTTCGTGACACCGAATTTCTGGTGGTTCGTGCTGGTGGCCGCGCCGCTGCTGCTATGGGCCACGATGCAGGATTCGAATCCGGTGGCGCTGTACCTGTTGCTGCTGCAGGTGGTGCCGAGCGTCTTCGTCGCCATTCCCGTCATCGGTATCAACAAGCTGTTTGGTCTGGACATCTACCGGCTGATGTCCCTCTGCATCCTGATCCCCGCGGCCTGGCGGCTGTGGACCTCACGGCAGGCCACGGCGCCAGCCACGGCGGCTCGCAGGTTCGAGCTCGCCGACCTCCTGCTGCTCGGCTACGGGCTGCTGCAGACGCTCATCTACGTGCGACCGGATATGGCGCAGGTGACGAGCAGCGCCGTGCTGTCCGACTCGTTCACCAACGCGCTGCGGCGTGCGTTTCTCTTTTTCATCGACGCCTACGTGGTCTACTACGTGGTGCGCCGCTACTGCTGCACGCCCCGGGCCATTGCGGAAGCCATCGTCGCGCTGTGCGTGTGCTGCGCCATCGCCGCACCGATTGCGGTCTTCGAAAGCCTGCGTCACTGGCTGCTGTACGACGGCGTCGCAGCCCATTGGAGCAGCAGCCCCTTCGCGAGCACGTACCTCATGCGCGATCACCTCCTACGTGCGCAAGCGGCTGCCGGCGACCCGCTGGCCCTCGGCTACCTGCTCGCCATCGGCTGCGGCCTGTGGCTGTTTCTGTGGCGATATGAGGTCAGGCTGCGCAGGAGCGCGGCCGTGCCCTGCCTGTGGCTCGGGTTGCTCGCCGCCTATTCGCGCGGCCCGTGGCTCGGCGCCATCGCGATCTATTTCGCCTACGCGGCCGTATCGCCGCAGCGTTCCTCCACGCTGCTGAAGACCGGCGGCGTGCTGCTCGCCTTCGCCGCGGCCCTGATGCTCACTCCGCTGGGAGACAAGGTCATCGCCACCATCCCCTTCTTCGGCGGCACGGTCGATAGCGTCAATTTTCTCTACCGCCGCTATCTGATGGCCGAGGCGTGGCAGCTCATTCAGCAGCACCCCTGGCTCGGCGATCCATTCGCCTACAACAAGCTGCAGGACATGCGGCAGGGTCAGGGCATCATCGACCTGGTCAATACCTACGCGCAGGTCGCTCTCTTCTACGGGCTCATCGGACTCGCGCTGTTCGCCGGCTTCATCCTCGCCCCGCTTGCCAGAACCTATCGCGTAGCACGCAGCTACGCGCAGTCCAGTCCCGATCTGGCTGCGCTGGGCGCCGCACTGGTCGCCTGCATCGTCGGCACCCTGGTGATGCTCGCCAACTGCAGTTTCATCTTCACCTACAGCAAGCTGTACTTCGTGCTCGGCGGCCTGGGCGTCGCATACGCACGCTTCGGCGCGCTTCACCAGCAGGCGATCGCTGCAACGGCCGCCCCGACCACGGCCGGTGTTGCAACCGCGGCGGGTGTTGCGAGCGGGGCGGGTGCTGCATCCGCGGCGGGTGCTACGAGCGGCGCGGGCACTGCGAGCGCTGCGCACCCGGCCTTGTCGCCCGGGGCGCGAGCCTACCGGGTGCGTACTGCGCGCTGGGGCTAGCTTTGTGCGGATCGCTCGCCTCCTCAACCTCGAGAGTGATCTGTTTGCCACTGTCTCGACGTTCGTGGGGCAGGCGCTGCTGCGGCTGGGCAGCAGCCTGGTGCTGACGCGCCTGCTCGCCCCCGAGGCTTATGGAATCATCACCATACTGGTCTCGGTGACCTACATCGTCGAGATGATCTCGGATCTGGGCGGCTCCGTTCCGGTGATACGCCACCGCGGCGGGGATGAGCCACGCTACCTGAACACCGCGTGGACGCTGCGGATGATCCGCTCCAGCGCCAATACGATCATCCTGTTCCTGGCCGCGCCGCTCGTCGCCTCGATCTACGGGACCCCGCTACTGGCGGCGCCGCTACGCATTTTTTCCGTGACTTTCCTGCTCGGCGGGCTCGAGTCCATGGCGTTTCCCCTGGCCGTGCGCCGCAAGAGATCGCGCATCATCGTCTACAGCGAATTGGGCGCCACGTTCGCCTCCACGCTGTTCGCGATCACCTTCTGCTACTTCGTTTCGCGCACCTACTGGGCGATGCTGTACGCGATTCTGCTGGGCCGTGGCGTCATGACGCTGATGAGCTATGGCTTCTATCCGGAAGCGCGACCGCGATTCCGCCTCGATCGCGAGGCAGCCCGCGACATACTCTCCTACGCCCGCTTCGCCATGCCCTCGAGCATGTTGACGCTCGTCCTGAATCAGTTCGACCGGGTGATCTTCCTGCGCTTTTTCGATCTGAAGCTGATGGGCATCTACGGACTTGCCGGTAATCTGGCGGGACAGGTCGAAGGGCTCATCTCCAAAATCAGCCAAATGGTGCTCTACCCGCGCTGCGCGCATAACTTTCGCGCCGATCGGGACACCTTCTCCATCAAGTATTACGTGGAAAACGCCCGGGTGTTCCTCATCATCCTGGCAGTGCCCGCGGCCGTGGGCGGCGCAGCCCAGCTCATCATCAGAACACTCTACGATCCGCGCTACGCCCTGGCGGGCGCAGTGCTGCAGGCCTTCATGCTGCGCGCCGCCCTGCTCGCCCTGGCCTCTCCCGCCGAGGACATGCTGATCGCGACCGGAGAGTCACACATCATCCTGGTGGGCAACGTGCTGCGGGCGATCTGGATGTTCGCGGCGAGCGTGACCGGCTACGCGCTCTTCGGCCTGATGGGCTTCGTGTACGGCATGGCGCTCAGTGGTCTGCCCCCACTCATCTATTACCTGTGGCTGCAGCGGCGCAAGGGGCTGCTGGTCGTGCGCTACGAGCTGTACAAGGTCGGCTTCCTGTGTGGCTTGTCCGCCGGCGCTTACGCGACCAGCAGTCTGCTGATGGCGCTGATGCCGGCGCTGAGAATCCGGTTTTGAATCCCGCTCATCCGCAGTCGCGTGCGGCACAGTCGTGTGCGGCGCAGTCGTGCGCGGTGCAGGCGATGCGCGAGCCCAGTGTGGCGGTCATCGTCGTTACCTACCGCACCGCGGCGCTGACCATCGCCGCACTCCGATCGCTCGCCGCAGAGCGCGCGAGTGCCGGGTTCGCCATCCGCGCCGTGGTCGTGGACAACGCCTCCGGGGATGTAGCGGCGATCTCGCAGGCCGTGGCCGCGAACGACTGGTGTTCCTGGGTGAGCCTGATCACGGCGCCCAGGAACGGTGGCTTCGGATACGGGAACAACCTCGGAATCAAGCGTGCCTACGCCCAGGCGGCGCCCTCCTATGTGTACCTGCTGAACCCGGACGCAGAGGCACGCTCGGGGGCAATCCGCGCGCTGATCGACTTCCTCGAATCACATCCCGAGGCCGGCATCGCCGGCAGCAGCTTCGAGAATCCTGATGGCACGGAGTGGAACACCGCCTTTCGCTTCCCCGGGGCACTCAGTGAGCTGTGCGATGGGCTGAGCTTCTCGCCGGTGGCGCGACTGCTGTCACGTTGGCGTGTGCCGATGGAAATGGACGACGAGGTGCGCTGCGTCGATTGGATCTCGGGAGCATCCATGATGATCCGCGCGCAGGTCCTGGCGGCGATCGGCGGCTTCGACGAGCGCTACTTTCTGTATTTCGAGGAAACCGACTTCTGCCTGCGGGCGCGGCGCAGCGGCTTCTCCACCTGGTACGTCCCCCAGAGCCGCGTCATGCACCGGCGTGGACAGAGCACCGGCGTGACCGACCTGAGCCGCAGGCCCGCCCGTCTGCCCGCTTACTGGTTCGAGTCGCGGCGCAGATACTTTGCCACCAGTGTCGGACTCGCCCGCGCCACGATGATCGACGCCGTGGCTCTGCTCGCCAATGGCCTGGGTTGGCTGAAGAGTCGGCTGCGACACAGGGGCCCCTCGAGGACGCCGCATTTCACGCGCGATCTGTTGCGTCACAGCCTGCTGCGGCCTGGCAACCGCGCGCTGCCGGCCGCGGATTGCGGAAATCTCGGGCCCCTCGTGCGCGCGGCCCTGAGCGGGGCGCGCGGCGAGCTGTTCCCCGGGACGGCGATGACGTGGCCTTCAGAGCGTCCGACGTACAAACCAGAATTCTTCACGTGACCGCACCCGAAGCGCGTCCTTAGCTTGCTGCGGATGAATTTGCGGCAGACGAGTTTGCGGCAGATGAATTTGCGGCGGGCGAGCCTCGTCGGTAATCCAGCGGCCGATGCCTGCCCGCTCGAAACGCGCGCGGCGGCGAGAAGCGGCAGTCGGCCTGCCGGCAGTATGCTGCTGGTGCTGCCCGTACCCTTCCGGCGGCGCGATGGCACGCTGCTGTTCGAGCAGCAGGCCTGCAATGGCCTGCGACGCTGGAGCGAGCACTTCCCCCACATCACGATCGCAGCGCCGGTCTACCCCGAGGAGCGGGCGCGAGGCGACGCTTCGATCTGCTGGTCGACCCTGGAGTCCTTCGAACCGGAGCGATTCACCTTCCTGCCCCTGCCCTGGGCTTACGGCTACCGCGCCTTCTTTCGCTCATTCGCACCGGTGCGGCGGCTGCTGGGTCGGCACATCGATCAGAGCACGTATCTGCAGTTCGGCATCGGTCACCTGGTCGGCGACTGGGCGGCCGTGGCGGCTGTGCTGGCGATACGCCGCCGGCGCCGCTTCGCCATACACATCGACCGCGTGGAACACCAGATCATCGTGCAGGCGGCGCGCGGCAAATCACTGCTGCGCCAGCTGTACGTCCGGCTCATGTCGGTCGCGGTGCGCACCTACCACCGCTACCTGATAGGACGCTGCTCGCTCGGGCTCTGGCACGGCGCGGACTGCTTCGACGAGTACGCGCGCTGGTGCCGCGAGAGCCATCTCATCCACGACATTCACTGCTCGAGCGCCGACTGGATCGGCGAGGCCAGGCTCGCGGCCAAGCTCGCGGAAGCGGGCGCATCGCCCAACCTGCGCATCTGTTATGCCGGTCGCATGGAGAGCATGAAAGGACCATTCGATTGGCTGCAGGCGATCGCCACCGCCCGCGATCTGGGCGTCACGCTCGAGGCCGTATGGTACGGGGATGGCACGCTGCGAGCGGCGATGCAGGAGAGGGTCGAACGCCTGCACCTCGAGCGCATCGTGAGCTTCCCCGGCATCATCCGGGAGCGCGCGGCGCTGCTGGCGGCAATGCGCTCGGCTCATCTGCTGCTCTACACGCACCTCACCCGGGAATCACCGCGCTGCCTCATCGAGGCCCTGCTGTGCGGCACGCCGATCATCGGTTATCGCAGCCGCTTCGCCGAGGATCTGACTGCGCGCCGGGGCGGCGGGCTCTATGCCGACCTGCGCGACTGGCGCGCGCTCGCGCATCGGCTGCGCGAGCTCGCCGCCGATCGGGCCCGTCTGGCGGATCTGATCCGCGCGGCCGCCGGTAACGGGCGGCGCTTCAACGACGTACAGGTATTCACCGAGCGCAGCCAGCTCATCAAGCGCTACTGCCCTGCCAATTGAGCGCCTACAGAGCCGGCCCGTAACTCACAGACCGCATCACAGACCGCACCGCCGTGACCATCGCCTACATCATTCTGGCGCATCGTCTGCCCCTGCAGCTGGCGCGGTTGGTCGATCGGCTCGACGATGGCGAGGCGACCTTCTTCATCCATCTGGACAGGGCCGCCAGAGACGAAGCCGGCCACGCACTGGGCCAGCAGTTCCTGCAGCAACTGGCAGCTCGCCGCAACGTGCAGCTATTGCCCCGCCGGCGCTGCTACTGGGGCAGCTTCGAGATCGTACAGGCGACGATCGCCGGGATAGAGGCCGTGCTGGCCGCGGCGACTCCTCGTGACCGGGTCATTCTGCTCTCCGGCCAGCACTATCCGATCAAGCCTCTCACATACATCCGCCGCTTCCTCGAGCAGCATCCAGAGGCCGAGTTCATGGACTCATTTCCCCTGCGGCTACCGAACCGCTGGACGCAGCAGGGCGGCGCTTTCCGTGACCTCGCACGCATCCTGCACTGGCATTTGCGCATCCGCAGCCGCTGGCTGCACGTACCGGTGCGCCGCCGGTTCCTCGACACCGTCAACCTTCAACCCTACGGGGGTTCGCAGTGGTGGTGCCTGAGCATGCCCTGCGTCGCCGAAATCGGCGAATTCATCCGCGCCCATCCGCGATACCTCGCCTATTTCAGACGCTGCTTCATACCGGATGAGCTCTTCTTTCAAACCATCGTATCCAACTCCAGCTTCCGCAATCGCGTGGTCGGCACGGACCTCACCTACGCAAAGTGGAACAACCCGCTGCCGCCCTATCCGGCCATTCTCGACAGCCGCTGCCTCGAGGAGCTACTGGCCTCCACGGCGCTGTTTGCGCGCAAGTTCGATGCGACGCGGGACCCGCATATCCTCGATCTGATCGATCAGCGGGCGCTGGCGGATGATCACCTCACGCGAGGCGAAGCTCTGCGTGGGCCACCTCCGCGCGCCCTGCCTCCGCGTGGGCTGCCACTGCGACATTCGGGATGAGCGCATGACCGAAGGCTCATCGGACCCACGGTGCGCGGCGGCCCGGCTGCAGCGGCTCGGCGTGGTGGTGATCGGCCGCAACGAGGGCGAGCGCCTCGTGAGCTGCTTCGCCTCGCTGCGCCCGCTCGCCGCGCGCACGGTCTACGTGGATTCGGGCTCCAGCGATGATTCATTGAGCGTCAGCGGCTTGCTCGGTATTCCCACCCTGGAGCTCGATCCGAGCAGGCCCTTCACGGCCGCCCGCGCACGCAATGAGGGCTTTGCGTTCCTGCTGCGCCTGTATCCGCAACTGCACTACGTGCAATTCGTGGATGGTGACTGCCAGCTGGCGCCCGAATGGCCGCAGCAGGCGGCGGATTTTCTCGCCCGCCATCCCCGGATCGGCGTCGTCTGGGGCCAGCAGCGCGAAAAATATCCGCAGCAGTCCCTCTATAACCGCCTGTGCGATCTGGAATGGCAGCAATGCCCATCGGGAGAGACCCAGGAATGCGGCGGCAACGCCCTGATCCGGGTCAGTGCGCTGCGTCAGGTGCGGGGCTATCGGGCCGAGCTGATCTGTGGGGAAGAGCCGGAACTGTGTGTACGTCTGCGTCGCGCCGGTTGGCGCATCTGGCGGCTCGATGCCAAGATGACGCTGCACGATGCCGCGATGTATCACTTCAGACAGTGGTGGCGGCGGATGCTCAGAGGCGGCTACGCGTTTGCGCAGGGCGCCTACCTGCACGGCGCCGGACCCGAACGGCATTGGGTCTATCAATCATGCCGCGCGTGGCTGTGGGGGTTGTGTCTGCCCGTCGCCGTGATCGGCGGCGTGGCTTCGTGCGGATATCCGGCGCTGCTGTTGCTGCTGGCCTATCCCCTGCAGATCGTGCGCATCGCGCTGCGCGGGCGGCGCTCGAGCGCGGACAACTGGTTGCACGCCAGCGCCCTGGTGCTGGCCAAGTTTCCCGAGCTGCTCGGTCAGCTGAGCTTTCTCATGCACTATCTGGTGGGCGCACAGGCGCGGCTGATCGAATACAAGTGATGAATCCCGGCCGACAATCCGCACGAGCCGCCAGTATCACTTCCAGTTGTCCGACAAATCCTAAAATCATTGCAAACAGAAAACCATTTCCTCGCGGTAGGGAGACGGTAGGAATTTTTGACCGCTCGTCCTACGAATCGAGGCGTGCCTGACTGCACGAGTCTCGGTGGCTGTCGCCCGCAGGATCATATATATATTTGACCAATGATGAAGTACTGCGCGCGGCCGCAGACGACCGACGCGCATCGCCGCGCCGATGGTGGTGAGAACGAGACATGAATTGGAGAGTCATCTGCGTCGTTTCTGCCGGATTGCTGCTGTCTCCTGCGGCGCTGCCGATCTGCGCCGCCGGTGCCGTTCCCGACGTGCCCTCGGGCGACGCGCAGGCGTTCAACGCCAACCCGGCGCCTGGCGCCGACGCTGCCAACGGCAACGGACAGCTCATGCAACTCGGGCCCGGCGACCTCGTGAGCGTGAATGTCTACGGACAGCCGGATATGGATGGTGATGTCTACGTGTCGGATCAGGGCACGATCAGCGTACCGCTGCTCGGTTCCGTTCGCGTGGCGCAGCTCTCCCCGGTGGAAGCCGCGCGACATATCGAGGCGGAGCTGATCAGTCACGAGCTGCTGGTGAAGCCGCACGTGACCATCCAGGTCGTGCAATCCCACAGCCAGCTGGTTTCGGTGCTGGGCGAGGTCGCCAAGCCCGGCCGTTATCCGATCAATCCGGGCACCAACGTGATCCAGCTGCTGGCGGAAGCGGGTGGCGAGACGGAGAACGCCGCCGATTTCGTCTATGTGCTGCGCAACGACCCGCAGGGTACGCATCGCCTGCGCGTCAGCCTGACGGGTCTGGCCGATCCGAAGGATCCGCTGTCGCAGGATGTGCTGCACGCCGGGGATTCGATTTACGTCCCGCGCGCGCAGATGATCTACGTCTACGGCGAAGTGGGCGCACCGGGCGCTTACCGTTTCGAGCCCGACATGACCGTCATGGAGGCCATCGCACGCGCCGGCGGCGTCAACGTGCGCGGCAGCCCGCGGCGCATCGAGCTCGAGCGCACCCAGACCGACGGTCAGGTGGTCACGATGCGCGTCAAGGGGAGTGACCTCGTGCAGCCCGGCGACAACATCCGCGTCAAGGAGAGCATCTTTTGAGATCCTCCGCCTCAGACCCGCAATTCGGGGAATTCGGCGCTGCAACTCTGAGCCCCGCGGCTCTGCTGCCTGCACCCGCAGCGGTGCGGGTGGTCAATGCAGCCGGCCCGGGCATCTCGCTGATGCAGGTGCATGCGATAGCCCGCTCTTACTGGCGTCAGTCGCTGATCATCTGGTTTCTGCTGACGGTCGCGCTGGCGTTCTATCTGCTGATGATGCCGAAGAGCTATACGGCCACCTCGACGCTCGTGGTCGACGTCAGCGGCGACAGCACGATATCCGGACAGGCCCCCGGGGCCGATCAACTCGCCGCCTATCTGGCCGAGCAGTCCGAGCTGCTGACGAGTCCCGCGCTGCTGCGCCCGCTGGTCGCCCGGCTGAACCTCACCCGCGATCCCGCGTGGAACGGCGGTTTCCGGGGCGATCCACGCGCCCTGCCCGACTATATCGCCAAGCGGCTGGCCAACGCCGTGCAGATCCAGATCAGCCCGAACGATCAGCTGCTGTATGTCTCGGCCAACGCCGGAAGTCCCGCCGAAGCCGCAACGATCGCCAATGGAGTGGTCGACCAATATTTCGCCGAGCGCCGCGGCCGAGCGCAGCGTTATGAGGAGCAGCTCTCCGAGCTGCGTGACCGCGTGGCGACCGCGCAAGCCAATCTTGCGGCATTTCGCGCACAGAAGGGCGTGACGGACGTCAGCGACCTGTCGCAGCAGTCGGATACCGAAACGCAGGCGCTCGCCGACCTCGAAGCCAAGCTCCTCGATGCGCAGAACGCGGCGCGCGCGGTCGAGGCGCGAGAGGCGAGCGATCCGCGCTCCTCCGAAGAGGCGCTGGCGTCCCCACAGGTGCAGCAGCTGCGCGTCGAGCTGCGCACTCTGCGCAACCAGCTCGCCCAGGACCGCACGATCTACGGCGCGCACCACCCGAAGATCCTCGCACTGCAAGCGCAGATCGCGGCCACCAGCCGCTCGCTCGCCAACGAGCAGGGCATGCTGCGATCGGATCTGGCCACGCAGCTCAAGCAGGCCCAGGATCTGGAAGCCGGGTACACGCAGGCGGTTGCCCTGCAGCGACAGAAAGTCGTGGCGCTGCGCGATGTGCAGGGCCAGGGAGGGCGTCTGGAACTGGACCTGCAGTCCGCCCAGGAGGTCTACAAGGACGCCCTCGCCGGCTACGAACAGGCGATGTTCAGCTCGGTGGACAAGTTCACGAACCTGCGCGTCATCAGCCCCGCCTCCCCGCCGGTGTACTCGAGCAAGACCAAGAAACGCGAATGGCTCGTCAGAGGATCGCTGGTCGCGCTGCTGATCGGCTTTGCGCTCTCATTCGGGTACGAGCTGCTGCTGAACCGCCGCCTGCGCTGTGCGGACGACCTGGAACGCACGCTCGGGCTGCGCTTGCTCGGGCAAATCGATCCCATGCCCCCCGGTAGCCACGCATGAATGCCAATCTCGAGGATACGTTTCAGGCTGCGGACGCACGCCTGGATTACGCCAAGGAGCTGCGCGAGGCGCTGATCGCCCACTGTCGCTTGAATTCCGAAGCCATCGAGCGCATCAGCGACTCGATGCGCGGCTCGGGCATGAGCTTCGATGCGGCAGCGGTGCACATCGGGCTCGTGACCGAGCGTGAAGCGGAGGAAGCGAGCGCCTGGACGCGCGCCACGCTTGCAAGTCGGGAGGCCAGCGTCGTCGAGCAGGCATTGCGCCGCCAGGGCAGCAATCGGCAGCTCTCGCTCACCCACGCCGGGGTCGGCAGGCCCAGCCCGGAGCTGGCATTCATGCACAACGCCCAGCACCCCTACGGCGAGCGCATTCGGGCGCTGCGTACGGAACTGCTGCTCCTGAAGGAGACGGACCGGCAAGCGGGGTGCTTCGCGGTCCTCAGCCCCTGCAGCGGCGAGGGACGCTCGCATCTGGCGGCCGAGCTCGCCATCGCGTTCTCGCAGCTCAACCGCCGTACGCTGCTCGTGGATGCGGATCTGCGTAATCCCTGCCAGCACCTGTTGTTCGGGATCGAGTCACAGTGGGGATTGGCGCAGGCGCTCGCCTTCGGACAACCCTCGCAGCTGTTCGGCGTGCAGGGCCTGCCGTTCCTATCACTGATTCCGGCCATGCCACCGGCACCGAACCCCTCGGAGCTTTTGTCAGCCGGAGGTCTCAAGCAGCTCATCCGCCGCTGGCGCTTCACCTACGATTTCATCATCGTGGATACCCCTCCCGTCTCACGCTATCCGGACGCGCTGAACATTGCCGCGACCTGCCACAATGTCATGCTCGTCGGCCGTGCTAGCATCACGCCCTATCGTGACATGCGCGCCGCGCTGCGCCGGCTCAGCAGTACGCAGTCGCGTGTGCTGGGGGCGGTGATGGGCAATTTCTAGCGACCGCATCCACCCACCCATGGCAAGCGCCTCCGTTTCCGCGCTGCTGGGGCATCGCACGCACGGCATCGAGCCGGCTCGGTCAGCGGGCCGGCTCGATCGCTCGCCGCGGATCGCGTACTTCATCAATCACTACCCCAAGGTGAGCCACAGCTTCATCCGGCGCGAGATCCTCGCGCTGGAGCGAGCGGGCCTGCGGATTCAGCGCCTGGCGGTACGCGGCGCGGATGATCCCCTGCCGGATGCGCAGGACAGGGCCGAGCGCAGCCGCACGCATTACCTCCTGCAGGGCGGCGCGCATCGGCTGCTGCTCGCGCCGCTGCTGATGCTGCTGCGCTCGCCGCTGCGATTCGTGAGCGCTCTTTGGCTCGCGATGCGCAGCGCCCGACGCTCCGATCGCACGCTCGCGCATCACCTGATCTACCTCATCGAGGCCTGCCGCATCGTTGCGCTGACGAGGCGCTTCGGTGCCGAGCACCTGCACGCGCACTTCGGCACCAATTCCGCCGATGTCGCCATGCTGGCTCGAGTGCTCGGAGGCCCGCCCTACAGCTTCACGGTGCACGGACCGGAGGAATTCTTTCGCCCCGTAGGCCTGCGCGAGAAGATCCATCGCGCCGCCTTCGTCATCGCCGTCAGCTCCTTTGGTCGCAGCCAGCTGTATCTGTGCAGCGATCCGGCCGACTGGCCGAAGATCAAGGTCGCACACTGTGGCCTCGAGCGAGAATACTTCGCCGGTGCAGACGCTGCACCCGCCGCGCAACGACCCGCCGCGCCACGACCTGCGGCGCCACCGCCTGTGGCGCCACCGCGGCTGCTCTGCGTGGGCCGGCTGACACACACCAAGGGCCAGCGGCTGCTCATTGAAGCGATCGCGCTGCTCGCGGCCCGGGGCGTGTACTGCCAGCTGGTGCTGGCGGGCGATGGCCCCACGCGCCCGGAGCTCGAGGCTCTGATCGCCCGGTACGCCCTGGGCGATCGCATCCGCATCACCGGCTGGATCAGCGGCTCCCAGGTGCGCGAGGAGCTGCTGGCCTCGCGTGCGCTGGTGCTGGCGAGTTTTGCCGAAGGCCTGCCGGTCGTGATCATGGAGGCGATGGCCCTCGGGCGACCCGTGTTGAGTACCTATGTCGCGGGCATTCCCGAGTTGGTTGTGCCGGGCGAGACCGGATGGCTCGTGCCGGCGGGCTCGGTCCCGGAGCTCTCGCGGGCGATGGCCGAGTGTCTGGCCGCATCGCCCGCGAAGCTGCGGCTCATGGGTGAGGCCGCGCTGCGGCGTGTAGCTTGCCGTCACGCCATCGAGCGCAATGGACTGGCAGAGCTGTTTGTCGCTTCCGTAGGGGCGTCGGCCGCGGGGTTCGCCACAGGGCCGGACACGCCCGATGCCATCGGGCACCCCGCACCAAGCGCCGCGTCCACACCTACGGCGTGACCGCCATGCTCATGCATGTCCTCTGGATCCTCAGCGCACTGCTGGTGCTGCCCGCAGCGGTATTGCTTGCCGAGGTCGTGCTCGCGGTCAGCCCACGGACAAAAGGGCCAGACTCGTCTCGGCAGGAGCATTCCGGGCGGCCACGGGTTGCGGTCCTGGTGCCGGCGCACAACGAGGCGACGAGCATCCTCGGCACGCTGCGCTCGATTGCGCCGCAACTCTCGAGCACCGATCGCCTCGTGGTGATCGCCGACAACTGTGTGGATCGGACCGCGGCCCTGGCGGCCGGCGCGGGATGCGAGGTCGTGATACGCAACGATGAGGCGCGTCGCGGCAAGGGATACGCGCTCGATGCCGGCGTGCAGTACCTGCGCGCCGCTGCTCCCGAGGTCGTCATCATGCTCGATGCCGACAGCCGCATCGCTACCGGGCTCGTGGAGCAGCTCGCGCGCCACTGCCTCAGGTCGAACAGGCCCGTGCAGGCCCGCTATCGGATGCTCACTCCACCCGATCCCTCGCTGAGAATGCGCATCGCGGCATTCGCCTGGCAGGTGAAGAACGAGCTGCGCCCCTGCGGCCTGCACCGATGGCGCCTGCCCTGCCAGCTCATGGGCTCGGGCATGGCCTTCCCGTGGACCTGCATCAGCGCGGCCAGGCTCGCGAGCGGCCATATCGTCGAAGACCTCGCGCTCGGTATCGAGCTCGCGCTGCGCGGCTATCCGGCTCTGTTCTGCCCGCAAGCCCTCGTGACCAGCTGCTTTCCCGAATCGGCAAAGGATCTGCGCAGCCAGCATACCCGCTGGGAACACGGACACCTGGGTGTGATTCTGAGTGAGGCTCCGCGACTGCTCTGGCAGTCGCTGCGCCGCTGCAATCCGGGGTTGCTCGCGCTGGCGCTGGATCTGTGCGTGCCGCCACTGGCGCTGCTGGCGCTGCTGCTGCTCGCGATGCTCGGCGTCTGCGTCCTCACCAGCCTGCTCGGCTCGAGCGCTCAAAGCCTGCCGGCCTTGGGCTTCTCGGTGCTCGCCTCGAGCATGCTCGTAGCGGCCGTAGCGCTCTCCTGGTACCACGCGGGCCGCAGGATCGTCTCGTTCGCCGCCCTGGCGCTGTCAGTGCCTTATGCGATCTGGAAGCTGCCGTTGTATTTGCGGTTCGTCGTGGCACGCCAGACGCAATGGGTGCGCTCCAGGCGGGCCGGGGAGCAGCCCGTGCCTCACCGCTGAGCGAGGGCGCCTCAGGCGGTGAGCGTGTCCGTCAAGCGGCGAGTGTGTCCGTCACGGTGCCTGGCCCTAAGGCGGTGCGTGACCCTCAGGCGGTTCGACTTTTCGCGTGGCCCTCGTACAGCTCGACAAAGTCGCCGAACGTCACCGGGAAGCGCACCGCCTCGTCGCTATCGAAGGGATCGAAGCCCAGTGCGTCTTCGAGCCGCGCCACGATGAGCGCAAAACTCAGGGAGTCCAGTCCCGACTGCAGCAGTTTCAGGTCATTGGCCAGGGGAGCGAGCCTGCGGCCCTGTTCTCGTGCGACGGCTTCGAATTGCGCGGCAATGGTCGATCTCAACGACATGGACTCTCCTGTGGCCATCGATCAAAAACGGTAGCGGTCAGGTGCGAGGACGGTAGCGGTTAGGGATGTACGTTATTGTGAGGCATTCAGGGTACGTTCAGCGAGCCGGAATGCGTTACTGCTGCAAGACAGCGAAAGGCCGCTGGCCCAGCGCGCGGTAACTGCCGTCGAGAATGCCGCGCCACCAGCTCTGGTGCTGCACGTACCAGTCGAACGTCTCCTGCAGTGCTCGCTCCACGGCAGTCGCGCAGCGAAAGCCGAGCTCGCGCTCGAGCTTCGCCGCATCGATGGCGTAACGGCGATCATGTCCGGGTCGGTCTTGCACGTACGTGATGCTGCCGGCGCAGCCCGCGGCGCTCGCCGCCAGCGAGCGGGGGAAGCGCGCGCGCAGGACAGGCTCCGCTCCGAAGGCGCGGTCCGCGACACTGCAGAGGCTGCGGACCAGGTCGATATTACGTAATTCGCACCCGCCACCGATGTTGTACACCTGTCCAGGCGCGCCTTGCGCCAGGATGGCATCGATTCCGCGGCAATGTTCGGTGACGTGCAGCCAGTCGCGTACGTTCTCGCCATCGCCATAGACCGGCAGCGCCTTGCCCTCCAGCATGTTCACGATGGTCAGCGGAATGAGCTTTTCCGGGAACTGATACGGTCCGAAGTTGTTCGAGCAGTTGCTGATCGTCGTGGCGAGGCCGTACGTGTGCTGGTAGGCGCGCACCAGGTGGTCGGATGCCGCCTTGCTGGCCGAATACGGTGAATTGGGCGCGTAGCGGGTGGTCTCGGTGAAGGGCGGATCCGCCGGGCCCAGGGAACCGTAGACCTCGTCCGTGGAGACGTGATGGAAGCGATGCTTCGGCACGGCTCGCTCCTCGAGCCACACACGGCGGGCTGCCTTGAGCAGTGAGTGCGTGCCCACCACGTTGGTCTCTATGAAGGCGTCCGGGCCGATGATCGAGCGATCCACGTGTGATTCGGCGGCGAAATGCACGATCGTGTCGAGCTGCTGCTCGCGCAGCAGCCGCTCGATGAGTGCCGTGTCGCGGATGTCCCCGTGCACGAAACGCAGCTCCGCTCGGTCGCGTACGGTCTCCAGATTGGCGAGGTTGCCCGCGTAGGTGAGCGCATCGAGCACCACCAGAGGCTCTCCCGGGTGCTCGCGCAGGCGCCAGTGCACGAAGTTCGCGCCGATGAATCCCGCCCCGCCGGTAACGAGCAGCCGCGCCATGCGTGCTTCCTAGGGTGTGCCCGGCCTGCCTGCCAGGCTCGAGAGCATAGCGCGCAGCCGTGTGCGCCACGGCGTGGGCGAGAGGCCGAGCAGACTGCTCGTGCGCGCGCAGTCGAGCGTGCTGTTGGCGGGGCGGCGAGCGGGCGTCGGATACTGCGCGCTCGCTATGGGCTCTACCGTGACGGCGGGCGGCACCAGACCCGCGGCCGCCCCTTCCTGCGCGATCGCGCAGGCGAACTCGTACCAGCTGGCCACTCCCTCATCCGTCCAGTGCAGCACCCCGTGCAGCTGCGGGCGCTCGGCGATCCGCCAGAGAGCCTGCGCGACGGCCACCGCCGCCGTCGGACTGCCCTTCTGGTCCGCAACCACACGCACGGCGGCCCGCTCGCGCATCAGCCGCAACATCGTCAGCACGAAATTATGTCCCTGCGGAGCATATAACCACGCCGTACGCAGCACCGCGGCACGCTCGGGAAGCAGCTCGAGCACCGCGCGTTCTCCCTCGAGCTTGCTGCGGCCGTAAACGCTCAGGGGCCGGGGCGCATCCTCGGGCCGATAAGGACGGTCGCCAGCGCCGTCGAAGACGTAATCGGTGGAGATGTGCAGCAGCCGGCAGGCCGGCAGCGCGAGCGCCGAGCGCGCCAGGTGCGCGGGTCCCGCGGCATTGATCGCCCCCGCGCGCTCGGGCTCGGACTCGGCCCTATCCACCGCCGTATAGGCGGCCGCATTGATGATGAGATCCGGGACGAAGGCGCGCACCTCGCGTTGCACGGCGTGCTCATCGCCGATATCCAGCTGCCGGCGCTGCAGCGCGCGCAGCTCTACGTCGAGCGGCATGAGAGACTGCACGGCCCGTCCCACCTGCCCCGCGGCCCCGGTGAGCAGCACCTTCACTCGAACGTCTCCGCCTGCGCCAGCGCAGGCGCGCCGGCATCCTTCGCCGAGAGAATTGGGACGCTGCCCTCGGCAAGCGGCCAGCGAACCGCGATGCGCGCATCGTTCCAGCGAATGGTGCGCTCGTGCTCGGGCGCGTAGAAATCGGTGCACTGGTACAGAAAGTCGATCTCCTCGCTCAGCGCCAGATAGCCGTGCGCGAAACCCGGCGGCACCCACAGCATCTGATGGTTGCGCTCGCTGAGGTGCACGCCTACCCACTGCCCGAAGCGCGGGGAGCTGCGCCGGATATCCACCGCCACGTCGAATACCTCGCCCCTGCAGACACGCACGAGCTTTCCCTGCGGCTGGCGGATCTGATAGTGCAGGCCGCGCAGCGTATGGCGTACCGAGTGGCTGTGATTGGCCTGCACGAAGTGTGCGTCGATGCCGGCGGCGGCAAACTTGCGCTCGTGCCAGCTCTCGAAGAAGTAGCCGCGCTGATCGCCGAAGACCTGCGGCTTGATCAGCACCACCTCCGGCAGGTGAGTCGGCTCGAACTGCATGGCCACCCTACCGCTCGATCAGCAGGCTGAGCAGATAGTTGCCGTAATCGGTCTTGCGCAGCGGCTGAGCGAGCTTCTCGAGCTGTGCGGCATCGATGAAGCCCGCGCGGTAGGCGATCTCCTCCGGGCAGCACACCTTCCACCCCTGCCGGTTCTCGATGGCCTCGATGAACATGGACGCCTGCAATAGCGACTCGTGCGTGCCGGTGTCCAGCCAGGCGATGCCACGGCCGAACAGCTCCACCTGCAGCTCGCCACGTTCCAGGTACACGCGATTGATGTCCGTGATCTCCAGCTCACCGCGCGCCGAGGGCTTCAGCTGCAGCGCGATATCGACGACGCGATCGTCGTAGAAGTACAGCCCGGTGACCGCGTAGTTGGATTTCGGCTCGCGCGGCTTCTCCTCGATGCCGAGTGCGCGCCCGGAGGCGTCGAAATGTACCACGCCGTAGCGCGGCGGATCCTTGACGTGGTAGCCGAACACGGTGGCCCCGTGCGTGCGGCCGGCCGCGCGCTGCAGCTGCTCGGGCAGGCCGTGGCCGTAGAAGAGATTATCGCCGAGAACCAGCACCGACAGGTCGCGCCCGATGAAGCGCCGGCCGATGATGAACGCCTGGGCGAGACCCTCCGGGCGGGGCTGCTCGGCATAGCTCAGCGACAGACCCCATTGGCTGCCGTCGCCGAGCAGGCGCTGAAAGGCGGGCAGATCGAGCGGTGTCGAGATGAGCAGGATATCGCGGATACCGGCCAGCATCAGCGTCGACAGTGGGTAGTACACCATCGGCTTGTCGTAGACGGGAAGCAGTTGCTTGCTGATCCCCAGAGTGACGGGGTGCAGCCGCGTGCCGGCGCCGCCCGCCAGAATGATTCCCTTGCGCATGAGACCCCGCAGTTTACTTGAAACGGCTCGACCCGGATGTCGAGCGCAGCGTTACTGCGCAGAATCCTTGACGGCGTGCGCATATGCGCTGCGGTCGCGCCCACGCAGCACCACACGCACCCGCGGCAGCAGCGCGAAGATGCGTGGACCGCGAATGAGGTAGCGGCGACCCAGGCGCCGCGGGCTCTGCAGCAGCCTGAAGAGCCACTCCACCCCCATGTGACGCATCCACAGGGGTGCGCGGCGCTCCAGACCGGTGAGAAAATTGATCGCCCCGCCCACACACAGCGCCAAGCCGCGTGCGCGCGCGCGCTCTCGCAGCTGCCAGGCGAGCAGCTCCTGCTGTGGCGAGCCGAGCGCCAGGAAGCAGTAGCGGAACGGACTGGCGGCCTCGATGCACTGTAGACAGCGCTCGAGCTGCGCGGGGTCGCGGATGAAACCCATCGGCGGCTCGATGTGCGTCAGGGCGCGCAGCGCGAATCGCGCCGAGAGCTGCTCGGCCTGTCGCGCGCTGGCGCCGACCAGCACCAGCCGATCCTGGCCGTGCGCGCTCTGCTGCAGCAGGCGTGCCGCCAGGTCGCTGCCCGGGCAGACGGGCAGGCGTTGCCGCCGGAACAGCCAGAGCCAATGCGCGAGGAAACGGCTGTCCAGCAGCACGTACGCCGCATCCGCGTAGACCTTGCGAAACTGCGCATCCTCCTGGTAGCGAATGAGCTGGTCGGCATTCGGAGTCACGACGTAGCCGAAGGAGCTCGCCGCCAGACCGGCCGCCACTGCGCTGAATTGCTCCAGATCGTAATCGTCTATGTACATCAGCGTGCGCGGCTCGGCGGCGCGAGGTGAGTCGGAGCGCGCGTCGGCCACGATGCGGCCCATCACCCTTGACATCGCCAGGCGCTCCCACGATACATTTTCCGGGACGCTGGTAGACACACGTGGATCATCATACGGCTACGGCCTCAACGCGCCTGCTGATCAGGAGCAGCGAAGTCAGCGGCGCGGTGCTCGCCTTCGCCGCCGAGCTCGAGGCCGCGAGCCGGCATCCGACGGCGCTCATCGTGGATGCGCGCGCTGCCGGGCAGGCCGCCGAGGAGGCTGCCGCACAGGCCGGCGGCGGCGCGGCCAGAGCACGCGACATCATCTGGCTTTCCAGGAGCGCGTGCACGGACCTGGGGTTGCACTGTCCTGACGACTTTGCCTGGAAGTGCGGCGACTATGGATACTATCTGGCGCGCCGGCGCTTTCCGCAGGCCGAGCGCTTCTGGATGCTCGAGACCGACGTGCGCTTCTACGGCGGGGATGCCGCCGAGTTCTTCGCGTTCTTCGACGTCATGCAGCACATCGATTTCCTGGCC
>JASHPX010000399.1 GCA_030037905.1 Gammaproteobacteria bacterium
CGCCGTGGCCGCGCGCGTCGGGGCGCCGGCGGCATCGAAGCTCACCGCCAGCGGTGGCCCGCGGCGCCGGACCAGCTCGTCGGGCTGCCGCGCGGCCACGCGCCGCACGAGCACCGCGAGCCGCCGCGGAGTTGCGAAGTGCTCGAGCGCATCAGGCGGGCGGATCAACTGCGCGCGCGTGAGAGCGGCGCGGATGCCTTCGCCGAACGCTTCGCCGAGCGCGCGCAACGCCTTGGGCGGCAGCTCCTCGGTGCCAAGCTCGATCAAGAGGTCACGCCGCTCGGGTTGCTGCCGTTCGGCGCGCGCCTGATGGAGGGAGGCCGCAGTGCCTGGAGCCGCAGTGCCTGGAGCCGCGCTGCTCATGCCGCCACCGGACTCTTCAGCAGCGGAAATCCCAGAGCTTCGCGGCCCGCATAGTAGGCGTGCGCGACCTCGCGGGCGAGCGTACGTACACGCAGAATGAACGCAGCGCGCTCGGTCACGGAGATCGCACGGCGCGCATCCAGCAGGTTGAAGGTATGCGAGGCACGCAGCATCTGCTCATAGGCGGGCAACGGCAGCGCGGCCTCCAGCAGCTGCCTGCAGGCGCGCTCGTGATCGTCGAAGTGCCGCAGCAGCACGGCGGTGTCGGCGTACTCGAAGTTGTACTTGGACTGCTCGACCTCGTTCTGGTGGAACACGTCGCCGTAGGTGACGCGCCCCTGCGGCCCTTCGGCCCAAACGATGTCGAACAGGCTCTCGACGCCCTGCAGGTACATGGCCAAGCGCTCGAGCCCGTAGGTGATCTCGCCGCTGACGGGCTGGCAGTCCAGTCCGCCCACCTGCTGAAAGTAGGTGAACTGCGTGATCTCCATGCCGTTGAGCCACACTTCCCAGCCGAGCCCCCAGGCCCCGAGGGTGGGCGACTCCCAGTCGTCCTCGACGAAGCGCACATCGTGCACGCGCGGATCGAAGCCGAGGGCCCGCAGACTGTCCAGATACAGCTCCAGGATGTCCGGCGGCGACGGCTTGATGAGCACCTGCAGCTGATAGTAGTGCTGCAGGCGGTAGGGATTGTCGCCATAACGACCGTCGGTGGGGCGGCGCGAGGGCTGCACGTAGGCGGTGCGCCACGGCTCAGGCCCGATGGCGCGCAGGAAGGTCGCGGTGTGAAAGGTGCCGGCACCGACTTCCATGTCGTAGGGCTGCAGGATCACGCAGCCGCGCTCTGACCAGTAGCGCTGCAGGGCGAAGATCAGCTCCTGAAATGTGCGCGGTGGTGAGGCGTTGCGGGTATTCGTTGGCATCCAGTGGTGTGGGGCGACGGCCTGCCGATGGGCCCCCGGGGCGCGAAGCGCGCGAGTATATGCGAGAGGCGGCAGCGGCATCGCTGCATCGCCCCGGCTGCCGGCGGGGGTGCGCTCGGGGTGCGCTGGGGGTGAGCCCCGGGGGGCGCGCCGACAGGCGAAACTGGGGCACGCTAGCGAACAACGCACTATAATTGTGCATCGACGGGGGCGGTGCGCGGCGCGCCCGTTGTAATTCCCTGAATTCCTGCAAGTTTTTGTAGCCCCAGCGAATGGCACAGGGCCTGCAGTCGAGCGGGGCCGGCGCGCACCAAAAGAGCAGATTCATCGGAGGGCGATATGAGTTCAAGTGACGTGGTGAAGTTGGTCAAGGATAGGGAGGTGAAGTGGGCCGACCTGCGGTTCACCGATACCCGCGGCAAGGAGCAGCACGTCAGCATCCCCGCACGCTATGTGACCGAGGGCTTCTTCGAAGAGGGCAAGATGTTCGATGGCTCCTCGATCGCCGGCTGGAAGGGCATCAATGACTCGGACATGATCCTCATGCCCGACGCCTCCACGGCCGTGATCGATCCGTTCTTCGAGCAGACCACGATCGACATCCGCTGCGATGTGATCGAGCCGATGACGATGCAGGGCTATGGGCGCGACCCGCGCTCGCTCGCCAAGCGCGCCGAGGCGTATCTCAAATCCACCGGCATCGCGGACACGGCGCTGTTCGGACCGGAAAACGAATTCTTCATCTTCGATGGCGTGCGCTGGGGCGCGGACCTGCACAGAGCTTTCTACGAGGTGGCTTCCGCCCAGGGCTCCTGGAGCTCGGAGACCTCTTTCGAGGAGGGCAATCTCGGGCATCGGCCCGGCATCAAGGGCGGCTACTTCCCGGTGCCGCCCGTGGACGCCTACCAGGATCTGCGCAGCGCGATGTGCAAGGCCTGCGAGGACATGGGGCTGACCGTCGAGGTGCACCACCATGAAGTGGCCACCGCCGGCCAGGCGGAGATCGGCGTCGGCGCGAGCACACTGGTGAAGAAGGCCGATGAGGTACAGATCCTGAAATACGCGCTTCACAATGTGGCCGCGCGCTTCGGCAAGAGCGTGACCTTCATGCCCAAGCCGCTCGTCGGCGACAACGGCAACGGCATGCACGTGCATCAATCGCTCAACAAGGGCGGCCAGAACATCTTCGCCGGTGACAAATACGCCGGGCTCTCGGACGCCTGTCTCTACTACATCGGCGGCATCATCAAGCACGCGCGCGCGCTGAACGCAATCACCAATGCCACCACCAACAGCTACAAGCGGCTGGTACCGGGGTTCGAGGCTCCCACGCTGCTGGCTTATTCGGCGCGCAACCGCTCCGCGTCGATCCGCGTGCCTTGGGTCGCAAGCCCGAAGGCGCGCCGCATCGAGGTGCGCTTTCCCGACGCCACCGCCAATCCCTACTTTGCATTCGCGGCCATGATGATGGCGGGGTTGGACGGCATCCAGAACCGGATCCATCCCGGGGATCCGAGTGATAAGGATCTGTACGACCTGGAGCCCGAGGAGGCCAAGCACATTCCGACGGTGTGTCATTCGCTCGACATGGCGCTCGAGCAGCTGAACGCTGATCGGGAATTCCTGCTGCGCGGCGGGGTGTTCACCAACGATCTGCTGGACGCCTACGTCGATCTGAAGCTGCAGGAGGTCACGCGCCTGCGCATGACCACACACCCGGTCGAGTTCGATATGTACTACAGCCTCTGAGGTGGCGGTGCAGATCGGCCGACCCCTGGGTCGATCAATGGGTGACGGCGCGCACAGTGCCGTCACCCATTTTTGTCGGCGCAGCACGGACGGGGCTATGCTCGACGCTCATGCGACACACTCTGCTTCGTTATGTCGTTTCGCCCGCGCTGGCGCTCGCGCTGCTGGCGCTGGCGCTCGCGCCGCTGGCCGGCCCCGGCGTGGCCCTGGCGGCGGACCCGGGAAGCAGCGGCGGCGATGGGGCGGTGACGACCTATCGCTGGGTGGATGCGCAGGGCGTAGTGCATTACTCGGATACGCCGCAGCCGGGCGCACAGAAGCTCGAAATAGCCCCTGCACAGACCTTCCAGTCCGGGCCGACGCAGGCGGCGGATGTGACGGGACCATTCGGGCCCGCCGCCGACGAGTATTCGAGCTGCCTGATCGCGCAGCCCCAGTCGCAGCAGTCCTTCTATGCCCCCGATTCGGTGGCGGTCTCGGTGCAGCTGGCGCCGGCGCTGCGGTCCGGGGACCACGTGCAAGTCACCGTCGACGGCCAGTCCGTGAACCCGACGGACGACAGCGGCATGGATTTCCAGATCGATATGCCGTACCGCGGGCAGCACGTCGTGTCCGCCAAGGTGGTGAATCCCGCGGGCAAGACCGTGTGCACGGCGCAAGCCGTGGTGTTCTACGTGCGGCGCCCGTCGCTGCTGTCGCCGCAGGCGCCGGCGGAGTCGCACGGCGTGCAGCCGGTTCCTCACCAACCCTGACGGCGGCGACTGCGATCCACGCGGCCGAAGCGCCGCACTTCGCTCTGGACCTGCGCGGTGGCCGTGCCTTTGCCCGCTGAGCTGCCCATGTCCTCGCCGCTCGCGCACTTCGACTCGGCGGAGCTGCTCGATGCGCTGTGCACGGGCGTGATCGTGCTCGATAGCCACTGCTGCGTGGTGTACGCCAACGTCGGTGTGCAGGATCTGCTCGCCGTGGGACTCAATCAGGCGCGCGGCCGGCCGATCACGGAGCTGTTCGTGCAATGCGAAGCGCTCGAGCAGCTCCTGCAGCGTGCCCTGGAGCGCGAAGAGGCCTGCGCCGGGCACGAAATATCGCTACAACCCGCAGGCCAATGGCGTTCGCACGAGCCCGCGATCGTGGATGTCACCGTGACACCGCTACCTGCGCAGTTGACCGGCACGCACCTGTTGCTCGAGCTGGCCGATGCGCGCACGCGCCAGCGCATCATGCGCGAGAGCGAGATGCGTTCCCGTCTGGACGGCAGCCGTCTGATGATTCGACAGCTGGCGCACGAGATCGGCAATCCCCTCGGGGGCCTGCGGGGCGCGGCACAACTGCTGTCGCGCGAGCTGCACGACATCACACTCACCGAGTACACGAGCGTCATCATCAACGAGGCGGACCGGCTGCGAGCGCTGGTGGACAGCATGCTCGGGCCGCTGCGGCCGCCGCAGAAGAGTCTGGTCAACGTACACGAGCTCTGCGAGCACGTGTTCCGCCTGCTGCGCAGCGAAGCGCCGCCCGGGGTCACGGTCGAGCGCGACTACGATCCGAGCCTGCCGGCCGCGCAGCTGGATCGTAACGAGATCATCCAGGCGCTGCTGAACGTGGCGCGCAACGCGCTGCAGGCCTTGCCGCCGGTGGGCGGCCATGTCGTGCTGCGCAGTCGCGTGGCCGGCAACATCAACATCGGCGCCACGCGGCACCGGCTGGTGGCGAACATCCAGGTCGAGGATAACGGGCACGGCGTGCCGCCGGAGCTCATGAAGAGCGTGTTCTATCCGCTCGTGACCGGCCGCGCGAATGGCACCGGCCTGGGGCTCGCGGTTGCCCAGGAGCTGCTCGCGCGCCACGGCGGTATCGTCGAGTTCGAAAGCGAGCCGGGCCATACCATCTTCTCGCTGCTGTTGCCGCTCGCGGCCGAGGAGGCCTTTGCATGAATGCCACGAACGCCACGAAAATGCCGGAGCCCGCGCCACTGCGCGTCTGGCTGGTCGACGACGACAACTCCATCCGCTGGGTGCTCGAGCGCGCATTGCGCAACGGCGGCATGCTGCCCAAGGCGTTCGACTCCGCCGAGCCCGCGCTCGCCGCTCTGCGCGGCGATACGCCGGACGTTCTCATTACCGACATCCGCATGGCCGGGCAATCCGGTCTGAACCTGCTGCGGCGGGTGCATGACGCGCATCCGCAGCTGCCGGTGATCGTGATGACGGCCTACTCGGATCTGGGCAACGCCGTATCCGCATACGAGAGCGGCGCCTTCGAATATCTTCCGAAGCCTTTTGATATCGATCAGGCGGTGGAGTTGGTGCGGCGGGCCGCCGGCGCTGCGGCCGGCGTCGCAGGTGGAGCGAGCGGTGCAGATGCCGCAGACGGGGCAGACGGTGCAGATGGCGCCGGTGGCGCGGCCGACGCGCGCGGCGCAGTCGTCGGCACCGCCGTAGCGCGCATTCCGGAGCTGCTGGGCCGCGCGCCGGCCATGCAGCAGGTATTCCGCGCGATCGGGCGACTGGCGCGCTCGAGCGTGAACGTGCTGATTACCGGGGAGTCGGGCACGGGCAAGGAGGTAGCCGCTCGCGCGCTGCACGAGCACAGTCCGCGTGCCCACAAGCCCTTCATTGCACTCAACACATCGGCGATTCCGGCGGAGCTGCTGGAGTCGGAGCTGTTCGGACACGAGAAGGGCGCCTTTACCGGCGCTGACGCCCTGCGGCGTGGGCGCTTCGAGCAGGCCGACGGCGGCTCGCTGTTTCTCGACGAGATCGGGGACATGTCCCTGCCGCTGCAGACGCGGCTGCTGCGCGTGCTTGCCGAGGGCGAGTTTTACCGCGTCGGCGGACAGGTGCCCTTACGCGTGGACGTGCGCGTGATCGCCGCGACACACCAGAACCTCGAGGAGCGAGTACGCACCGGCTCCTTCCGCGAGGACCTGTTCCACCGCCTCAATGTGATCCACATCGAGCTGCCCCCGCTGCGCGCGCGGAGCGAGGACATCACCGACCTGCTGTCCCACTATCTGCGCATCGCCGCGCAGGAGTTGGGCGTGGAGCCGAAGTCGCTGAGCGCGCAGGTGAGGGAGCGGCTGGTTGCCTATGCCTGGCCCGGCAACGTGCGCGAGCTGGTGAATCTGTGCAGGCGCCTGACCGTGCTCGCGCCTGGCAACGAGGTGCGCCTGGAGGATCTGCCGGCCGAGATGCGCGGGCCACAGGCCGGGATCGCAGGTGATGGAGAGTGGACGCACGCGCTCGCCCAGTGGGCCGACCGCCAGGCGCGCGCGCCCCAGCGCGCGCTGCTGGAAGACGCCATGCCGGCGTTCGAGCGCACGCTCATCACGGTCGCGCTGCGTCACACGCATGGCCACCGCCAGGATGCCGCGAAGCTCCTGGGGTGGGGCCGCAATACCCTCACGCGCAAACTCAAGGAGCTTGGCATGCAGGGCGCGGAGGCGCCGGACGATGGCGAGGATATGCAGGACGCTGATGCGGGGTCGGGGAAGGCGTAGGGGCGTAGGGCGCGTCGCATTGAGAATATTTATAGAATGCGCGTGTTATGGATAGGAGATGCGCATCATGCGTAGGGATGGCCCTATCATCGTTACCGATGCGGAGTTTCGCCGCAACGTCGACACCTACCAGGACATCGCGCTGACGAATGCCGTCACCATCACGAAGAGCGGCCGGGAGCGGACGGTCCTCATCTCCGCAGAGGAGTACGCGCGACTCAAGCGCAGGGACCGCCGGGTGATCGAAGCCGGCGAACTGACCGATCAGCAAATTGCGGCGTTACGAGAGGCGAAGGTTCCCGATGAGCACAGTGACCTGGACCGCGAGATCCAAGACTGGAAGCCGTGAGCTTCCCAGAGCCCTACGTTGCGGGGCACATTCAAAATTCTGCCGTTGGCGCAAAAATAGTTAAACCGTAGATCTTGCCGTCGGCTGTCAGAGGTGCAATGGAAATGGCAGCCATGCCGTGGGCGAACGTCGCATTGTAGATATCCCATCCAATGGCGTTGACTCTCAGGAATGTCAGGGACGTGAGCTCGCCCAGGTTGTGGAAGATTTTCTGCACCTCTGCTGCCTGGAGTCGTCTGCTGACCGCCAGCATGGGAGACATCGAGCTGTAATCCGGCTGACTTCTCTCCTCGGATTCGATCCAGCGTTGCACTGCCGCCTCTGTCCCCGGACTCGGTACGTCGTTCCCGATGCGCTCCCGCAGCGCTGCTGCACCCTTTATCGCTACGCTCGCGGGTACCTTCTTTGCGGGTTGGAAGAGACCGTTCTCCTGCAACACCAGCTCGGTGACCTCACCGCGCGCATTGGTTACGTAGGTCCATTGAGCCGCCGCTGTCGTGGCAAAGAATCTCGTCGGACTTTCTGGGAACTGCTCCTGTGGTGTCCCGCCGGTGACCTGAGCAAAGAAGCGGTCACCCACCCGATAGACGTGCTCATAGCTTAGGGCGCGTAAAACAATAACTTGTGCAAATAGTAGAGAAGCCACATAATGTGGATCCGTGACAAGTGTCACGGATATCAGACTGAAATACAAGAGATTGTCTCGGCTGATGGACGAGCGGTCTCGACGTATCTGGGCGGCAACGGAAGCGCGTGCGATAGGTTGGGGTGGGGTGTCG
>JASHPX010000400.1 GCA_030037905.1 Gammaproteobacteria bacterium
AACACTTCACGGCAGGCCACCCGCAACTACGAGATCGATCGCACCGTGAGTTATTCGCACCAGCCCGCCGGAACCATCAAGCGCGTGACGGTCGCGGTGCTGGTGGACGACGTGCCACAGGTCGGCAGTGACGGCAAGCGCACCATGCGGCCGCTGTCGAAGGCCGAGATCGACAACATCACGCAGCTGGTCAAGAACGCGGTGGGCTTCGACGCCTCGCGCGGCGACAGCGTCAACGTCGTGAACGAGCCCTTCCTCGAGCAGGCGCAGGCCATCACCCCGCAGCGCGTGCCGCTGTGGCAGCGCCCGGGTGTGCGCGATGCGACGCGCCTGGTGCTCGGAGCGCTGGTGCTGGTGGCGCTCGCCCTGGGCGTGCTGCGGCCGCTCATCAGGAACCTGGCGAGTCACGCCCTCGTCGCCGTGCCTGCGGCGCCGGTGGAATCGCAGGTCCCCGACGTAGCCACGGCCGGTGTGCCTGGCCGGCAGCTCGCCTACGAGCAGCAGATCGTGCAGGCACGCAATCTCGTCACCCAGGATCCCAAACGCGTGGCGCAGGTCGTCAAGACCTGGGTCGGAGAGCAATGAGCGAGGCTCGCACCGGTCGCGCCGGCGTGGAGCGCGCCGCGATTCTGCTGCTGGCGCTCGGTGAGCAGGACGCCGCACAGGTGCTCAGACACCTGGGCACCAACGACGTGCAGCGGGTGGGCCTCGCGATGGCACAGCTCTCGGGCGTGTCCCGCGAGGAGGTGACGGGCGTGCTCGCGAACTTCTCCTCCTCGGTCGAGCAGCAGACCTCTCTCGGCGTCGGCACCGATGAGTACCTGCGCAAGGTGATGGTGGAAGCGCTCGGGGAGGACAAGGCCGCCGGCGTCATCGAGCGCATTCTGCGCGGCCGCAGCAGTCGCGGGCTCGAGGCGCTCAAGTGGATGGACCCGCGCCAGGTCGCGGAGCTGCTGCGCCAGGAGCATCCGCAGATCATCGCGATCGTGCTGTCCTATCTGGAGTCGGATCATGCGGCGCAGGTGCTGGTGCAGCTGCCCGAGGCGAACCGCGCCGACATCCTGATGCGCGTGGCGACCCTGGAAGGAGTGCATCCGACGGCACTCAACGAGCTCGACGAAGTGCTCGAGAAGCAGTTCTCCAGTACCGGTGCCGGCGGCACCGCCGCCGGCTTCGGCGGCCCGAAGGCGGCAGCCGAGATACTCAACCTCGTCGGCAGCGCGCAGGAGGGTGCGATCATCGCGCAGATCGCCAAGACCGACGAGGCACTCAGCCAGAAGCTGCAGGACCTGATGTTCGTGTTCGAAGACCTCATCGAGGTCGACGACCGCGGCATGCAGGAGCTGCTGCGCGAAATACCCAGCGACAAGCTGATCATTGCGCTCAAGGTCGCGGACGAGAAGCTCAAGCAGAAGATCTTCAAGAACATGTCGGAGCGCGCGGCGCAGATGATGAAGGACGACCTGGAGACGCGCGGTCCGGTGCGGCTCTCGGAGGTGGAGGCGGCGCAGAAGGAGATTCTCATGACTGCGCGCAAGATGGCCGAGGAAGGTCGCATGTCACTGGGTGGCAAGGGCGGGGAGACCTATGTCTGAGAGCGCGGCGGATTGTCCGGCTGCAGCCGCAGCGATCTGGGAGTTGCCGCCGCTCGGCGGGCCGGTATTGCCGCTGCGCCGACGGTCGGCCGAGCTGTCCGCGATCGAGCGCGAAGCCTGGCAGCAGGGACAGGCCGAAGGGCGCGAAGCGGGTCTCGCCGCCGCGCGCGAGGAGGCGCGCGCGGCCGGCGCGGAGCTGGAGCGCCGGCTCCAGCAACTGCAGGCCATCCTGGATCTCATGGCCAAGCCGCTCTCGGACCTCGACCAGCAGGTGCAGCGCCAGCTCGCCACGCTCGCCGCCGCGATCGCGCGCCACCTCGTGCGCCGCGAGCTCAAGGCGCATCCCGATGAGATCGTCGCGGTGGTGCGCGAGAGCGTCGCACTGCTGCCGGTCGGGGCTCGCCAGGTGCGCGTTCACCTGCACCCGGAGGATGCGCAGCTCGTGCGCTCGCGACTCGCGAGCGGCAGCGGCGAGCGCGCCTGGAGCCTGGTCGAGGATCCAATGCTGGCGCGCGGCGGATGCCGCGTGAGCAGCGAGAGCTCGAGCATCGATGCGACGCTCGAGCAGCGGCTGGGCGCCGTGATCGCCACGATGCTCGGCGATGAGCGCAGCACGCCGCGAGCCACGGAGGAAGTGCCAGCCGAGGCACTTGCAGCCGAGGCACAGCCGGCGGAAAGGCCGCGCGCCGAGACCGCACCCGCGGACGGCAGTCAGAGCCCATGAATACGCCGCGGCAAACACACGCCGCCCGTTGGACGCATGCCCTGACGTCCTGCGAACGCCGTCTCGGACAGGTGCCGCCTCTGCCGGTGGCTGGTCGCCTGACACGCATGGTGGGACTGACGCTCGAGGCCGAGGGCTGCCAGGCCGCCATTGGCGATCGCTGCGAGATCGTCAGCTCGGCCGATTCGCACATCGAAGCCGAGGTGGTTGGGTTCGCCGGCGAGCGGCTGTACCTCATGCCCACCGGCGACCTGCACGGCATGCGTCCCGACGCTCGCGTGGTGCCGCGCACGCATGCCGGCACCGTGCGCATCGGGCCACGCCTCCTCGGCCGCGTCGTGGATGGCGCCTGCCGGCCACTGGATGGCCAGGGACCCATCGAGACCGAGATCAGCGTGCGGCTGGCGGGACGGCCGATCAACCCACTGCTTCGCCGGCCGATCACGCAGGCGCTCGACGTCGGCGTGCGCGCCATCAATGGGCTCACCACCATCGGCCGCGGCCAGCGCGTCGGGCTGTTCGCAGGCAGTGGCGTGGGCAAGAGCGTGCTGCTCGGCATGATGGCGCGCTATACCGCCGCGGACGTCATCGTCGTCGGTCTGATCGGTGAGCGTGGCCGTGAAGTCAAGGAATTCATCGAGCGCATTCTGGGCCGCGCGGGGTTGGCGCGCTCGGTGGTCGTGGCCACTCCGGCGGACTATCCGCCGCTGATGCGCCTGCACGGCGCATGGCTCGCCACGGCGATCGCCGAGTACTTTCGCGATCGCGGCCGTAACGTGCTGCTGATCATGGATTCGCTCACCCGTTTCGCGCAGGCGCAGCGTGAGATTGCGCTGGCGATCGGTGAGGCGCCGGCCACCAAGGGTTATCCGCCTTCGGTGTTCGCGCGTCTGCCGCAGCTGGTGGAGCGCGCCGGCAACGGCGTGGCCGGTGAGGGCTCGATCACCGCCTTCTACACGGTGCTCGCCGAAGGCGACGATCAGAACGATCCGATCGTGGATGCGGCGCGCGCGATTCTCGATGGACACGTGGTGCTCGCGCGGCGCATCGCCGAGGGCGGCCGTTACCCGGCGATCGACATCGAGGCCTCGGTGAGCCGCGTGATGCACGACGTCATTTCGGCGGCGGATCTCGCGCTGGCGCGCCGACTCAGACAGACCACGGCGATCTATGAACACAACCGCGACCTGATCACCATCGGTGCCTATCAGCGCGGCAGCGATCCGCGCATCGATCAGGCCATCGCGCGCTGGCCGCAGATCGAGGCGTTCCTGCGCCAGGACATGCACGAGCGGGTAACGCTGCGCGAGAGCGTCACGCAGCTCGCCGCCGCCATGGCCGAGAGCCAGGCCGAGACCGCCAAGGGCAAAGCTGCGCAGGAGGGCAAGAGCGCGGCGGTGAGAGCCGCGGCACCCAGAACGACGGAAGCGGCGGCGCCATGACGGACAGAGCCGCAGACCCAAACGAGACTGCAAGCGCAAACGAGACCGCAAGCGCAATGCAAGCAACCCACGAGACAGGAGCACGGCGACAGTGAAGCGAGCCAAACGTCTGGAGCCCGTGAACGCGTTGATGAGCGAGAACGAGCGCGAATGCGCGCTGCGGCTCGCGACGCTGCAGGCGCGGCTGCTGGAAGCCGAGCAACGCTGCCAGGAGCTCAAAACCTATCTGAGCGAATACCAGAGCACGTTCCGGCAACGCGCCACGGTCGGCATCGGTGTGGCGGGGATGCGCGACTACCAACTGTTCATCGCACGGCTCGGCGAAGCCGTGCAGCAGCAGGACGGCATAGTGGCGCAGCTGCGCGGAGACTGCGAGCGCGCCCGCTCACTGTGGCGGCAGGCGGCGGCGCGCAAGAAGGCGCTCGGCAAGGTCATCGCGCGCGCGCACTCGGAGGAGCAGCAGCTGGAGGCACGCCGCCAGCAGAGCGAGCTGGATGAGCGCGCACAGCGCCTGGGCGGGAACCGCTGATGGCCGCGCGTCTGACCAGCGCTGCACCGGCGCGCTCGCCGCTACCGCTGTCCCCGGCCGGCGCCAGGGGCGCCGCGGCGGCCGGTGGTCAGGAGACCTCGGCGGCTCGTACCTCCAGCGCGCCCCTTGGAGCTAGCGCCGCGGCGACAGGGCTTGCCGAGTCCGGCGGCGCGGGTGCTCGCGAGGGGGCGGACGCGGGCGCGAGCGCCGGGGCTGCGGCCGCCGATGCGCCACACTTCGGCGATGCGCTCGCTGCAGCCGCTCGCGGTACATGCGCCGAGGCCGCACGCGAACCGGCGACGCCTACCCGCGGTGACCCGCCACCACGCGCGACCACACGGGCCGCCACAGGTACAGGCGCGCCTCGCGCAGCGATGAGCGCGGCCGAAGCCGAGGATGCAAATTCAGGCGCTGGCTCGAAGTCCGGCGCGACCAACGCCGCGACTGTCGAACCTGCCCCGAAGTCTGCCGCTATCTCGGCGACACTCGCCAGCGCTGCTAATGCTGCCAGAGCTGCTAATGCTGCTAATGCTGCTAACGCCGCCAGCGCCAACGGGGCGGTGGCGGATGCCAGCCCCGATGACGGCGGCGTCGAAGCCGATGAGGCGGCGATGGAGGCGGGCACGTTCAATACGGGACCGCTCGGGCGCGCGCGCGCCGCTCGCAATGACGCGCGTCATGAGAATGCGTCAGGGCCGGCAAGCGGATCGGCGGCAGGACTCGCGCTGCTTCTGGCCGTTACGAGCTCGAGCGCGCTTGCCTGTGCAGCGCCAGCCGGCAACGTTGCACTGCCAGGCAGTGCGAACGCGGCAGACGCGGCAGACGCTGATGGCGATGCCGATGCCGATGCCGATACGGGCAGCGCCGATGCCGCGGACGCCGTCTGCAGCATCGGCACTGGCGCCGGCGGCAACGGCGATGCTGCAACCTATGTGAGCATGCTCGCGGGCGATGACGCGGCGGCCGCTGCGCCGTCCACGGCGGCAGCGCTGAGCACGGCGGGATCTGCGGCCGTGATCGGCGCGCAGGGGCAGGCGGCCGCATCGGTGCCGGGGACAGGCGTACCCCTGTCTGATGCCGGGGCGGCCGGTGCGCGCGCTGACTCGGTCGGATCCGCTGGCGTTGCGAGCGGCAGCAGCGCTTCGGTGGGTTCGGCGGGCAGCGCGCCTACGCCTTCGCTGTCCCCGCTGCTGCAGTCGAGCCTGTCCGCCGCTTCCGCTGCGGCCGCATCTGTCGGACGCGAGCTGTCGTTGCCCGTTTCGGACCCGCGCTGGCCGCAGGCGCTGGCAGCGCAGGTGCAGTGGATGGCCAGTACGCAGCTGCAGAGCGCCACGCTACGGCTCTCGCCCGAACACCTCGGACCGCTCGAAGTACACATCGACGTGCGAGATTCGCAGATCAATGTCAGCTTCACCGCGAGCCACCCCGACACGCGCAGTGCGCTGGCGGATGCGGTGCCGCAGCTGCGTCAGCTGTTCGCTGCGGGCGGGCTGAACCTCGGACAGGCGACGGTGCAGCAGGAGAGCGGCTCGGGCTCGGGCGCTTCCGCGTCCACCGGCCGCGCGCGCGGACGCGCCCAGGAGGCCATCGGCGGAGTGGAAACTGTCGAGCCGGTCGCACTTGTCGCGAGCTCGCCGCTCGGACTGGTCGATGAATACGCCTGAATGTCGATCACGGCAGCGACGGATTTCCGTCGGCGCACGCACAGTGCGCTGGCATAACGCTTGCTCCGTCACTGCAGTCTGAAACTGCATCAACCCCGCATCAACCCAGCATCAACCCCCTCGAGCCAACCTGGTCCACCCCATGGCCGCAGAACCCGCAAGAAAAGAAGCTCCCGCGAACGTGCAACCGCTCAAGCGTAAGCCACGCAGCAAGCTGCCGTGGATCCTGCTGGCTGTCGCTGTGCTGCTCGTCGGCGCCGGGGGGACCTGGTACGCCCTCAAGCCCGCAGCCCCCGCCGCCCAGGCGGCGAGCGATGCACAGGCGCCGCAAGCGCCGCGCGCCGCACCGATCTACTACAAGTTCGATCCGGCGTTCGTCGTCAACTTTGGCGGCCCGGGCAGCGCCCGCTTCCTGCAGGTGACCGTCGAGGCCATGTCGCGCGACCAGGCGATCCTCGATGTGCTCAAGAACAATGAGCCGGCAGTACGCAACGATCTGGTGCTGCTGTTCTCCGGCCAGGACGAGGCCACCCTCATGAGCACGGATGGCAAGGAGAAGCTGCGGGCCGAGACGCTCGCGGCGGTCCAGAACGTACTCAACGAGCAGGGTGCCGACGGCAAGCTCGTCGAGCAGGTGTACTTCACCAGCTTCGTAGTGCAGTAAGTCGTGGGTGCGGAGATTCTCAACCAGGACGAGATCGATGCTCTGCTACAGGGCGTCGACAACGGCGCGGTGGCCACCGCGCCGCCCACGCCGCCGGCCGCACCGCCCGGTGAAGTGCGTCCCTACGACCTCGCCACGCAGACACGCGTGGTCCGTGGGCGCATGCCCACGCTCGAGATGATCAATGACCGCTTCGCGCGCCAGTTCCGCGTCGGCCTGTTCAACATGCTGCGCCGGACACCCGAGATGAGCGTCGCACCGCTGCGGGTGCAGAAATTCAGCGAGTACACCCAGAGCCTGCAGATCCCTTCGAGCCTCAACCTCATCAAGCTGGAGCCGCTGCGGGGCACTGCGCTGATGGTGCTGGATGCGAAGCTCGTGTTCGCGATCGTCGACAACTTTTTCGGCGGCAATGGGCGGTTCGCGCGCCTCGAGGGGCGCGAGTTCACGCTCACCGAGGGTCGCATCATCCAGATGGTGATGCGCCAGGCGTTCGCCGATCTGCAGGAAGCCTGGAGTATCTGCACCGATCTCGAGGTCGAGTACGTGAGCTCCGAGATCAACCCCCACTTTGCCAGCATCGTGAGCCCGCTGGAGATCGTCGTGGTGAACAGCTTCAAGATCGAGCTGGACGGCGGCGGCGGGGAACTGCACGTGACGTTACCGTACTCGATGATCGAGCCGATCCGCGACCTGCTCGATTCCACCATACAGGGTGACCGCATGGAGCGCGACGAGAAATGGGTGACGGCACTGCACGAGGAGATCGAGGAGGCGGACGTGGATCTCACGCCGCTGCTCGGTCATGCGACGGTGTCGCTCGCGCGGCTGCTGGACATGAAGCCCGGGGACGTGATCGGGTGCGATTTCGACGGGCAAGTGACCCTCTACGCCGAGGGAGTGCCGGTGGTGCGCGGTACGTATGGCGCCTCGCGCGGGCAGCAGGCCGTGAAAGTCACGCAGCGTGTGATACGGCAGCGGCCGGTGCTGAAGAGCGTGCCGGCGGCGGGGATGACAGGCAAGCGATGAGAGTATCCAGGCCATGACTACGACGACAGCCAAGGCGATCGAACCGCAGCCGGCCGAGCTCGGCAACCTCAAGGCCGATCCGCCCGATGCCGCGGCCAGAGGCGAGCTCAATCTCGAGGTGGTACTCGATATCCCCGTGACACTGTCGATGGAGGTGGGACGCACACGCATCAGCATCCGCAACCTGCTGCAGCTGAACCAGGGTTCGATCATCGAGCTGGAGCGGGCGGTCAGCGAGCCGCTGGATATCTTCGTCAACGGCACGTTGATCGCACACGGTGAGGTCGTGGTCGTCAACGACAAGTTCGGTATCCGTCTGACCGATGTCATCAGTCCGGCCGAACGCATCCGCAACCTGAAGTAGTGAGAACCGCGCACGGCCATCGCGCTGCGTCATCCGGCACCTGATCCCTCAAGATCCGGCCTCTCCGGCCGATAGCCTCTCGACTCGCTGGCGTCAGAGGTTATGTCGTGTCGTGAGCGCTGCATCCGCTTCGATGTCCGCACCGACGGACTCTACGTTCAAGTTTGTCAGCGAACTGGCCAAGGAACTGTCCAGCGGGCGTGTCGAGCTGCCTTCGTTCCCCGAGGCCGCGGCGCGCGTGCAGCAGGTGCTCAGCGACGAATCGGTGACCAGCGAGCGCATTGCGCGCGTGATCAGCGCCGACGCCGGGCTCACGGCCCGTGTGCTGACGCTGGCAAATTCGACGCTACTGCACCGGGGCGGGGCACCGGTGACCAATTTGCAGAATGCCATCACGCGCATCGGTCACGAGCACATCCGCACTGCGGCGCTGGCATACGCCAACGCGCAACTGCGCCGGGCGCCCGAGCTGGCGCCCATCCGCGCAGAGCTGGAAAGCTGCTGGGGCGAGGGTATCCGCGTGGCCTCGCTGGCGCACGCGATCGCCAGGGAATCGCGCCGCGTACGTACCGATGAGGCCATGCTCGCCGGCCTGCTGCACAACATCGGCAAGGTCTACCTGATCGCGCGCGCCGCGCGCGACGTGCCCGGCCAGCGCAACTTCGACGAGAGATCCCTGCAACCCTGGTATCCGAGCATCGGTCAGGCGCTGATCGAGAATTGGAAGCTACCCGAAGAGATCGCCGCGGCGGTGGGCGGGCAGCTGGAGAGCGAGCGCAGTCACGAGGGCGCGCCGGATCTGCAGGATCTGTTGATCGTGGCAGTGAGTATGGCCGCGCAGATGAGTGCAGGTGGCGCCGAAGACGGCAACCCCAACGGGGACGCCAGCCAGCCTGCCGGTCAGGACGCCGGCCAGGATGCTGCCGCGATGCCCGCGTCCGCAGCCCTCGGACTGGATGACTCCGCGTTCGTGCGTGTCATGCTCGAGGCGCAGACCGATCTGGAAATGTTGCAGGCGGCCCTCGGCTAGCGCCAGCGACCGTTCACGGAAGCGCGCCCCTGTCCTGTTCCTCAGGCGCGTCCGTCCCGCGGAATGCTTTCCCCCCAAAAAAAAGGGCCCCGGGGGGCCCTTTTAAGGAATCCCGCGCCACCATTCATCGGCGGCCCGGGAGGGGGGTTCAGTACCAGGGTCCATAACGCGCGATGCGCCATGGAGTTGACGGTGGGTGCAGCGATTGCGGGCGGGCGCGACACTCACCGCGCCCGCCCGCTCGCGCTCAATCCGCGGGGGTCTCGCCGGTGTAGTAGAGCACCACGTAGGCGCGCAGCGAGCCGTCCGGCTGCGGCGTGCCGTACACCTTCACCGGCGTGCCATCGACCATGGCGTTCGAGAAGGTCGTGAGACCGGTGCTGGTCGTGATGTCGATGGGGCTCACGGTGAGGATGCCGTTACTGCGATCGACCTGGTAGACCAGCGTGGCCTGTCCGCTGCTCGCGTCGACGTCCACCGTGAAGCTGTCCCCGCCCATTGCCATGCTGGCGACCGTCAGGGTGGTAATGCCGAACGTATTCGACGACCAGGGACTCGTGACGGTCGCCAGTGGCAGCGGCACCGGTTGCAGTATCGCCTGCGGCGCGGACCAGCCGTCCGGGTTGGCCGGATCGGCCCAGGTCGCGTATGTCGCGCCGTAGGCGGGGATCTGCGTAGCGGTGGCGCTCACGAAATCCGTGATAGCGCTGCTACCCGAGTCGACGAGCGTCGGATAAGCGAAGTTCCACCATTTGAATCCGTCGATGGGGTTGCCGTCGTCGTCGGTACCGTTCGGCGAGTTTGCGTTGATGTAATCGAGCGAGACGCTATAGTCATCGGCGGTGCGCAGGTAATCGTGCGTGTAGGTGAAGCCGGCAGTATTGGCTCCGGAGATCGCGCCCGAATACACCGCGTTTTCGATGTCGACCGTCTGCGCGACCATCGGGTTCTGCGTGGCCAGCGGATTCACGCTCACGCTCACCTTGAAGCCGCGGACGAACTGGTCGTTGGCCAGAAACGCCGTGCCCGATCCGATCGCGCTGCTGCCATCCTGGAAGTAGAACTGCGTCTGGTCGCTCACCGCCAGAGTGACGGGCAGCCCCGCCTCGTTCGTGACGGTGAACGTGCCGGCTGTCGCATTGACGTCGAGCACGTGGCCCTCGGGACCTACGTAGACGGTGTTGAAGCTGCTGCTCGCCCAGATACGCGTTGCGACCAGCGTGCCGTTCTCCTGATAGCGCGCTGCGATCCGCAGGTATTCTCCGGAGGTCAGTCCGGTCACGCCGCTGAAGCTGGTGATGGTCGAGCTGGTACCGGTATCCAGGTCATAGAACAACGTGCCGTTGGCCGAGTCGACCTGAATGGTGATGGGTTGGGTCCCGGCGATATCGGTCTCGGGGCTGGCGACCGGCAGCACCGGGAAGTCCTTGGTCACCGTGAGAGAGGTGCCATCCGAGGACACCATGGTCACCGTCCCATACAAATGGCGCAGCACCAGACTCGTGATCGCCGCGAGCGGGTGGTGGCGCAGGGCGGGGTTGAAGTCGACCGCCCAGAGCAGTGTGCCCGCGCCCGGGGGCTGGTGCGCGATGATGAATGCCGGATGTGACAGATCAAATTCCAGGTCGAGCGCATTACTGGAGCTCGTTGTGACCACGAGCGGTGAGACGAAGCTCACGCTGACCGGCACGGTCAGCGAACCGCTCGTGCCCTGCGTATGTTGCACCTGGATGTCGTCCGCTGGGATCTGGGTGCTCGGGGGACCGGCAAACCCTGCTTCAGGATCTACCGAGGTCACCAGCAGCACATCACCGGGATTGGCGCTGACCGTCACCACGGC
>JASHPX010000401.1 GCA_030037905.1 Gammaproteobacteria bacterium
GCTCATCATTAGTCGTCTTATGGCGAGTCCTGTTCCAACTCTTTGGCCACTTGTGTAGCCGCTCTTTCGGCCGCGCCCATAGCAAGGGTCCAGCCAAGCATGCCGTGTCCGACATTGAGAATCACGCGCGGCCGTATCAACGTTATAATCGGTGTCGAGTCGGGACTCATGGGGCGCAGGCCGGCCCATTTGGCTTCCGGATGATCGAAATCTGCCACGTGGGGCAGTGAGCTGCGCGCTTGCTGCACGAGTCGGTCAAGCCGTGCGGGCTCAATGCGGGGATCCCAGTTGCCTAGCTCTGCGCCACCAGCTACGCGCATTCGCCCCATCAAGTTGCAGAACACCAGCTTGCGTGCTGAGTCGGTAATGCTGATACGGGGCGGACTGGGGCCAAGGGGAGCGGTGAAGGAATAGCCCTTGAGTGGCTGGATGGGTGTATGAATGCGCAAGCTGGAGAGAATGGCGGCTGTGTCGAGCCCCAGTGCGATGACCAGAGAGCGCCCGCGCACGCATTCACGGTGGGAGCACGTGACGCGTACTTCGTCGGATCCAAGAGCGACGTGTTCAGCGGTTAAGCCGAACCGTGTCCGAACGCCATAGTGGGAGGTCAAAATGTCCGTCAATTGTGTGGCAAAGAGGTAGGCGTCGCCAATTTCATCCTGCGGCGAATACACGGCACCCATCAGCTTTCGTACCCCAACGAGCGCGGGCTCTACGGCACGTGCTTCATCTGCTGTCAAGGCGTGTTGCACGGCACCATGCTTGGCTTTGAGGTTTGCAAGGCGTTCGGCTGAACGGAGGGATTCTCGGTCAAAATAAAGATGCAATTTCCCAGGGGCTTGGTGTCCAAAGGTCAGGGGGTGCCGGTGCAATAGCGCATCCAGGGCGCTGCGCGACTCCAGTGCCAATTTGAGGACGGCCAGGGTGCCCCTTCGGTGAGCGTAACTGCGGCAGTTGCGGATAAACGCGAGTCCCCAACGAATGAAGTCGGGATCCCAGGAGCATTGAATGCGAAAAAGGGGATCACGGCCGAGCACAAGCTGCGGGATTTTGCGAAGGAGCGCTGGGCTGCCGAGGGTGTCGGAGTACGAGTAGCTCAGTTGTGCCCCGTTGGCGAAGGAGCAGCGACGCGCGGGTCCCGGCTCGCGATCTATAAGCTCTACTTTCAGGCCTCGTCGAGCCGCGGCATAGGCGGTTGTCACCCCTATGATGCCGGCGCCGAGCACGACGACATCGGGGCAGTCCGAGGGCGCGACTGTTGAGAGCACCCTATCAGTGCCGGAATTCATGCCTGACATTTATCTCAGGCTGATTCATCCGGCAATGATTGTTTTTCAGGGGTCCATAGGGGGCGGCTATTACCTGGATTTCCGAGCTTCGTACTGGCTAACGATACGGGAGGAGCGCAGCACGTCGGAAAGCGCGGAAATCAGCGCGCCTGCGAGCACCGACGGCGGCCGGTCGGAGAGAAAAATCGCGTACACGGCAAAGGAGATCGGAGGGTTCAGCGGCCTGCAATCGACCTCGGGTACCAAAGAGGCACGAGCGGTGTACTCATCGACAACCGCAATACCTGCGCCGGCGCGAACCAGGGCGGCTGCCACGTAAAAGGTGCGCACGGAGATCTGTTCACTCAGATCGAGCTGCTGGGTCGCGGTTTCATTCAGATACAGGTTCCCCAGCGGCCCACTGTTCGCTGGAGTGATAAAGCGCATGCCCCGCAAGTTGCACAGGCTGAGGCGGGCTGGCGCATTGCGCAGCGCGTCCTTTCGGAACAGGGCGACCATTTCGCCGGCACCGATTTCCATGCTTTGCAGACGAGGGTGTCGGGGAGGGTCGTAACCGATCGCAATTTCGCAATCCCGCTCGCTCAGCGACCGCAACATATCGGCATGATGGAGAGTCTGTATGTCGATATTGGCAGTTGGGTGCAGAGCCAACAGGCGGGCGACCGCGGCTGGCGCTGCGGCGAGCCCCAAGGAAGGCAGTACCGCCAAGCGCAGATAGCTGGCGACCCCGCTCTTGAGGTTCCTGGCCATTTTTTGGATGGACTGCAAATGCGCGTACAAATCGGCAATCTCGCGAAACAGCGCATGTGCTTCGTCGGTCGGCACGAGCCGACCGCGTATTCGGCGGAACAGCAGGAAACCGAGCTTGGTCTCGGCATGAGCCAGCACATTGCTCACCGAAGGCTGAGAGACGTTGAGCGCTTGTGCGGCGCTGCTCACGGATCCATTCAGATATACCGCATGAAAGACCTCAATGTGACGTAGATTCATCGGCAGTTGTACTCATGGCAATCTTCATGAATTGTTCCACAAGATAGGCTTGGTATCTAGAACGCGGCAAGGCCGCGGGACGAGATTTGATGCGGCTGCAGGGCCTTGTGGATGAGCGTCAACCACCTGTGGTCCGCAAAAGAATGAAGCAGGCGGCAGAAAGGCTCGTGATGCAGTCCACCCAGGATTGATTCGGTTGGCACTGCCTAGAATTCGCCGCGTCGGCGCCGTGAAGCACGGTTCTCGCGTGCTCAGCGTCGCGATCTCGCTTTCGAGCACGTAGCGTGCCGCCAACAATTGCGGCAAGGATGATGACATCCAAGCCTGTGAGCATGCCGAACGGCAACATCGTCATGCCCATCAGCCAGATCGGCGCGCGCCCGCGGAGTTTTCCTGCGACGGGCCGGCCTTCGCGCGCAAGTGTCGGACTTTGCACAAAGGCGCCGGGTCCGGAAGCGTGAATAGCTCCGCCGACGCCGAGTGGCTGCTGTGGGGCATGTGGACTATTCTGACCCCCTGCGCAGCCACGTGTGGGTGATCCTACCCGGTCTTGGCGCAGTGTGCGAATAAGGTGACGTCCGTTTCGTCGGTAAACAGATCGAGCGGCCGCCGCCCGAACTGCGACCGCGCAAACAGGGACCGAAGGTCCTCCGGTGTGCGATGGTAGGCCTTCCAGTCGAGCACGTGCTCCATCAGTCCGCGATCGGGACTGGTTGCGGCAAGATTGGTGATGATTACGCTGCCGCCGTCGACCAAGACATCGAAAGTCCGGTCTAGAAGCGACACAACCTGTTCGTCGCCGAGATACTCGCAAAACCCCAGTGCATAGACCACGTGCTGCGGCAGTAGCGAGACGCCATCTCCCGCCGAGGGAACGGCGTTGTGATGGATCAGGGTGACGCGCTCGGTCAGGCCGCTCCGTTCGGCACGGCGTGCGGTCGCCAAAAGCGCCTGGCTGTCGATGTCGACGCAGCTTGCGCTGACCGAGGCAGCCTCCGGCGCCCCGCACAGATCCAACAGTTCCGCCGCGACACCACTGGCAAGACTCGTAACCCCGACCGGTTTGCCCGGAGGCCATTGCCCGACCTTTTGCAGCAAGGTCTTGCGCATCAGGTCGCGACTGGCGCGGCGTGAACGGCAGATCGGACGGTCAAGGAACCAGTGATCGATCAGCGGACCGAGCCGGTCATCGCCCTCGGGCTGATTGGCGTATATCGCTGCGATTGTCTCATGGTCATCGGGAAAGCCGCGCGGCTTGGCGAAGCAGCGCGCCATGGTCGTGCTCAACATCATCGTGCGGAAGGTCTCGCGGAAGATGTAATCGCCGATACCCGCCTCCAGTTGGGAGGAATCGCGGAACGCCAGCAGGTCGGTCCATCCCATCTCTACCAGCGGGTCGCTCGCGGTGAGCTGGCCGAGCAGGCGCACGACCTGATCGCAAGTCGCCGCAACCCGGTCCATCGCCTGCTCTTCGGAGAGCGTGCCGGCGCGTAATTCCTGCTTCAC
>JASHPX010000402.1 GCA_030037905.1 Gammaproteobacteria bacterium
CGACAGCCCCGCGCGGCGGCGGATACCTGCCGTATGGTGCAGGAGCGACTCGATCATCATGTGCGGAGCAGGCACGATGCAGCCGCCGCGGTGACGGCCGGCCGCGTCCAGCAGATCTATCGTCAGCGCCGAGCCGATCGCCACGATGCACAGCGCGCGGCCCGGATAGCGCTGGCGAGCGCCGAGCAGTGCGACCCAGCGATCGACCCCGAGACGCCAGGGTTCTGGATAGGCATTGCGCACCCCGCCGGCCGCCGCCGCACTCCGTGCAAAGCGTGGAGCGGGCAGGCCGGCGCGCCCCGCCGCCGCGCGGATGAGCTGCTGCACGCGCGCGCCGGCGACATTGCAGGCATAGATACGCGTGTGCGCCCCGAGGTTGCGCCGGGCGGCGCGCAGCACGCGCAGCAGCGGTAGCGCCGAACGACGCAGCGATGCGAGCTCGATCGCGCCGCTGGCCGCAAACCGGGCGCGCACACCTGGCGCCCCGCGGCTCAGCGCCCATTTGAGCCGCGAGTTGCCGGCGTCGAGCAGCAGCAGCGGCTTGCGATCGCCGGCCTCCTCGCCGCGCTCGTTCATGGCGTAGCCTGCCCGCTCATGGCCAAGCCTGCCTGCTCATGGCGCGGCCTGCCTGCTCATGGCGCAGTGCGCACCGACACATCGCCGCTGATGAAGCGTCGCAGTCCGTCGCGGGTCTGAACGCATAGCGCCCCGCCGATATCGACGCCGCGCGCATGGCCGGCCACGGCGGCGCCGTCGGCGTCCACGAGCACCGGCTTGCCCGCGAGCGCATCGGCCGCGCGCCACTCGGCGAGGAAAGCCGCCAACCCCTGGCGCTCGAATTGCTCGAGACCCGCCACGCAGGCGCCGATCAACGCCGCGGCCAGACGATTGCGTTCGCGGGCGCCTCCATCCAGCGCCGCCAGATCCGCCGGCTGCGTGCCGCTCGCCTGCACCCGCCGCGCTACCGGCTCGTCGAGCGCAACGTTCAGACCGATACCGATCACGACCTGCGCGGGCCCGCCGGCTTCGGCGCGCAGCTCGATGAGGATTCCGCCGAGCTTGCCGGCACCCAGCACGATATCGTTCGGCCACTTCAGCGCTGCGCCCCGGTATCCAAGGCTCACCAGGGCGCGCAGCGTGCACACGCCGATGACCAGACTCAGCGCAGCGATGCCAGACGGCAGCACCGCGAAACTCCAGCCGATCGACAGGCACACTGCGCCGCCCGGGGGAGCAAACCAGCGGCGCGCGCGCCGTCCGCGGCCGGCGCTCTGACACTCGGCCGTCAGAAAATCGAAGCGGCCCGGCGGCAGCGGCCTCTGCTGCAACAGATCCGTGTTGGTGGAGCCGGTCGACCAGACGCACTGCCCATGGCGCAGGCGCGCGCTGACCGTACGGGGCAGCAGCCCGATGATGGCCTCGGCGGACAGCAGCTCCCCCGCGGCCGGCAGCCGATAGCCGCGGTTGGCCACCGCATCCACGCGTACTCCCAGTGCGCGCAGCCTGGAGACGCCCTTCCAGATCCCACCCCGGCTCACACCGCACTGCTGTGCCAGCGCCGTGCCCGAATGAAAGCGCTGGTCGCAGAGGATGCGATAGACGGCGCGGGCGAGCGGCTCGCGATTTGTCATGCGGGAGCTGCCGGGATCTCGCACAGCATGCAGCGCACGCTGCCGCCACCGACCGATTCGATCGTGGGCACGGGCACCGCCACGACGGCATCGACCAGCGCGCGCAGGCGCTCCCAGCAGGAGGACTGCGCACGCAACGCCGCGCGAGCGCGCACCGACAGCACCAGCACGCGGCGCTCATGCGCGGCGGTGCCACCAGCGAGCGTCGCACCCGCGGACGCCGTCGCGCCCGCCGCTGGCGTGACGGTCAGCTCGAGCAGGTTACCGGCAAACGAGCGCATCGCGGCTGACGTAATCTCGATGATCTCCCGGCCGCTCGAGCGCAGGTGTGCCAGCACGCGCTCTCGGTCCGCCGCGGCGATGGCGCCCGTGCACACGACGCTCCAATGCGTACCCACGGCGAGCATGACGTTGGTGTGATAGAGCGGCCGGCCCGCCTCGTCGTGCGCGTCGAAGGGCACCGGCTCGTAATCCAGCAGCGCCGCCCACTCGCGCAGCAACGCCTCGTCGGTGCGCGCCGAGCGGCATGCATAAGCCACCCGATACACGTGATCGAGCACGAGGCTGCCGGTGCCCTCGAGAAAACGCCCGGCGCGCTCATGCGTAGATAAGTCCAGCAGCCGCCGTCGGCGAAAGCCACTCTGTGTGGCCGCAGCCTCGAGCAGCTCCACCCTTCGCTCAGCGCGGCGGTTGGGCGCGTACAGCGGATAGAGCACGATCGTGCCATCGCCGTGCCAGCTGACCCAGTTGTTGGGGAAGACGGCGTCCGGCTTGACGGGCGCCGGGGTGTCCTCGGCGACATACACGCACACCCCGGCAGCGCGCAGGGCTTCAGCCAGCCTGTCCAGCTCCGCGCGCGCGCGCATCGCAGGGCCCGCGCGTGCGCGTATCTCTGGGCTCGCCTCTGGGCTCGCCTCTGGGCTCGCCTCTGGACACGCCTCCTCGGCCGGCAGCCTCTGGAAGTGATTGCTTCCCGCGGTCTGACTGTTGTAGCCGAAGCGCGCCGGACGTACCAGCAACGCGCACCCAGCGCTCTGGCGCACGCCGGCGCTCTGGCGCGCGCGCCGGGTGCCATCCTGGCCGGTAGATGCCCTCATGGATGCGTGCACGCCAATGCTACAGTTCACTGGATATAGGTATATCGCGGCTGGCAGATCTGTCGCGGATATCGCGTACCCCGGCCCCGGCCGCCCTGACGGCCAATTCCGCATGATACTTCAGCGGCCCGGGGCGGCGCGGTTGCAATCCTACGGTGACCGGAATAGGTTCTGGCGAGCGTCATCAGCTGCAAACGGCCGCTCGCGCGGGAGTGTTGACATGCGTAAGCCCATCTGGTGGGTCATCGGGGTTGTGATAGCGGTGTGCGCCGCGGTGATCGTGTACTCGTGGCGCACCAGTCGCCCGGCCCCGCGCACGCACGTGCAGGCCAGTGTGCCGAAGTCGGTAACCCCGGCCCCGGCGGCGCCGGCTGTCCAGAATCCGGTACCCGGCAACACGGTGCCGGCGGCGCAGCCGTTGCCCACGCTGGGCGATAGCGATGAGCCGATGCGCGATGCAATCGCGGCGCTGGTCGGTCAGGCGGCAACCGGCCGGCTGCTGCGTCCGGACATGGTCGTGCGCCACATCGTCGTGACCATCGATAATCTGTCGCGCAAGCACGCGGCGGTCGATCTGCGACCGGTCCGACCCGTGCCCGGGCAATTCGCCGTCCAGGGCAACGATCAGCACGCCACGATCGACCCGAGCAACTACCAGCGCTACACGCCCTACGTCGTGGTGCTGCAGATGCTGGACATGAAGCAGCTGGCCGCGCTGTATTTTCATTTCTATCCACTGTTCCAGCAGGCGTATCAGAATCTCGGCTACCCGAACGGCTACTTCAACGACCGCCTGGTCGAGACCATCGACAACCTGCTCGAGACCCCGGACGCGCAGGGGCAGATTGCCTTGGTGCGGCCGAACGTGATGTACCTGTACGCCGATCCGATGCTGGAGAATCTCTCCGCGGGACAGAAGGTACTGGTGCGCATGGGTCCGCAGAACGAGGCGATCGTCAAGGCGAAGCTCAAGGAGCTGCGGGCCGCGGTCGCCGATCGCAGCCGCGGCGGGGACGCCAGCCGCGAGCGCGACCCCGGCGGCACGGGCGGCGGCTGAGCCGGCACTGTCGCCGGCACTTTCAACGCGGCAGCGCGTTCAGCAGGTTGGCCGGCGAATACTGATCGGTCAGCACACGCGCGTGCGGATCCCAGTCCACGCGGGTGCTGAAACGCGCGAGCACGTCGGCGGGAGCGAGCCCGAACGGCCGGAACGCGGCGACGAACAGGCGGCTGTTGCGCGTCACGGTATCCATCGAGGGCAGCGGGCCATTGGCCGCCAGGATGACGCGGTTACTGCTCTTGAGGTTGTAGAACTGGCCGAACACGCTGGAGTAGGTCACCGATTCGTTCTGATACAGGCGGCTCGAGGAGAAGGTGTTCGCCGCCACGACGCCCCCGGGCGTGAGCAGCGCACGCACTTGCATCAGAAACTCGCGCGTCAGCATGTGCTCGGGAATGTACTGGCTGTCGTAGGCGTCGAGCATGATGAGCTGATAACGGCGGCTGCCGCGCAGCATGCGCCGAACGTAGGCGCGCCCGTCCTCGACGATCACGTGCACGTGTGCATCGGCCCGGAAGCCGAAGTACTGCTGCGCGACGCGCACCACGGCCGGATCGATCTCCACCACGTCGATCTCGGCCTGCGGCAGCAGCTTCTCCAGCGTATGCGGCAGGGTGCCCCCGCCCAGGCCGATGATGAGGATGCTTTGCGGCTGTGGCGCAAGATACAGTGCGCCGAGCATCATCTGCGTGTATTCGAACACCAGCCGGTCGGGATCGCGCAGATAGGAACACGACTGCCGGCCGATCGCGCACAGGCGCGTGAAGCACAGGCAGCGCGTGCCCTCCTCGTCGTCCTCATAGACGAGCACCTGCCGGTACAGCGAGCGCTCCGAATGAATCAGGCGCTGATCGCCGCCGTCGGCGGTGCTCACTCGCGGCAGCAGGATGACTGCCACGAGCGCCGCCGCCAGCGCGACCACCAGCAGCGCCAGGGAGGTCATACGACCCGAGGCCATGCGACCCGAGGCCAGACCACCCAAGCCCCACCGCCGCCGCATCACGTGCGCACCGCCACTGGCCGCAGCCATGCGAGCGCGCCAACGACGACCGAGATCGCGAGCATCAGCCCGATGATCTGATCGACCTCGAGATACAGCACGAGGTAGAAGGACGTCACGAGTGTGCCTGCCGCGCTACCGAATGTGGAGACGAAGTACAGCTTGCCGGCGCGGTCGCCGGCGCCACTCAGGTCCGCGACCAGCAGGCGTACCGCATAGGGGGAGATCATGCCCGAGATCAGCGTCGGAACGAAGAACAGCAGCGTCGCCCCGGCGAGCGAGCCGAAGCGTGGATCGCCGACCGCGGCGGACAGATGGTCGAGCAGCGCATCGCCGTATAGCAGGATCGGCGCAGTCGTGAGCGCGGCGGCGAGCAATATGACCGCCAGGCCTCGCAGACTCGGTGCATGCAGCGACGCCCGTCCCCCGCACAGATAGCCGAGCGACAGCGCCAGCATGAACACCGTGATGAGGGCACCCCAGACGTAGATGCTGCTGCCGAAATACGGCGCGAGCAGCCGTCCTCCGAGCAGCTCGATGCCCATGACGAAGTATCCCGACCAGCCGGCAATCAGATACAGCAGCAGGCGGTACATCGAGCCAGTGTACCGGCAGGGCCGTGGTTTGACAGCGCCGCCGGCCAGCTACTATGTTTGCAGCGACCCGCCGCGAAACGCGCGGCCCATTGCCGAGTCTGAAGGCTCTCATGCCGAGGAAGGTGCCTGTCTCCGTCCTGCTCCCGATGGTGTTGTGCGCTGCCGTCCTCGCTGCCTGCGCCACCACACAGGCTCCATCCGACTCCGGTCTGGCTGGGCACTGGCGATTGGATGCGGCCGCCAGCGACAATGTCAACGCGCTCGTATCCAGCGCCGTGGCCAAGGCGCAGAAGCGACTGAGCAAGCACCGCGGTTTCGCGACCTTTGAGGGCCGCCGCGGGGCCGGCGGCGGCGGCGCCGGCCCGGGCGGAGGTGGTAGCAGCAGCGGCGCCGATACCGACTCCGATGAGGAGTTCGACAGCGCTACCGACGTGCTCGGCAACGGCGGCATCATCGGACCGGATTTCCGGCAGCTGCGCCAGCGCCTGCTGGACGCCCTGGGCGCCTCCACGATGCTGGTGGTGAGCGTGCAACCCGATGCGGTCAGCATCCAGCGCGACGATCTCCCCGGGAGGGATTACCAGCCAGGAGAATCGATCACGCGCTACGACGAGTACGGGACCGCGAACCTGAGCGCGCGCTGGAAGGGTAAGGTCTTCGAGCTGCGCGAGCGCTATACCACCGGTGCGCGCCTGGACGAGCTGTACGAAATCGACCCGAACGGTGCGCTGCTCGACCTGCGCACGCTGCTGGATCCAACGATCGGAAAGCTGCAGGTCAAGAGCGTCTATCGGCGCCAGTAGCGCCGCGCCGTGTGCGCGACCGGGTCACCGCGCTGCCGCAGCCACTGGGCGCTGTCGGGCGACACCGAAGGCGCAGCGCAGCTACAGCGCGCTCTGGTCGACCTCTCCGGTGCGGATGCGGATCACGCGCTGCAGGTCAGTGACGAAGATCTTGCCGTCGCCGACCTTCCCGGTCCTGGCGGTCTTCAGGATCGCCTCGATGACCTGGTCGAGCAGCTCCGTGCGCACGGCGATCTCGATGCGCGTCTTGGGCACGAAATCCACCACGTACTCGGCCCCGCGGTACAGCTCGGTATGCCCACGCTGGCGGCCGAAGCCCTTCACTTCAGTCACGGTCATTCCGGACACCCCCAGTTCCGACAACGCCGAGCGCACCTCGTCCAGCTTGAACGGTTTGATGATGGCGGTGACCAGTTTCATGCCCCTGCTCCTCTGCTCGACCGTATCCGCCGGCCGTCGTCCCTACGGGAGTCGCGGCCATCTTACCACTGCGTTGGATCACCCCTGCGGGGCCGCAGCGGGTTCAGGAGCCCCGCGGCGCGGTCACTTGTCGTGGCCGATCTGCGCTTGGGTGTAGCGCTCGGCGCCGATGCGGGCGATGAGATCCTGCTGTATCTCGAGCCAGTCGATGTGGTCTTCCTCGGACTGCAGGATCGCCGCCAGCAGCTCGCGCGAGACGTAATCGCCGAGCTGCTCGCAGCGCGCCAGCGCTGTCCGCAGATCCGTGCGTGCCGCATATTCGAGCTTCAGGTCGCAATCGATGACCTCTGGCACGTTCTCGCCGATGAGGAGCTTGCCCAGATCCTGCAGGTTGGGCAGCCCCTCGAGGAACAGGATGCGCTCGATGAGACGATCGGCATGCTTCATCTCGTCGACCGACTCCTGGTACTCGCGCTCCTCCAGGACCTTCAGGCCCCAATTGCGGTACATGCGCGAGTGCAGGAAGTATTGGTTGATCGAGGTCAGCTCGTTCTTCAGCACCCGGTTGAGATGCTGGATGATCTCGGTCTCGCCCTTCATTCGCGTAAGACTCCGGGGAGGCGCCTGGCCAGGCAATGCGTGGGGGAAGTATTGGGCGTTACGCGCCGAGGACGCAAGCGCGCCCGGCCTTTTCAGCGCGCAGTACGAACAGGATCAGCGGGCAAAGGCTACCGCCGCGCAGTAGGAGGCTTCACGATCCTGGGCGGCCCCGTCCGCGTGGCTGCGGATGACCTCGCGCGCGACTGCCGCGCAACGGCCACAGCAGGCGGCCACCGGGAGTTGCCTCTGCACCTCGGACAGGGTGCGGGCTCCCTGATCGACGGCGCGGCGGATCTGACGATCGGTAATGCTGTGGCAGATGCAGACGTACACGAGATTCGGGTTCCCTGCCGATGGAGCTTGACGATACAGCGGTTAACTGTAATGCAAATGAGAATGATTGTCAATTACTACACCCGAAGTAAGCGCCACGGCATATGATCCGTCGTGGCCCTGGCCGGGTGGGCGCCCATTCGGGAGAGGTTTGCCGGGGTTTGTCCGGGCTTGTTGGGGTCTATTGGGGGAGAACTCATGAACCACACTCGCATCGTCCTGGCATTCACTTCTGCTGCAGTCTGCATCGCCGGCGCGGTGGGCGGCTGCCCGGCCCTGGCCGCGCAGATTCGCGTGCCGGAGCAGCAGCAGGCCATCGTGCAGACCGGAAGCGGCGGTCCTGAGGTCCTGAAGCTCGAGCGCATCCCGGTGCCGCAGCCGGGTCCCGGACAGGTGCTGATCCGCGTGCATGCCGCCGCGGTCAATCCCGGAGACTACGCGCAGCTCGGACGGCCCCCGACGGCGGGGGGCTCGGACCGCAGTGTGCCGGGCCAGGACGTCTCCGGCGTGATCGTCGCCGTCGGGGACGGTGTCACCGATCGCAGCCCCGGCATGGGGGTGTTCGGCATCGTGGACCGGGTCGGCCTCAACGGCGCCTATGCTCACTACGCCGTGGCCAACGTCTCGAGCACCGCGCCCAAGCC
>JASHPX010000005.1 GCA_030037905.1 Gammaproteobacteria bacterium
ATGCCACGGCGTTCGATGCCAAGGGCTACGTGGCGGCGCTGCCACTGCGGCCCGGGGTGTACCGCATGTACGGCGCGGATGGGGAGCTGCTGTACGTGGGCAAGGCGGCGCGCCTGCGCGACCGCGTCGGCAGCTACTTCAGCGGCCGGCAGGGCTCTGCCAAGATCGACGCGCTGGTGCAACGCATTGCACGCATCGAGGTGACCGTCACCCCGAGCGAGCCGGAGGCGCTGCTGCTCGAGAGCAATCTCATCAAAGCGCATCGTCCGCGCTACAACATCGCGCTGCGCGACGATAAGTCCTATCCGTACATCCTGTGCGCGATGCATCACGAGTATCCCCGACTCGTGTTCTATCGCGGGCCTCGCCAGCCCGACAGCCGGCAGTTCGGGCCTTTTCCGAGCGCCTATGCCGTCAAAGAGGTGCTGCAGCATCTGCAGAAGGTGTTCCGCATCCGCAACTGCCGTGACTCCTTCTTCGCAAACCGCAGCCGTCCCTGTCTGCAGTACCAGATCGGCCGCTGCTCGGCTCCGTGCGTGAATCTCATCAGCCGCGAAGACTACGCGCGCGACCTGGCTGGCGCGATCGGCGTGCTCGAAGGACGCAATGCCGAGGTCGTGGCCGATCTGCAGCAGCGCATGCAAGCCGCCGCCGGCGAGCTGCGCTTCGAGGATGCCGCGCGCCTGCGCGATCAGCTGCGCGAGCTGCAGGAGATTCGCGCGCAGCAGGGCGCGCAGTCGCGTCGTCCGGCCGACACCGATGCGATCGCGCTGGTCGGGGAGCCCGGCCATTACGCCATCTGCGTGCTGCCGGTGCGTGAGGGACAGAGTCTCGGCACTGCCAGCCACTTTCCGGGTAATGCGCTCAGTGAGCCGGCTGAAACGCTCGCGGATTTCCTGCTGCTGTACTACCACGTACACACCTCGCCACGACGCATACTGGTCAACATCGAGCTGCCCGACCACGATGCGCTCGCCGAGGCGCTCGCGAGCGCGGTGGGGCATCCGATCGAGCTGCGCGTCGCGCGGCGCGGGGTGGGGCTGCGCTGGGTGGAGCTGGCCGCTGAAAATGCACACAACGCTCTACGGATGCGCGCTCTGAAGGCGGAGCTGCTTGCGGCAGGGTTGCGGGTGCTGGCGCAGGTGCTGCAGCTGTCCGCGCCGCCCGAGCGGGTCGAGTGCTTCGACGTGAGCCATACGGCCGGCGAGGGTACGGTCGCCTCGTGCGTAGTGTTCACGGCCGAGGGAGCACGCAAGCGCGACTATCGCCGCTACAACATCGAGGGCGTGGCTGCCGGTGACGACTACGGCGCGATGCATCAAGCGTTGCGGCGGCATGCGGCGCACATCGTGCGCGGCGAGCGAGCGCGGCCCGACCTGCTGCTGATCGACGGTGGAGCAGGACAGGTGCAGGCGGCCGTGGCGGCACTGGCCGAAGCAGGCTGCGAGGGGCTGGCGGTGGTCGGGGTCGCCAAGGGAGCTGACCGCCGTCCCGGCCAGGAGCGGCTCTACCGGGCGGCCGATCCCGTGCCCATAGCGCTCGAGGCGGACAGCGCGGCGCTGCACTTTCTGCAGCGCGTGCGCGACGAGGCGCACCGCTTTGCGATCAGCGGACACCGCCGACGTCGTGCGCGCCGCTATCGCGAATCCGTTCTGGAGACCGTTCCGGGGCTGGGGCCGGCGCGGCGCCGTGCGCTGTTGACGCACTTCGGCGGGCTGCAGGGGGTGATGCGCGCCGGCATCGATGATCTGGAGAAAGTGGCAAGCGTGGGTCCGGCCCTGGCGCGCTCGCTGTATGAGCATCTGCACCCGGGCGCGTGACACAGCGGCCCCGCGCCTGACGAACGCATGAGCGTCTGCTGAACGCATGATCTGGAATCTGCCGAATCTGCTGACGTGGCTGCGAATCCTGGCGATTCCGTTGATCGTGGTGCTATTCCTGGTCGGTACCGGAAAACCGCAGAGTCCCGCCTACCCGATTGCCGGACTGGTGTTCGCGCTGGCGGCGATCACCGATACGCTCGACGGCTATCTCGCCCGCAGGCTCGGGCAGACCACGCGCCTCGGCAGCTTTCTCGACCCGGTCGCCGACAAGCTCATCGTCGCCGTCGCGCTGGTGCTGATCGTCAGCCGCGATCCGCGTGCGCTCATGGTATTGACCGCTGCCGTGATCATCGGCCGCGAGATCGCAATCTCGGCGCTGCGCGAATGGATGGCGGGCATCGGACAGCGCACCGCCGTAGCCGTCTCGCGCATCGGCAAGTTCAAGACCATCCTGCAGATGGTCGGCGTGACGATGCTGCTGTTCCGTGTCGACCTCGGCCCGTTGCCGATCTACCGCATCGGTGAATGGCTCACCGTGATCGCGGCCCTGCTGACGCTGATCTCCATGGCGCTGTACCTGCGCTCGGCCTGGCCCTACCTGAGCGCACCGACCTGATCGACCCGATCTGTGACACGCGTCGCGCCGCGCGTCTGCCGGCGGACGTGGTCGCGCGACTTCGCCTGCGAATCCCGGTATATACGCCGCTGGACCGGTGCTTTCCGCCGGGACACCAGATGCGGGTATGGGTGCGCAACGGAACCTGAGCTTCCTCGTGGTGGACGATTACTCCACCATGCGGCGGATCGTAAAGAATCTGCTCAACGAGCTCGGATACGTCAACGTCACCGAAGCCGACGACGGCAACACGGCGCTGCCGCTGCTCAGGAGTGGCAGCTTCGACTTCCTGATCACCGACTGGAATATGCCGGGCATGCCGGGCCTGGAGCTGCTCAAGCAGGTGCGCGCGGACGAGCGGCTCTCCAAGCTGCCGGTATTGATGTTGACGGCGGAGGCCAAGCGCGAGCAGATCGTCGAGGCCGCCAAGGCGGGGGTCAGCGGCTATGTGATCAAGCCCTTCACCGCCGCGACGCTCAAGGAGAAGATCGACAAGATCCTGCAGTCGCAGGCGGCGGCGGCGTGAATCCCGATGAGCGAGTCGCTGCAGGACATCGAGGCGTACGCGGAAGTCGTTGCGGCCATGGCGAAGGCGCTCGCGGCCGGCGACGCCCCCGCCTTCCGTAGCGCGCTGTCGGCCTTCGACGCCGTGCGCGACGGCGAGGTGCTCACGGGAGTGCGCAAGGTCACGGTGGAGCTGCAAAGCGCGTTGCAGCGTTTCGAGATCGATTCGCGACTGATCGACCTGGCGCAGCACCAGGTGCCCGATGCGCGTCGCCGCCTGGAGCACGTGCTGCGTCTCACCGGTGATGCCGCACATCGGACCATGGACCTGGTGGAGCAATGCGGCCCGCTCACCGGCGAGATCGAGCAGGCAGCCGCAGCGCTCGGGACGCAGGAGTACGCACAGCGCCTGACAACCTGCGTCGCGGCAATTCGCAGCCGGCTCGCCGATGTGCGCCTGGCGCAGAGCTATCAGGATCTCACGGGCCAGATCGTGCGCAACGTCATGGATCTGGTGGATGAGCTGCAACGCGCGCTCGGGGAGCTTGCGCGCATCGTCGATGTCGGCGAGAACGCGTTGCGCGAACAGACCCTGTCACGCGGCCGTGGGCCGGTCGTGCCGGGCGTGGAGCACGGGGAGGTCGTCAACGGCCAGCAGGATGTGGATGCGCTGCTGGCGGACCTGGGCATGTAGCATGTCGATCGATTTGATGCAGTTTCACGCGGCTTTCTACGAGGAGAGCTTCGAGGCGATCGCGACGATGGAGGCGGCGCTGCTGACCCTCGACGTCGGCACGCCCGATGCGGATTCGATCAACACGATCTTCCGGGTCGCGCACTCCATCAAGGGTGGGGCGGCAACCTTCGGTTTTACCCAGATCAGCTCCTTCACCCATTCGCTGGAGAATCTGCTCGACCAGCTGCGCTCGGAGCGCATGGCGGTCAGCAGCACGCTCTCGGAGCTGCTGCTGCGCTCGGTCGATGTGCTGCGCGAGATGTTGCGGGCCCAGCAGGGCGGCCAGCCGATCGACGCACAGCGTGTGGCCGATCTGCAGTTCGACGTGGAGCTGGCGGTGGCGCAGGCGGGGCAACCGCAGGCGGAGCAACCGCAGCCCGAGCAGACGACGGCGTTACGGCAGCCCGAGCTGCCACAGCCGTGCGCTGCCCAGGGGGTCTACCGGATTCACTTCCGCCCCTATCCACAAATGCTGGCACGCGGCAACGACCCGCTGCGCATGTTCCGTGAGCTGCGTGCGCTCGGGCAGCTGGACGTGCAGGTGGATTTGACGGCCCTGCCGCCGCTGCAAGCGCTCGATGCCGAGCAGTGCCACCTCGCCTGGACTTTGCAGCTGCATACGCAGGCGCCGCGCGAGGCGATTCTCGAGGTCTTCGATTGGGCCGAGAGCGACTGCGAGTTGCAGGTCGAGGCACTCGCCCCGAGACTGCCGGCCGCCGGCGCCGGCGCCGGCGCTGGTGCTGGTGCGGTCGCGGGCCCGACGGTCCTCGGCGCACATGCCCTCGGTGGGGACGCGGACGGCGCGGCCGCCCGCGCGGCCTCGGAGGCGGTGCGCAGCTTCGATGCCACCTCGATACGCGTGAGTGTCGAGAAGATCGACGATCTGATGAACAGCGTCGGGGAACTGGTCATCACCCAATCGATGCTGGGTCAATTTGCCAGAGTGCTGCAGGGCGCCGCCGGCGAGCGGCTGCACGCGGGCCTCGCTCAGCTCGAGCGTAACGTACGCGAGCTGCAGGAAACCGTCATGCGCGTGCGCATGGTGCCCATCAGTTTCGTGTTCAGCCGCTTTCCGCGCATGGTGCGCGATTTGAGCCAGCGTCTCGGTAAGCAGGTGGAGCTGGCGATGTCCGGCGCAGATACCGAGCTCGACAAGACCGTGCTCGAGAAAATCGGCGATCCGCTGGTGCACCTGGTTCGTAACAGCATCGATCATGGCATCGAGACTCCCGCAGTGCGGCGCGCCGCGGGCAAGCCCGAGCGTGGGGCACTGCGGCTACATGCCTACCACCGCGGCAGCAGTATCACCGTGGAAGTCGGCGACGACGGAGCGGGACTGGACGGGCAGCGCATCCTGGCCAAGGCGCGCGAGCGCGGACTGATCGATGCGCATCAGCAGCTCGATGAGCAGCAGATCCACGAGCTGATATTTCTGCCGGGATTCTCCACAGTGGAGCGTGCCACGGACGTGTCCGGACGCGGAGTGGGTCTCGACGTGGTGAAGCGCAACGTGGAGTCCCTCGGCGGCAGCGTCGAGGTGCGCTCCGAGCGCGGACAGGGTGCGCTGTTCCGGATAACCCTGCCGCTGACCCTCGCAATCATCGACGGACAGACGGTAGCCGTTGGTGAGTCCTCCTACATCGTACCGCTCACGGCGATCGTCGAGTCGCTGCAGGTCTGCAGCGCGCGGCTCGAGCACGTCGTGGGGCACGGCGAGGTGCTTGCGTTCCGAGGCGAATACCTGCCGCTGGTGCGTCTGGAGAGCGTGTTCCGTGAGCGTCGCTCACAGAGCCGCGACGGCTCCGGCGGCCTCATCATGGTCGTGGAGGGAGAGGGCCGGCGCATCGGCTTGGCGGTGGATGAGCTGCTCGGCCAGCAGCAGGTGGTGGTCAAGACCCTCGAGACCAATTACGGCCACGTCGAGGGCATCGCCGGAGCCACGATTCTGGGCGACGGTGCAGTGGCGCTGATTCTGGACATCGCCGGGCTGACACGGCGTGTAGAGCCTCTGGCGGCGTGAGATCACGTCTACCCGCGACCCGCGACCGGCGACCCGAGATCCGCGGCGACGCGGCGGCGCGTCCGCGCAACCCCACGGCGCCGCGGCGCCGCGAGCCGCTCGAACTGCGACGCACTGCGAGGACAGCAGCTTCGCTCGAGTCCGATGATGGCCTGGGTGGACGATGCACCCGGCCGTGTGCCCGTGCCGCCGCTGGGCGGCTGGGCGGTTGGGCGGTTGGGCGGCTGGGCGGCTGGGCGGTTGGGTGATCGTCACGGCACGGAGCACGGTAAAGCAAATGTCGAAGACCATTCTCGCGGTCGATGATTCGGCTTCCATGCGCCAGATGATCGGCGTGACGCTGCGTGGCGCGGGTTACCAGGTCATCGAGGCCGTCGACGGCGAGGCGGCACTGGACTATGCGCGCAAGCACCGTGTCGACCTGGTGCTCGCGGACGTCAACATGCCCGGTATCGATGGCATTACGCTGGTGGCGCAGCTGCGCACCTTGCCGAGCTATCGCCTGACACCGCTGCTGCTGCTGACCACCGAGTCCAGCCACGAGCGCAAGATGCAGGGCAAGCAGGCTGGTGCCACCGGCTGGATGGTCAAGCCGTTCAATCCCGTACAGCTGCTCGCCACACTCGAGCGGGTGCTCAGCAACCAGGCGGTTGCCTCCGCGTGACCAGCCACCTGACGAGCAGCACCTGACGAACACCACGATGGTCACCGCCGCCGCTACCGGGCAGTCATCGTCAGCCGAACAGAGCGGCCAGTACCTGGTCTTCGAGCTGGCGGGCCAGCACTACGGCGTTGAGATTTTGCGCGTCCAGGAGATCAAGGGATGGGAGAAGCCCACGCGGCTGCCTCATTCACCCGATTACGTGCAGGGCGTGATCAATCTGCGCGGCGCGGTCGTGCCGATCATCGACCTGCGCACCCGCTTCGGGCTGCCCGCAGCCGATCATGGCCGAACGACCGTGGTGATCGTGGTGCGCGTGCCCGGGCCGCGCGGGGAGTTGACCGCCGGGCTGGTCGTCGACGCGGTCAGCGAAGTGTGCAGCATCACCTCCGAGCAGCTGCGTACTCCTCCGCAGGCAGTGGATGCACTCGATACGGTGCTCGTACGCGGACTCGCAATGGCCGGCGAGCGCATGCTGATACTCCTGGATGTGCCGCGGCTCATGAGCAGTACCCTGGCCGAGCCCGTAGCCGCTTCGCAGGCCGCCTGAGAGGTCGATTCATGGCGATGCGCAAGTCTTCATCCTGGAAACAAACGCGGGCGGGCCGCAGCGGCCCGCAGGCAGCGCGCAACGGCAAGCGGGCCGCGCGCAACGGCAAGCGGGCGGCGCGCGCCGGCAAGCAATCGACTCTAACGCCCGCGCTTGGCGCGAAACGTACTGCCGCGCGCTCCGAGGCGCTCGCGCTCGGCGCCACGTTGACGATCAGCGACGTCGGCGATTGCCGCCGGGCGTTATTGCAAACCGATGCGGCGCGTCTGGATGCGCGTGCGCTGCGCGTGGTGGACACTGCGGGGTTGCAGCTGCTGCTGGCCGCCGGTCGCGCCGCGCAGCGGCGCGGTGAGCGACTGGCGATCGATGGCGCCGCCGGGCTGCTGAGCGGCGCTGCTGCGTCGCTGGGGCTCGAGACGGCGCTGGCAGCGGTGCTGGATCTGTCAGCATGAGCGGACGGGATCAAAGCGCGCCAGCCGCGGCGGGCGCCGGGCCCGGCGGTGCGCCCGTGCGTACAAACATCGTCACTGAGCTGCGGCGCTTCCTGGAGCTCGGCGCTGCACAGCTCGACGCCGCCCTGCGTGAGAGCGATGGGCGCGTGGAGAAGCTGACAGCGGCGGTGACTGCCGTAGCGACCGACGCACGGGCCCTCGAGCAGGAGGTGCACCTGCTCGCTGCCGGCGAGGAGGCTTCCCAGCAGCACGCGCGTGCGCGCATTCGCGAGCTGACGGAATCGTTGAGCGCGCATGTGCAGCTGACCATCACCGCGCTGCAGTTCTATGACAAGCTCGTGCAACGCCTGACGCACGTGCGTGAGGGACTGGCCATTCCGGCGGACACGGCGGCCGATGAGGCACGCGCCGCCAGCGCCGATTGGAATGCGCTGCTCGACCAGGTGCGCGCGCGCTACAGCACGGTGGAGGAGCGCGTGCTGTTCGACTTCATGATGCGCGGCTTGAAAGCAGACGAGATGCTCAAGGCGCTCACCGGATTGCGCGCCTCGGCTGCATCCGGGCAATTCGAAGCATTCTAGGGCGCCCTGTGCCCATGCCGGTCGGTCAGGACACGGCGCTGCTGCGCGAGTACGCCTTCTCCGACAGGGACTTCCAGCGTGTTCGCGAGCTGGTTCAGGAGCGCATCGGTATAGCGCTGGCAGACTGCAAGCGCGAGCTGGTCTACGCCCGGCTGTCGCGGCGGCTACGCTCGCTTGGCCTCTCGGGCTTCCACGATTATCTGCAGCTGCTGGAGAGCGGTGATCCCCACGAGCTGCAGCAGTTCTGCAACGCCATCACCACCAACCTCACGGCGTTCTTCCGCGAGCGACATCACTTCCAGTCCCTCGCCGGGCAGCTGTTGCCCGCATTGGAGCGCAACAACGGGGATTCGCGCCGCATCCGCCTGTGGGCTGCGGGCTGTTCGAGCGGGGAGGAGGCCTACTCGCTCGCCATGGCGGTGCTCGAGACGCTGGGTCACCTGCGCGGCTGGAACATCCGCATTCTGGCAACCGACATCGACACCAGCATGCTGCGGCAGGCGCAGCGTGGCATCTACGCGAGTGAGCGCCTGGAGAAGCTCGAGGGCGGCCGCCTGCTGCGCTGGTTCGAGCCGGTCGGCACCGGCGATGAGTATCGCGTGTGCGAAGAAGTGCGCCATCTGGTGGTATTCAAGCCGCTGAATCTCGTCGATCTGTGGCCGATGCGCGGTCCGTTCGACATCATCTTCTTCCGCAACGTCGTGATCTACTTCGATCGCGACACGCAGCGCCAGATCGTCAGCCGCATGGCGCGCCTCCAGAACACCGGGGATCATCTGTTCCTCGGACACTCCGAGACATTGCTGGACGTGAGTAACCAGTACCGCCTGGTGGGTCAGACCATCTATCGCCGGAGGTCCGATGGACAGGGCCGCTGACGACGCTGCCGCGGCTGCCGCCGACGCTGCTGCCGCCGACGCTGCTGCTGCCGCCGCCGCGCAGACCGGTGCCGATCCGTTCGCCCACATCCAGCGACGCTTCGATGCCCGCATCAACGCGACCGTCGCGATCCTGCATCCGGGCGACTATTGCATCGCCGATGCGGGTGAGCTGCTCGGGACCGTGCTCGGATCGTGTGTGTCGGCATGTATTCGCGATGTGCGTCTGCAGATCGGCGGCATGAACCACTTCATGCTGCCGAGCAACCAGTCCGACGGCGCGGCGGCGTGGAGCAACAGCGCATGGGTCGAGACGCGGTTCGGTAATGTCGCCATGGAACGGCTGATCAACGAGATCCTCAAGCGCGGTGGGCGGCGCTCGGACCTGGAGGTGAAGCTGGTCGGGGGAGGCAAAGTGCTCGATGCCCTTACCGACGTGGGTGCACGCAACGTCCAGTTCGCGCGCGAGTACGTACGCACCGAGGGCTTTCGGCTGCTCGGAGAGGATGTCGGTGATGTCTACCCGCGCAAGGTGCTGTACGACCCGGCCCGTGGCGCGGTGCGAGTCAAACGCCTGCCGCGCACCAGCCGGCAGCTGCTGGTCGAAGAAGTGCGCTATCTGCGCAGCATCAACGATGCGCCGGCGGGTGGCGAGATCGAGCTGTTCTGACGGGCCGGTGCAATGTGATCAGGAGGATCGGACATGGATAGGGTATTCGGGGCACGTGCGCCCCGCGGGCGGCGCATCAGGGTGCTGATCATCGATGATTCGGCGCTGGTGCGCTCGCTGCTGACGCGTATCCTCGATGCCGACCCCGAGCTGCAGGTCGTGGGGGCGGCGGCGGACGCGTTCGTGGCGCGTGACAAGATCAAGGCGTTGCGGCCGGATGTGCTGACCCTCGACGTACAGATGCCGCGCATGGATGGGCTGCAGTTCCTGCGCAACTTGATGCGCCTGCGGCCGATGCCGGTCGTGATGTGCTCCTCACTCACCGATCGGGGCGCCGACGTGACACTCGCGGCGCTGGAGCTCGGGGCGGTGGATTTCATCGCCAAGCCGCGCATCGACCTCGCACACCAGCTCGAGCTCTACGCGACGGAACTGATCGAAAAGGTCAAGACCGCGGCCAAAGCGCGCGTGCGGCCCATATGGATCGCGCCGGCGCAGGCGGGCGACGCGCCGGCGATGGCAGCGCCGCTGCTTCCCCGCAGTGCCAGAGATCGCGTGGTTGCGATCGGTGCCTCCACCGGCGGCACCGAGGCCATTCGCCAGGTGCTCTCGCGGATGCCGGCGGACTCACCGGCTGTGCTCATCGCCCAGCACATCCCCCGGGCGTTCAGCGCGCAATTCGCGGCTCGTATGGATGCCTGCTCGGCCATGAGCGTACGGGAAGCCGAGGATGCAGCACTCATCCGTCCCGGGTGTGCCTACGTCGCTCCCGGGGACCGGCACCTGCTGGTCGAGCGCGACGGGGCACATTATCGATGCCGTTTGCGCGATGGACCGCCCGTCAATCGCCATCGACCCAGCGTGGATCTGCTGTTCGGATCGATGGCCGAGCAGCTGGGTACGGCAGGCATCGGCGTCATTCTGACCGGCATGGGGGCCGATGGGGCGCGCGGGCTGCAGCAGCTGCACGGGCGCGGTGGCCACACCATTGCCCAGGATGAGTCGACCAGCGTGGTCTGGGGAATGCCGGGAGCCGCCGTGGCGCTCGGTGCCATCGACCGGGTACTGCCGATCGAGGAGATCGCCGCGGCGCTGCTCGCCGAGCGCGACGTGCCCGCCCGCCGGCGGGCGACGGGGAGCTGAGCGGTTGCGCTCACCCGGCATCAAGTTTTGCGGCACGCTGCCGAAATCCTACGGTGCCGGATGCCCCGCCGGGCGTCGCATGCACGTATCGGAGTGCGCTGTGGTTCGTGCGGACTGTGACGCGGTTCGCACCGCCAGGACGGCGAACGAGCTGTCGGAGAATGAGTCATGAGCCGGTGGATTCGCGAGCTGAACTTCTCGACCAAGCTCCTGGTGATCATGATCGCCGGGTTGTTTCCGCTCGTGGTGCTCAGTGCCCTGTACCTGTCGCAGAAGCAGCAGAACATCCGCGAAGTGCAGGCAGAGCTCGCCGGTATGAGCCGCTACGAGAACCTCGAGGCGATGCTGCTGCCGGTGGGTGTGCACGAGATCTGGAGCACCGCGGCGGCGGCTGGCGAGGGCGCGGCCGACAAGCTGCAGGCGGCCAGCGACGACGTGACGCGCGTCATGAGCAGCCAGGACGCGATCAATCGGCAGTTCGGCGCAGACGAGCAGGATGCCCGGTACTGGAACGACGTCAAGTCTGCCTGGAGCGATATCACCGCGACCAAGCCCACCTCGGTGGCGGACGTGATCCGCATGCACAGCGTGCTGCGGCAGAAGATCCTCGACTATCGCGATTACATCGCGGCCAATTCGCGTCTGGCGCTCGATGCCGATCCGGTGACGCACTTCATGATCGACGCGACGGTCAAGCAGATTCCCGACTACGAGAGCTACGTCACGCAGATGCGCTCGCACGCCGCGAGCGTCGGAGCGGCAGGCAAGGCCACGGTCGCCGACGTCGAGCAGATCACGCGCGATGAGGTGATGGCGGAAGGGGCATTGGATCAGATTGCCGCGGACATCCGTCACGCCGCCGATGGCGGACCGGCCGGTGCGGCCGTGCGCGGTGATGCGCAGGCTGCGCTGTCGCAGGTTACCGGCGCCTTCGACGGCTTCCGCAAGTACGTGCAACAGAACGTCACGAGCGGCACCATCAGCGATCCGCTCGACTCGGTACTGCAGAACGCCTCGCAACTGACCGCCGCCATCAGCAGCTTTCACCAGTCCATGCAGCATTCGGTGCAGCAGCAGCTGCAGCAGAGTCTCGCGGCCATGCGCGCGACGCGCGATCGCATGGTGCTGCTGGTGTCGCTGGCCGTGGTGCTCGGGATGGGCTTCATGGGCGTGGTCATCTTCACGACGGTCAGCGGGATGAACGCGGCCGTGGCCGTGGTATCGCGCCTTGCCGAAGGCGATTACACGCACGACATCGCCACCGACGGCAGCGACGAGCTGGCGCGCATGATGGTGGCGTTGCAGGGCATGCAGAGCAAGTTGTCCGGCGTGCTGGCCGGCGTGAAGGACAGCGCCATCACCGTGGCGGCCGGCGCGCGCCAGATCAATGCGGGCACTTCCGACCTGTCGGCGCGAACCGAGCGGCAGGCGGCCAATCTGGAGGAGACCGCCTCTTCGATGGAAGAGATGACCGCGACCGTCAAGCAGAACGCCGACAATGCCAAGCTCGCGAACAAGCTGGCGCAGGCGGCGCGTGACCAGGCCGAGCACGGCGGCTCCATCGTCGAGCAGACGGTCGCGGCCATGGCCGCCATCGACGTCTCCAGCAAGAAGATCGCCGACATCATCTCCGTCATCGACGAGATCGCCTTCCAGACCAACCTGCTGGCACTGAACGCTGCGGTTGAAGCGGCGCGCGCCGGAGATCAGGGTCGCGGCTTTGCAGTGGTGGCGAGCGAGGTGCGCAGCCTTGCGCAGCGCAGTGCCTCGGCGGCGAAGGAGATCAAGGCGCTGATCCACGACAGCGTGGCGAAGGTTGGCGAGGGCAGCCGCCTCGTCACCGAGTCCGGCCGTCACCTGGGCGAGATCGTGGCTTCCGTGAAAAAAGTCAGTGACGTGGTCGGCGAGATCTCCAACGCCAGTCAGGAACAGGCTGCCAGCGCCGAGGAGATCAGCCGGGCGGTGCTGCAGATGGATGAGAGCACGCAGCAGAACGCCGCGATGGTGGAGGAGGCCAGCGCGGCGGCGGGCTCCATGAACGATCAGGCTGCACGCCTCACGCAGCTGACCACGTTCTTCAAGCTGCGCAGCTCCGAGCAGACGTTATCTGCCGCGCCTGTCGAACCGCAGGCGCCATCGGGGCCGGCCGCGCCGTCCACGCTGGCCGCCGTGCGGGACACGGCGCCGCGGCACGGTCGCCCGGTAGCCGTGCCGGCGCGCGCAGCCGTATGGCCGGCGGTCGGATCCCGCGCGCCGATTGCGCGCTCCGCGCGCTCGGCAGCCGCGCGCTCGGCGCCGGCGGGCGCGACCGCCGCGGCTCTGGCGGCCGCACGCCTGGCCGCGCGCGCCGTGGGCGCGGCCGACGATGAGCTGCCGGCCGATCCTACCGGTAGCGACTGGGACGAGTTCTGACAGGACTGCC
>JASHPX010000403.1 GCA_030037905.1 Gammaproteobacteria bacterium
TCGTCGAGACGGATCGCGTCGCTCCAGCGACGCGATTTCCGGACGCCTACTCAGCGCTCCAAACCTCGGGGCCGGGACGGCGCTGACCGAGGGCTCCTCGTCTGCCCCAGCCCCGAGCTGACTGGCATTGCTCCTGTCTCACGTAACGATCCGCGGCCCCGTATCGCAGAACGACTCTCCATCGGCTCGGCGTGCCGGGGTTATCTGGGGGTAACTGATTTGAGCCAGGTGCTGTTACCCCCAGAGTTTACTCCGCGTCAGCCGAGGCTGGGGGCGAACGCGACCGTGCCCCTGCGAGCAGAAAACCGCAATACTTACAGTGTGTTCCGCGTGTCGCCCGAACTCTGGCGAACCGCAGCGAACGACGGAAAAATGGGCCCGGTAGGATTCGAACTCTTTCAGATAGCACCTATTCCGTGAGCTCCCGGCCGATTCCCCCAGTAGCGGTTACCCCCGGAGTTACCCCCGGCAGTTGGCGCGGCCATTTTTCCATCGTCGTACGGGTGTCGAGGCGCGCGCCGCCGTTCTCGCAACCTATACGTCCGGGCTGCGGACCTGACCCGAAGCCGACCGACCCGGACACTCAGAACCTCCCGACCGGGCTTGCCCGCACGCTTCACCGAGGACTACTGGTGATAGTCGGCGCTGAAGCAAAATCTACCACGAAAATCACGGGGTTCAGATATGCGTGGTCCGCAATCGGTAGACTTTCGGTAGACGTCGACGTAGATCCAACGGTAGACCAACTCGGAATCCCATCGCAACAAGGTCACCGTATACAGGCGTCGATGGTGATCATTCCTCCCGGGACCTTCGTGCAGGCTTCGTCACCCGATTACTGTGGCGAGTCTGGCGCACATCTGACCGGACTCCGCTGAACACTTGGCTGACGAGTTCGTCGGTGAAGCGCTGGTCCAGCGACGAGCCGATCACCAGCATTCGGATGTAGAACGCTCCTAAGATCTGGTCAAAAAGGACGTCGTCGTCGAAGTTTGGGCGAAGTTCACCTCGCGCAATACCTCGTCTGATCGCCTCTCTTGCATGGACGCGACGAGGGTTCATATAGCGAACGACGAACGCCTCTCGTAACTCCCGATTGTCCTGAGCCTCGAAGATGACGCCGATGAACATACGACGGACGCGCGGGCGGTTGAATACCGTCGCAGCTGCCCGAAGCTGAACGCGGAAGTCTTCGACTACGGATCCCGTGTCGGGGAAAGGAGCGGCACCGCCTATCTCCGCCATTATCGCGTCCATGGCGAGAGCGCCCTTGCTGGGCCACCGTCGGTATAGAGTCGCCTTGCCAGCGCCGGCTAGCGCCGCCACTTCCTCGATCGTCATCGCGGCAAAGCCGACTCGGTCGAGGAGGTCGGCGGTCGCTCGCAGAATCGCGCTGCGTGCTCGTGCACTGCGGGAGCCCTTGGCACGGCTCGGCTCATCCGTAGGGGTCACCGAAGCATCCTAGCATGACCCTCAGTGGCCATCAGGTCGGACAGTTGCGACAAATTGAACGATACGTTTCGTTCTGATAGCATCACATCCCTGCCCCGTTTATTCGGCAACCCGCCCTGAAGATGCGTTAGCGGCGATGACCATTCCAGTGCTCCCTGCCCTCCATATCGAAAACGCAAGCGGAGAACGCATATGACAGATAGATTCAATAGAAAGATCGCTCTCATCACCGGCGGCAGCCGCGGCTTGGGTCGCAGCGCCGTTCTCAGTCTTGCCAAGCGCGGTATCGACAGCATTTTTACATACAATTCCAATCGTGCGGAGGCAGAGAGGGTTGTCGCTGCTGCTACAGAGCGTGGCGCTAAGGCGGTCGCTCTGCAGCTCAATATCGGTGCCGCTCGCACATTCGACGGGTTCGTCGCGGAGGTGCGCTCGGCGCTGTCCGGCCTCGGAGTCGATCGCTTCGACTACTTGGTCAACAACGCTGGCATTTCCAGCCATACGCCATTTACCAAGGTCACCGAGGACGAACTCGACACCCTCTACGCGGTCAACTTCAAGGGTGCGTTCTTCTTGACGCAGAAACTCCTTGGTCTGATCAAGGATGGAGGCCAGATCGTCAACATTTCTTCCGGAGTGACCCGTTTCGTCAATCCGGACAGCGTGGCCTATGCAACTCTAAAGGGTGCGGTCGAAGTATTCACAAGGTATCTCGCCCATGATCTCGGGCCGAGAAACATCAACGTCAATACCGTCGCGCCGGGTGCCATGCAGACCGATTTCAGCGGTGGTGTGATTCGTGACAACCCTGCGGTCAACAAGCTTGTCGCCGGTATAACGGCGCTCGGCCGTGCTGGTCTGCCGGAGGACATCGGCGAAATGCTCGCCTCCCTGCTGTCTGATGCGAATCACTGGGTCAATGCACAGCGCATAGAGGTTTCGGGCGGCATGCTGATTGCAGTGCCCTTGAGCGCTACCAACTTCGCTAGCACGGCGCCTTGAAGGAGCGACAGAGTGACCGATCTGAGAGATAAAGTCGCACTCGTCACGGGTTCTGCACGAGGCCTCGGACGCGCCATTGCGGAGCGCTTTGGACAATTGGGTGCCGGCGTCGTCGTCAACTACGCCGGGCATCAGGCCGCGGCAAACGAAGCCGTCGCCGCGATTGAAGCAAGCGGCGGCCACGCAATCGCGATCGGCGCCGATGTCTCGAGGCCGGCCGAAATCGACCGGCTGTTTGCTGCGGCGATTCAGCGTTTCGGACGTCTCGACATCGTCGTGGCCAATGCCGGACTGGAACTGGTGGGCCGTGCGGCGACTGAATTCAACGAGGAGGATTTCGACCGCCTGTTTGCCGTAAACACCAAGGGTGCAATTTTCACCATGCAGCGGGCGGTAAAGGATATAGCCGACGGAGGGCGGATCATCTATGTTGGATCGAGCACAACAGCCTTTCCGATGCCTGGTCACGCGCTTTATGGGAGTAGCAAGATGGCGCCCCGTTTCTTCGTGGAGGTGCTCGCCAAGGAAATCGGTTACAGGGGCGTGACGGTCAATTCGATCCTACCGACAGCGACCGAAGGAGCCGGCGTGTCGACCGATGGCGCAAGGCCCGAGCTGCGGCAATTTATCCAAAACAACAATCCGATGCGCCGGATGGGGCTGCCGCGTGATACCGCGGATGCAGCCGAATATCTCGTTAGCGATCTTGCCGGCTTTGTCAGCGGACAGCACCTCCTGATCGCCGGCGGTGCGCCGGCATGAGGGGGCCTGAGAACTTTGCAGGAGATTCTCATGGCCATCGATAAGCAATTCAAGACGGGACGAGTCGCAATCGTCACTGGTGGGTCGCGCGGCATCGGTCGCGCCTGCGCGCAGCGTCTTGCACGTGACGGAATCGCGGTGGTGGTCGCCTACGCGTCTAACGAGGCTGAGGCCAACGCCGCGGTTGCGGAGGCAGTTGCCCAAGGAAGCAAAGCGTTTGCGGTGCGCGCGGATGTCGCCGACGAACAAGACGTTGCGAGACTTTTTGACGAAACCACCCGGGCTTTCGGTGGTGTCGACGTCGTCGTACACGCCGCGGGACGCATGGAGCTGGCTCCTCTGGTTGACCTGGAGCTAAGCGTGCTCGACGCTCTGGTCCGCACCAACGTCCGCGGGACCTTCGTGGTCGACCAGCAAGCCGCACGGCGTCTGCGACGAGGTGGATCGATCCTCAACTTTTCCTCGTCGGTTCTCGGCCGCATTCTGCCGAACTACACCGCCTACGCCGCCACCAAGGGCGCAGTGGAAGCGATGACCTTCATCTTGGCGCACGAGCTCAGAGGTCGGGATGTGACCGTGAATGCGGTGGCGCCGGGTCCGACCGCAACCACACTGTTTCTCAACGGCAAGGACGACGCGGCGATCGCCCGATTTGCGAACGCCGTTCCCCTCGAGCGCCTGGGCACCCCGACGGATATCGCCGAGGTCGTAGCCTTCCTCACGAGTCCCGCCGGCCACTGGGTCAACGGGCAAACCGTCCGAGTCAACGGCGGGATCAATTGACGCCTCGGGCCGCATTAGCGCGCTCACCGCGGTCCTTCCACTGCTCCGCATTAGCAGCTTCCTCCGGTAAGGAGACGCCGCCTAGCCTGAAAAACGCCGCTGACCCGTCACTTAGGCCGCTGCTGACTCTACCGAGTCTCTACCGGTGTAGCGCGCCTCGGCGGTAAGTGCCTGTATTCATATGTGATAATTTCTCACCCTGGGATTATCCACACAAGTATCTGGGCAAGAGATCACCTTCCATGAGTCTGGACAATCGCGATTCCAAGTCCTCGGTCTACTTGGCGGTAAGCTGCCCCATCAATCCGAGATCGTTGGTAAGGGTCTCAAGATGAATGAGCTTACCGCTGCTGTTGAATGTGAAGAATTCGGTACCCTGTAGGACTACCTTGCGGTTGCTCGGAGGCACTGTGCCGTTCGGAGTCGGCATCGGGCCGGTCTGGGTGCCTTCGAAGGTGAAGCGAATTGCGGCCATGTCGCCAGATACCACAACATCTTGATCGGTGATCTTGGCATCCGGGAATGGCCCCTTATAAGACTTGAGCCAAGCGATAAACTGGTCGCGCCCCTTGGCAGCGCAGCTTCAAGCTCTGCCTTCGTTGCATTAGCGAGATCGATAACCGTGGGATAGAGGTCCGGCGAATATTCGCGACCGGTAACCTCCCTGGCAATCCGCAGCTTTAACCGATGGATCACTTGGGAACGCAGCCCCACTCGGCACTTCTTGAGCACATCGCAAAGGCGCCGGTCAGTGCTGATGACGACCACCCTATCTTGTCCGTGGACCTTCGCAAGTTGAATTCCCATCGAGACGAGTAAGTGATCCAGCGTGCTCATCGGGCGGTGATTTCGCCCTGCCCGGCGAATCTGAAAGTGATGATCGATCGGCGCAACGAGGTTTATTCCCAAGACGTGGTAGCGAGACAGCTCGGACTGATTAATAACAGCACCGTTGTGTATATCTTTCTGGAATTGCGAAACGAGCCTCTGATACACGCGTCTATCGATGCGCCCGCCGGCACTTCTCACGTGCCTGTTCCAACCGCCAAACGCGCACTTCATGAACGTGCTGAATACCTCCGCAATGCAGAAGTTCGGAATGCACAGAAACAGATCAGCAGAGCCGGAACGTGCAGCGTTGATGATTGACTCGACGCGTGCGCGAGCACGGACCGACCGAAGCGACCTCGGAAGGTAGTATCCCGTCGTCACATTGGCATCCATCAGCAGGTAGGTCTTAGCCATTCATGGGTTTTCCGGCTCTGGTCTTGACCAGACTCTTCACCGAGGATTATTCATCATAGTCAGCGACGAGGTTGGCGATGCCGGAGAATCTGCGGGGCTACTGATCGCAGCAACGCTGATCCGTCGAATTTCGGTAGACGTTCACGTCAATCCAACGGTGCACCAGATTGGACTCCTGACGGGACCACCTAGCCAGCACCTCCGCATCGGCCAGTGGGAAGACGGGTGAGTATTACCCGATGGTCGAGGCTTACGGCACCTGAGCAGACCATTAAGGATACGTCCTCGCAGTTCCATTCACCCACACTGATCCTCTACCACCGGCGTCTCCCCACCGTCCCCTCGTTAGAGCCCGTTGGGTAATCAGTCGTCTCTACTGTTTCTCTACCGGCGTGGTCCAGCTCTCTGGCAGGTCCTTGTTTCCGGGATGTTTTCCGCTTACCCAGACATTTGTCGGGAAAATATCGTGTGAACGTCCGTGCTTGTTCCTCGGTACGGCGATCGATTCAGCAATGCTCGCAGACCACGCGCCTTACGTCCTAGATCTATCAGCGGGCGCAGGCAACGACTCGACGGCTGGTCAACTCGAAAATCCAGCCACGCTGAAAGACGCCACCAGGAAAGCGCGAGGCCAGAAAACGCGGAGCTTCGTGCGCGTGATCGCTGAACGGCATCCCCCAGCGGGCATAAGCAAGCAACTCGGCGCGCATGCCCCATCCCTTGGTGTAGTGGTCGATTTTGCCCTGGATTCGCTCCAGTTCGATCCCCACTGGCGCAACGCGACCCGGCGCGAATTTCACCGAGAAGCCGGACACCTCGCGCATCAAAGGGCCGTGGGTGATGGTTCGGAAACGTCTTAGGTCCGCTGATTCGAGCCCCCTGGGCATCTCCTCAAAAAGCGTCCCCTCCGCACCCTCAGATCTTTCACGCAGCGCCTCAGCGATCAGCTTGAGCGCCTCTCGCCGTTGGGTCTGATTGGCTGCTGCATCGAACACGACATTGATCTGCGCCGCGCGGTGACGCTCCACAACTTCTGGCGGCGCTTCCCGGAGGGCGTCCTCCCAGAATTCCGGCCCGCGGCCTAGATACTTCATGCGCTGCAGCTCAAGTTGATCATCGAGCTGTACGAGCTCGAATCCGACCTGGCCCAGCCCTTCAATTTCGCACAGTATGTCAGGCGGATCTGGTTGAGAGATGCTCTCGGGACGGACGACAAGACCAGCGGCCGTTGCGAAGCATTCGAAAATGCCTCGCTCTTCAAGTGCTTTGGCGGTTGCGGCGCTGCTCATAGTCATGCCTTGCGGCGAGTCATGGGTAAGCCGAAAGGCCACCCGCTCGCGGTTTGCGCTTCGGCGGTGCAGTCTCCTCGAACGGATTCTGCCTGCCGAATCGAGCAACGGCTTTGTTGAATAATTCCTGGCGCTTTGTCGTGACCGCCTTGAGTGCTGATCTCGTTTCCTCGGTTCCCAGCGTCTGCATCAGCAGCGAGGCCACGAATTCCGTCAGCCGCCCGGCATGCTCCATTGTGAACCATGCGTGACTTACGGCGCGCTCGTCGGTGTGTGGCCCGAATATCAAAGACACGCCATCTTTTTCCACGCGCATATCCTGCATTTTTGGCAACGAATGCTTCATCCAGCAGAGTTGCTCGTACACCTGGTATTCGGCTTCGGCGTGGCCAGCTTCGCCGTAGTGCTCGCAGTTTGCTTTTACCAGCGCCCGCCAGTTCGTCCCGAACAGATCGCGCGGCACTTGCTGCTTGATGGAGTTGGCCCAAAGCCCATTCCTTTGCGTCATCGGGTGAGCGCGAGAACAGCACTGCCGTGTGCGCAAGCTCGAACACGGATGCCGCCAGCGTGCCTGCCTGCTCCGGATAGCACTTAACGGCTAGTAGCTGTATGCATCTCAGGAAATCCGTGATGCGCATCAGAATCATGAGCTGCGCGCGCACCAGATCACGAATATCGCCGATGCGCATGCCCGAGATGGAGTTCTGAATATTGAACGCGAGCGTATAGACGTCGCTCAGATAGTTCACATGCTCCTGAAGCTCTGGCCAAAGCTTCTCCATAGCTTTCTCTTCGTCTTCCTGCACTGACGGCATGACTGTCCCCTTTGGATTTGCGTGTCGATTGCCCGTCATCTCTTCATAACTTCACAGCGCTCACCTTGCTTGGGATGCTGGCAATTAAGCTACGGCAGCACATCTGACTTCTCTCACCCGGCGAGGCATTTCGTCGTAGGTCCTGCCATCCAGCAGGCGACCGGTAAGATCCTTGCGCACCCCACCCCACTGTTTGAAAAAGAACGCGACTCCCTGCATGCGGCATTGTCTTCGTATCGACTTCACCCATGACGCGCTCATCTCGCGTGCCCGGGGTCCAGATTCCCCGCCCACGATGACCCAGTCGATATTATCCAGTGGCAGATCGTCTAGCGGCCCAATTAGGGGCTCGCACGAAAGGAACCGGACGGCTGCGGGGACCGCCGCGAGATGGATCGCGCGGTCAAGTACGCGGGCGTCCTCGACACTGACACCCATCCACACGTTCTCTGGCCACGGCAAACGTGCTGCCATTTCGGCTAGTCGCTCGCTTCGTTTGGTCAAGATCTGGAACGTGTGCTGAGGGCACTCAGTCATCGTCTGAAATACTCTGCGAATAAATATTTCCGGAACCTCTTCCTGAAAGAGATCGCTCATCGAGTTGACGAACACCAGCCTGGACTTTCTCCAGGCTCGCGGCGCGTCGATAAGGTCCCAGTGCAGCGTCGGCTTGAACCCGTCACTGTATCGTCGTGCACCCATTGCCCTCAGCCGCTTTGCCATTCTCTCGGCGTAGCAGTTCTTGCACCCCTGGCTAACCTTTATGCAGCCAGTCACGGGATTCCACGTGAATTCCGTCCACTCGATGTTACTGTCTGTTGCCACCCGCTCGGTCCTCGTCAGAACATCTGTTGGGTCTTACCGTACTGCGTAGCGGTCTTCCAGAATTTCGTGGCTATTTCGTGCTTCGCTACCAGTACCAGCCAATACAAGGGCTGGTTTTTCGAGCCAGTGATCAGCTCAAACCGCACTTCGCCCCCGAATCCCAGGCTCTTGAGCAGCCCGATCCAGTATTGCACGAAGTGCGGGCGAGCCGAGTCTTCCGGCTGAGCCAAATCCACAGCGTTACGCCAGCTAGGGGCGAACTCATCCAGTGGTGAGCGGGTTTGCTGCGTGTACCGTGCCCAATTGCGTTGGAGGTCCATGGCCGAGACGTGCACCAGGAGATCGATGCGCTTCAAACTCGCGAGGTGACGAATCACCCCGAACGGTAACATCAGGTTGAACGGATCGATCAGCGCAAAGTGCAGCGCATACGGGTTGAGTTCTTTGCTTAGCGTCTCCGCAACGGCCAGCGCCTCGCCGCCATGCTTGACGACAGGGGCGCCCAAGCGCGTCAGTCGAGTGCCAGCCGCATCCAGCAGCTCACGATCGCTGTCGTTGATGTGAACCTGGGTAAAGGGAACCTTGCAGTCGCGCGATGCCGTCCAGCCAACCAGCGGGCTTCCATCAATGAACGTGTCGGTTCCTCTGATGTACGCACGGCCCGAGGCACAGTAGAGGTCTATGAATGTCGCGCCCGCCTTGCCGGCGCCAATGAATTTCTTGCGAACGCCGCGAGATATTTCGATGTACAGTTTGAGGAGCGCGTGCTTGTCCCTTGCCCACTCGCCGACAGGCATTGCTGGCAATCCGTCCGTCGGATCCGGTCGAGCCTCGGAATCGGCCATCGCCTCCTACCTCGGTCGCGCCATTGTACTGGTATTATATACAGTACTACTATGAATTTCATTTATAGGTCAATGACTTAGAGCGCATTCGGCGCCTCCCGAACGAGTCCTGTCAGGCTGCGGTCCCTCGCAGGTCCCGCTCCCTTTCCGTCAATGCTCCAGACCCCGTGACCGATCGGGCCGAGAGCGACGAGAAATTTTCGGCGTGGGCGTTGGAGCAATGGGCGGTTTACCCCATCGTTCTGCGATGCGCTGCTGCTCCTCGCGGACGATTGCCTGCAGCTCTGCGTTCTCGACGACGATGCCGAGCCGGGTTGCCAGTCTGGCGGCACGCTCCCGGAAGCGTTCACTGCCCGTGAGCTCAACGCGCTGTCCGTACTTCTGCGCAGCCACGCGCAGGGCGGCTTCGACGCTCTCATCGCCCCGATCCCGCATCACGATTTGCGG
>JASHPX010000038.1 GCA_030037905.1 Gammaproteobacteria bacterium
TGGCTGGCGGCGCCGCGATGACGACGCCGGCCGAGCCGGCCGCTGCGACCCGCGCCTCGGGCAGTCGCGAGACCACACCGGCCTCCGTCTACGGTCCGGGACACAGGCTCTGAAGGCCGGTCGGACGAGTCGCCGAGCCGCCACGCCGCCACCCGCCCAGCTCCTCACCCGCACCACCTCATGGCCGCGCTGATCTACATCGTCCAGGCCCTGCTGGAACTGTGTCTGATCGCCTTTCTGCTGCGGCTGTTGCTGCAATGGTCACGCGCGGACTTTCGCAACCCTCTCGCCCGCGCGCTCGTACAGCTGACCAACCCCGTCATCGTGCCGCTGCGAAGGCTGCTGCCGGCGATCGGCCGGCTGGATACCGCCTCCTGCGTCGCCGTCATCATCATGGGGCTGCTGCTGAGCGCGGTACCGTTGCTGCTGGAGGGCGTCGGACTGCCACCGGCGCTGCTGTGGCTGCGGCTGGCAGCCATTCAGATCGTCCGCATCGCTCTGTGGACATACTTTTACGCGATCATCGTATACGCGGTGCTGTCCCTGATCGCGCAGGGCTACTCACCCATCCAGGGACTGCTCGCCTCCCTGTGCGAGCCGCTGCTGCGGCCCTTTCGGCGTCTGATCCCGCCGCTCGCGGGCCTGGACTTCTCCCCGCTATGGGCGGTGATCATCATCCAGGCGCTGCTGCTACTGATTCCCTGAATTCGCCGCCGGTGCGTGCGGGCGGTGCGTACGGCCCACACCGTGCACTGCGCCAAACCCTATAAATGCAGGCATTTCAGCGCGGTCCGGCGCCGAAAAATCATTTGCGTTGGCGCGGCGGTGTGTTATGTTGCGCGCCGTCTCGTAGCGCTTTTTCTCGTTTACGAACGAAAAAGACAGGCTCTCGCACACACCCGCAGGACAGGAGATTCGGCAATGGCAAAGAAAGGTGGGGCTCCGACTAAGTCGGAGATTCTGGCCCAGGTATCCAAGGACACGGAACTCTCGCGCAAGCAGGTCAGCGAAGTCTTCGAATCGCTCAACGGCATCATCAAGAAGAGCTTGCGTGGCAATGGACTGTTCACCCTGCCCGGTCTCTTGAAACTCAAGGTGGTGAAGCGTCCGGCCACCAAGGCCCGCGAAGGCGTCAATCCGTTCACCGGCGAAAAGATGACCTTCAAGGCCAAGCCGGCGAGCAAGAAGGTACGCGCGCTGCCGCTGAAGAACCTCAAGTCCTTCGTGAACTGAACCGCCATCAGCGCCCGATTTTTCGAGGCAATCCGCCGGCGAAATCCGGGCAATACGAGTTCGAGAGCCAAGCCGATAGCGATGCGCTATCGGCTTGGCTCACTCGCGAACGTCATCACGACGTCGTGCAGCTCGCGCAGTCGGCCATGGAAGAAGTGGTCCACGCCGGCCAGCACCCGTAGCTGCGGCGGCGGAGAGAAACGGCGGGCGAATGCCGCGATCTGTCCAGCGTCGACGATCTCGTCGGCGTCGCCCTGCACGATGAGCCATGGACAGTCCGGCCGCGCGGGCGGCGGTTCGCTGGTGCGCCCGACCGCAGGGGCAATGCTCACCAATCGGCGCACCGGAGCACCGCGCGAGGCCGCCCGCAGCGCCACCATCGCCCCAAACGAAAATCCGGCGAGTGACACCGAGGCATTTGGCCAGCGCCGCCGTCCATAGGCAATGACCGCCAGAGCGTCGTCGGTTTCACCGATACCCTGATCGTAACGGCCGGCGCTCGCGCCCACGCCCCGATAATTGAAGCGCAGCGTCGGCAGGCCGAGATCGACGAACACACGCGCCAGGGTGTGTACGACCTTGTTTTGCAGGGTTCCGCCGTGTAGCGGATGCGGATGGCACACTACCGCAAATTCCAGCGTTACCGGTGCGGTTGCGGAGGCGCCGGACGTGGTGGCGCCCGAGGCGGGCGGGCCCGATGTCGGCGCGCCGGTGCGCGAGGCATCAGCCGCGTCAGTCGCGTGAGTCGCGTCAGTCGCTGCCGCTCGCGGATCCTCCAGAACTGCTTCCAGCGCACCGGCCGGGCCGCCGATCATCAGCGGCTCGGGCCCTGGGGCGGCCGGGCTCAAGGCTGCTTGCCGTGCTCGAAGTCGAGCGCCGCCGAATTGATGCAGTAGCGCAGGCCGGAGGGCTGCGGCCCATCATGGAACACATGACCGAGGTGCGCGCTGCAGCGCGCACACGTGACCTCGATGCGCCTCATACCGAACGAGGGGTCCTCGTGCGTACGCACACGATCTGCCGCCAGCGGCAGCCAAAAACTCGGCCACCCCGAGCCGGACTCGTACTTGGTGTCGGAGCTGAACAGCTCCTGGCCGCAGCAGACGCAGCTATAGACACCTTTTTCCTTGTTATGGGTGTACTTTCCGGTGAACGCAGGCTCGGTGCCCTTTTGTTGGGTGACCTTGTACTGCAGCGGTGCGAGGCGCGCGCGTAGCTCCGCATCGCTCGGGGGCTGGGTGCTCATCGGTGCCATTCTCGCCAGATCGAAGACCAACGGTAAGATTAGCTCAAGCGCGGATTAGCTCAAGGGCGCCGCAGCTCGAGAGCGCTGCGCGGCGCCAGCGTGCAACGCCGCTCGCATTCGCGCATACCGCTGCGTCGCTCCGGCAGCGCTCAAGCGCGCGCGCCGGCGCCGGCCTGCACGAGCCGCACCAGCAACTCGTTCAGCCGGCGGCTGAAGTCGGCCGGATTGGCGATCGCGCCGCCTTCCACGAGGCTCGCCTCGTCGTACAGCAACAGCGAGAGCTCCTGGAAGGGCTGCTCGGCGAGGCCTTCCAGATGGCGCACCAGCGGATGCGTCACGTTCAGCTCGAGCACCGGAGCGCTCGCCGGCACGCTCTGCCCGGCGGCTGCGAGCGCACGTCGCATCTGCGACGAAAGCTCCCCCTCCCCGCGCACGAGACAAACCGGTGAGTCGCGCAGCCGCTCGCTGACGCGCACCTCCAGCACACGCTCGCCGAGCGCATCCTTGACGCGCTTGAGCAGCGACTTGCTTTCCCGGCGCTCGGCGTCCACGCGCGCCCGCTCGGTCTCGGCGGCGAGGCCAGCCAGCTCCAGATCACCGCGCGCTGCATCCTTGAAGCGCTTGCCCTGAAACTCGCTGACCTGGCCCATGACCCACTCGTCGATGCGATCGGCCAGCAGCAGCACTTCGACGCCCTTCTGCTTGAGCAGCTCCAGGTGGGGGCTGGCGCGCGCCGCCTCCACGCTGTCGGCGATGAGGTAGTAGATGCGCTGCTGGCCGGGCTGCATGCGAGCGAGGTAATCGGCCAGACCGACCGTCTCCTCATTGCCGGGGTTGGCGGTGCTCGCGAAGCGCAGCAGCGGCAGCAGCCGCTCGTGGTTGCCGGGGTCCTCGCCGAGCCCTTCCTTCAGCACCCGGCCAAATTCGCGCCAGAACTCGCGATACTTGTCAGGCTCATCCTTGGCGAGCCGGGCCAGCAGCTCGAGCGCGCGCCGCGCGAGCGCCCCGCGCATCGCCTCCACCTCGCTGTCCTGCTGCAGCAGCTCACGCGATACGTTCAACGGCAGATCGCTCGAGTCCACCACGCCCTTGATGAAGCGCAGATACAGCGGCAGGAACTGCTCGGCGTTGTCCATGATGAAGACGCGCCGCACGTACAGCTTCAGGCCGCGCGCCGCCTCGCGCTGCCACAGATCGAAGGGGGCACGCGAGGGGACGTACAGCAGACTGGTGTATTCGCGCGTGCCCTCGACGCGGTTGTGGCTCCAGGCGAGCGGGTCGGCGCCGTCGTGGGAGATGTGCCGGTAGAAATCGCGGTATTCCTCGTCCTTGATCTGCCCGCGGGGACGCGTCCACAGCGCCTGCGCCTGGTTGACCGCTTCGTAGTCGAGCGAGGCCGTCCCCTCCTTGCGCATGCGCACCGGAAAGGCGATGTGATCGGAATAGCGCCGCACCAGGGCGCGCAGCCGGAAGGCGTCCAGGAACTCGCGCGCGTCGGGCTTGAGGTGCAGCACCACGCTGGTGCCACGCTCGGCGCGGGTGATGCTCTCGACCGTGAACTGCCCGTCCGCGCTGGACTCCCAACGCACCGCCGCCGCTGGATCGGCATCGGCGCGCCGCGTCAGCACCTCGACGCGCTCGGCGACGATGAAGGAGGAATAGAACCCGACCCCGAACTGGCCGATGAGCTGCGCGTCCTTCTGCTGATCGCCGGTGAGGCGCTTGAAGAACTCGGCCGTGCCGGACTTGGCGATCACGCCGAGGTGCGAGACCGCCTCCTCGCGACTCATGCCGATGCCGTTGTCGCGCACCGTGAGCGTGCCGGCTGCCGTGTCCGCATCGATCCAGATCGCGAGCTCCGTGTCGCGGCCCATGAGGGCCGGGTCCGACAACGCGAGGAAGCGCAACTTGTCATTGGCGTCGGAAGCGTTGGAGATGAGCTCGCGCAGAAATATCTCCCTGTGGCTGTACAGGGAGTGAATCATGAGCTGTAACAGCTCGCGGACTTGCGCCTGGAACTCGAGCGTTTCGCGCGTGGTGGACATGGCCGGCACCGCCTCCTCCTCAGGGGATAGCGGCGGTATGGGGTCGGCCTTCAGGGTTTCAAGCGGGCGCTTGCCAACTGCCGTCGCAGCAGATGACGACAGGCACTCAGCCAGTCGTCCATCTCGTCCCAGAGCAGCAGTAGTACTTCCAAGGTGCAGCCGGCGCGGTGGGTGTCGGGGCGCATGGTAGAACCGCGGCGCCATCGCCGCCGTGCGCTGGCTCACGAGTTCCCTTGCGGCCGGCTGCGCCGATGCGTACGCTCCCGCGCGGGACATAATGCTCGACAGCCGCAGAGAATGAAATGCAGCGCATCGTCGTGCTGAACCCCAAGGGCGGTTCCGGCAAGACGACCATCGCGATCAATCTGGCCAGTCATTTCGCCATGCACGGCGAGCGCACCGTGCTGATCGATCACGATCCGCAGGCCTCGGCCGCGCGCTGGGTGAAGAACCGGCAGCAGATGCAGCCGCCGATCCAGCTCATCGCCGCCTTCGAGCGGGATGTGCGTGTCACCCGCACCTTCCAGCTGCGCATTCCCGAGGGCACCGATCGCGTGGTGGTCGACACCCCGGCGGCCATCCAGGCACACGAGATGCCGGAGCTCACGCGCGGCGCCGATAAGATCCTGGTGCCGGTGCTGCCCTCGGATATCGATATCTACGCCTGCTCGCGCTGTATTCAGAATCTGCTGCTGGTGGCCAAGGTACGCCGCGAGGACAACCGGCTCGGCATCATCGCCAACCGGGTGCGCCGCAATACGCTGATCTATCAATCGCTGTCCCGATTTCTGTCGAGCCTGGACATCCCGATCGTCGCGACGCTGCGCGATTCACAGGCGTACGTACGGGCAGCTTCGCAGAGCCTGGGGCTCTCGGAAATGAAGCCCTATCAGGTGGCCGAAGACCTGGCGCAGTGGCAACCGCTGCTCGAGTGGCTGAGCCTGTCGTCGGGGCAGACGGGCGGCGCGGGACAGGTGACGCCGGAGATGTACCTGGCCTAGAGGTGGGCCTGGAGGCGGCCTACTGGCGGCCGCGGCACGGCGCGCCGGCCAGCGCGCTCGCTCAGGTCCCGCTCAGGTCTTGGATTCCTCGGTCTGCCAGTCGTGCCGCATCTTCTCGGCCCAGCTCTTGTAATTCGACCAGCTGTACAGATTGCGCGTGATCGCCGCGTGGCGGGTGCGCGTGCGCTGCATGTGCTCGAGCCAGCGCGCGTACGCTTCGGCACCGCTGGGCGGCGTCTGCGCGGACGCATCGTCCGGGCTCGGGCTCGGGCCCGGGCTCGGGCTCGGGCTCTTGGGCTGTTCGGATTTGGTCATTATGTGCGCTCCCGTCCGCGACAAGCCTAAGGCGCTGCGCCCCGCAGCCGACAGGAACTCCATCACACCGGGGGTCGCACCGCGCGCGCCGTGCCTCCCATATCCTCCCGTGTAAACGAGCCGCGGGGCACCTCTGCGCGAGAACGCTGCGCGACACACCGGCGCGCTGTGAAATTGCGCATGCGTAAAGCGGCGCTGCTGACATATTATTCCGCTGCAGGGAGGAAGCGCGTTGCGCATCCACACTTCGAATTCACATCAGGCAGGCGCATTGCGCACTTCATGAAACCGCTGATCCGGCTGGTCTCGACATTCGCCCTGTGCTCGCTCTGCTGGATCGCCGCGCTGTGCGCGCCATCGGGCGCTGCCCGGGCGGATGATGCGTTGCTGCCCGAGCCGGCAGCGCTCGAGCCGGCGGTGCATTTCTGGATCCGCGTCTACACGCAGATCACCACCGACGCCGGATTCATCCACGACCAATACAACCTGTCGGTGGTGTACGAGACGCTGCACTTCCCGGCAGACATGAGCGCGCGCGAGCGGCAGCGCGAGGTGGACGCCGAGAAGCGGCGCTTCCACGACATCCTGGCGCGTCTCGGACACGGCCTGTCGCCGGCCGACACCGAGGAGCAGAACGTGCTGGCTCTGTGGGGCGCGGCGGGCACACCCTCGCGGCTGGCGGAGGCTGCCGATGACGTGCGCTTCCAGCTCGGCCAGGCGGATCGCTTCCGCTCCGGCCTGGTGCGCGCGGGCGCCTGGCAGCACCACATCGCCGAGGTGCTCGCGCGCATGGGCCTGCCGCCGCAGCTCTCCGCGCTGCCTGATGTGGAATCCTCGTTCGATCCGCGGGCCTATTCCAAGGTCGGCGCCGCGGGACTGTGGCAGTTCCTGCGCTCCACCGGGCGGCGTTTCCTGCGCATCAACGGGGCGGTCGATGAGCGCTTCGACCCGTTTCGCGAGACCGAGGCCGCGGCTCAGCTCCTGGCCTACAACTACCAGCTGCTCGGCAGCTGGCCGCTGGCCATCACCGCCTACAACCATGGGGCCGCCGGCATGCTGCGCGCGCGCGAGGAGCTCGGCACCGACGACATCGTAAGCATCATCCGCGACTACCACAGTCCCACGTTCGGGTTCGCCTCGCGCAATTTCTATGCCTCCTTCCTCGCCGCGCTGACCGTCTCGCAGCAGCCGGAGAAGTATTTCGGCGCGCTGCGCGTCGACCCGGAGGTGGACTTCCATGAGCTGCGCATGCCACAGGCCGCGAGCGTCGCGGCGGTGGAGCGCACGGTGGGAGTGGATCGCGACCTGCTCGAGAGCCTGAATCCGGCACTGCGTCCCTCGGTGTGGCGCGGCCGGCGCGCGATCCCGGCGGGCTACACCCTGCGTCTGCCGATGGATGATTCGCAGTGGAGCTCGCAGCTGCTGGCAAGCCGGCTCGGCGCGCCGCGACCGCCGGGCGCGCCGCGGCCGGTATTGGTGGCCGCAGCGGGCACGCAGACGAACGCGGTGGCGAGTGCGGTTGCACCCGCGTCCCGGACGACGATGGCGCCGGCGGCCGCGCTGTTCGCCTCGACACGCCCGGCCGTCGCAACGCCTGCAGCGCCTACGGCTGGCGCGCCCCGTGAGCGCGTAGCGCTCCTACAGTCGGGCGACAGTGGCGCCACGGTCGATCTGGCATCACTCGATCCCGCCGCCGATGGCGCAACCTTGGCTGGTGGCGCAGCCGCAGGCGCCAATCTCGCGGGCGGGGCTGCCGAGTATTACCTGGTGCAGCCCGGCGACACCCTCGGCTCGATCGCCAATCGTGCGGGCCTGCCGGCGGCGCGTCTGCTGGCGTTGAATTCACTGCCGGACCAGGACTTCCTGTACGAGGGTGAGCGGCTGCGCTTGGCCTCCTCAGTGCCTCAGCCCGGGGCCCCGAGCACACCGGCGCTGGCCGCTCTGGCAGAGCAAGCCGTCCAGGAGAACATCGAGGAGCGCCAGGCGCTCGCGCTCGCGCAGCAGCTGGACGCCTCGACTGAACCGGTCTCCGCCGCGCAGGAGCAGGCCGAAGGTCCGCAGCTCATTCCAGGCATCACCGGACCGCAGTCGGCCGATCCGGTCGATTACTCCGTTGCCCCCGACGGCAGCATCGTCGTCGTGGCCGCCGAAACGCTGGGCCATTACGCCGACTGGCTCGGCACGAGCGCGGCGCGCCTGCGCGCCATCAACCACCTGCACGGACGCACGCCCGTGATCATTGGTCGACGGCTGCAGCTCGAATTCGACACCGTGACGCCCGCGCAGTTCGAGCAGAAACGCCGCGACTACCATGCGCAGCTGCAGGCCACCTACTTCGCGATGCATCGAATCGTCGGCACCTCCGTATATGTGGCGCGCCGCGGAGACTCGCTCTGGACTATCACGAAGCGCAGCCTCAGGGTTCCGGTATGGCTGCTGCAGCAGTACAACCCCGAGCTGAACTTCGGCGACCTGAAGCCTGGCACGCATATCTCACTGCCGCGGGTCGAGGAGGTCGTCGGGTCGTGAACCATGCACGCCCGCGACTGACGCGGCGCTCGCCGCGCTGTCTATAATCCTCTCATGCGCATGGTTGCGTTATGTGCGGTCGGGGTACTCGGGGCCACCGCTGCCCTCGCGTGGGCCGGCTCGAGCGACGCACCCGGGGCGGTCGGTGCGGCCGTGACGGTCACGAGCACCACCCCGGGCCTCGCGGGCGCCACGCCCGGCATCACGAGTATCACGGGCGCCACCCTCGCCAACGGCGCCGCCTCCCTCACACGCGCCCCCTCGGGCTTGACCGTGCCGGTGGCGATGCCGATGGCCGATGAGGTCATCGTGCACAAGGCCGAGCGGCGGCTGTATCTGATGCGGCACGGACAGGTGCTGCGCAGCTACCACGTGGAGCTGGGGCTCGAGCCCGACGGACCCAAGCAGCGCGCCGGTGACTTCCGCACGCCCGAGGGACACTACTTTCTCACCCGGCGCAATCCGCGCAGCGACTATTTCATGTCGATCCTGGTTTCCTACCCGAACCCCGCGGATGTCGCACGCGCGCAGCGCGAGCACGTCGACCCGGGTGGGCAGATCATGGTCCACGGGTTGCCCAATACGCTCAGCCACAAGCCCTCGTACTACGAGTCGGACTGGACCGATGGATGCATCGCACTGTCCGATTCCGATATGTTAGAGGTGTGGCTGATGACGCGCGACAACACGCCGATCGAAATCCTGCCTTGAGTCCGAGCTCCCCGGCGCGCGGCGTGAAGGCCAGCCCGACCGATCCCGAGATCGCCGACGCCGCCGAAGGCCGCGCCACCGGCACCAGCGTCATCGTGGCCGACGCTGTGGATGCGCGCGTGGCGCCGCGCGGGAGCCTGGAGAATCTTTCACAGGCGGAAATCGACAAGCTGCTCGATACCAGCCACACGGGGCTGTACACGCTGTTTCGCAATTGCGCGCTGGCGGTGCTCAACTCCGGCAGCGACACCGACAATGCCAAGGAGATCTTCGAGCGCTACCGCAATTTCGATGTGCAGATCCTGCGCCACGCCTGGGGCATCAAGCTCGAGATCACCAACGCTCCGGCCGCCGCCTTCGTCGATGGGGAGATGATCCGCGGCATCAAGGAACACCTGTTCGCGGTGCTGCGCGACATCATCTATACGTACAACGAGATCATCGGCGCGGCCCGGCTCGACGAGCGTGACGGCGCCTCGATTACCAATGCCGTCTTCAACGTGCTGCGCAATGCGCGCGTGCTCGACTTCAAGGGACGCCCGAATCTGGCCGTCTGCTGGGGCGGGCACTCGATCGACGACACCGAATACCGCTACGCCAAGCGCGTCGGTTACGAGCTGGGGTTACGCGGACTGGATGTGTGCACCGGTTGCGGCCCCGGAGCGATGAAGGCGCCGATGAAGGGCGCCGGCGTCGGCCACGCCAAGCAGCGCATCACCCACGCGCGCTTCATCGGCATCACCGAGCCGGGCATCATTGCCGCCGAGCCGCCGAACGCGATCGTCAGTCAGCTGGTGATCATGCCGGATATCGAAAAGCGCCTCGAGGCGTTCGTGCGACTCGCTCACGGGATCATCGTATTCCCGGGCGGGGTTGGAACCATGGAGGAGATACTTTATCTGCTGGGACTGCTGCTCGATCCCGTCAACGCCGCGCAGCCGCTACCGGTCGTGTTGACCGGACCACGCGCCAGCGCGGCGTACTTCGAGCAGATCGCGCGCTTCGTGCAGGGCACTCTCGGAGCGGCTGCCTCGTCGCGCCTGCAGGTGATCGTCGATGATCCGCCGGCGGTGGCCCGCCAGCTGGTCCAGGGACTCGATGAGGTCCGCGCCTTCCGGCGCGACCGCAACGATTCGTACAACTTCAACTGGCTCCTGCAGGTGCCCTACGAGCTGCAGCGGCCCTTCGAGGTCACGCATGCCTCGATGCGCGCGCTCGAGCTGCGGCGCTCACAGCCCGTGCACCGCCTGGCGGCGAATCTGCGCCGCGCCTTCTCCGGCATCGTCACCGGCAATGTCAAGGAAAACGGCGTGGCGGCAATCGAGCAGGACGGCCCCTACGAGCTCACCGGAGATGCGGATATCGTGCACCTGCTCGATGAGCTGCTGAGCGCATTCGTGGCGCAGGGGCGCATGAAGCTGCCGGGCAGCGCATACCGGCCGAGCTACCGGCTGGTCGCGTAATCAAAATCCCAGCGTCGCGGTCCCCATAGATGAGGCAAAGCGTCAGGCGAATACGTCTGACGTATTCGCCTGACGCTTTGCCTCATCTATGGGGACAGGAAACGCTGTGCTTGATTCGCGTGCCCAGGCAGTAGCTCGGCCGGTCACGACGTGGCCTGCGGCACCGGCACGCGCAAGTACACGAGCGCCTTCGGCACGAGCGCCCCGTACGGGACCGAGATCACCGGAAACTTCGGGGACACCGAGGGGCTCACTCCGATCTCGTCGGCGAGCGGCGCGCCCGAGGCCCACTGCGCGCGCTCCACGCGCGCGACGCCCACCAGACGGCGCGTTTGGCGCACGCCGAGCTGCGGCGCGGACAGCAGCGCGTAGGCGGCCTCGAACCCCGGGGCATTGGCGCGGAAGAACTCGCAGTGCCGCGCCATGCAGCGGTGCGAGCGGATCTCCACCTCGGTCATGTCGTCCACGTCGAGCGCCGACAGTCCCGACTGCCGCGGGCCGAGAAACAACGCGACATCATCGCGCCAGGAGACGTAGGGCGCCTGAAAGAATCCGAGCTGCTCGCGGCCGCGGCGCATGAAGTCGGCGAAGCGCTCGGGCCTCGGGGCTGAATCCCCCCACCCTGGCTGGCGCCCCTGCCCCAATAGTCCCTGCTCACCCCTGCCCCGCTGCGGCAACCTGCCACCGCCGGGGCCGTGGCGAGCGCCGCGGCACGCGCCAGCCTTGCCGGCAGCCTCGCTGGCGAGCGAACAGTCCCGAATCGTCGGGTTCAAAGCAGCCGCCCCTGCGGCGGGGGCGCCCGCGCGCCGAGCGGCAGCTCGGCCTGGTACTGACTCGGGGCCACTCGTTGCAGGGCAGTGCTTATCGTGCCGTCGGTGATTACACCTGTTTGCGAAAAAGAGCACGCATTTTGGGGGGGTGAGAGAGCCGTACTGCAGACGGTTTGGTGAGTCGGGTATTTGCCATGTGGCGGCGAGTTTGTGGATGGCGAATGAGAGGGGCAGCCTGCCTGTAGGTTATCGACTGTATTTGCTCCAAGGCTTGCCGGGCGATCTGCTTGAGATCCTCGACGGTCGCTATGACGTCGTGCCACGCTTGATCACCAGGCAGTTGCCGATCGACCAATGGCACGACTACCTCAGCAGGCTGTTGAAAAAGGCCGCGCTTCAGGCACAGTTGCATGGACAGGGCAACCGAGGCGGTTCTGATGCGCGGGAGTGATATTCAGCAGGGCGGAATGTTCAGCTACGTGTCCCTTGAGTCGCGTGTGCCGGCCGCACATCCACTGCGCGGGATCAAGGCGCTGCCGGATGAGGCGCTGGCGGACATGACCCGGGAATTTAATCGCGTCTTCGCCAACGAAGGTCGGCCCTCGATCCCACCGGAGCGGCTGGTGCGGGCCTCGACACTGCAGATCCTGTACTCGATCCGCTGCAGCCAAGTCAGACGCGCATTTTCACGTGAAGGCGGCAAATTTGCGGCCGCAGCCGGTGACGCCGTGAAGTACGGCGCTCCGAGCAAGAGTGCCTCCATGCGTAAGACGTGGTAGGTAGAGTATCCTTACCCGTTCGGAGGCAGACTTCTGCGAGTTACCCTATGCCCAGCGCACGAAAACTGCCGATTCCACTCGACCGAGAGGCAGTCGCAACATTTTGTCGAGCACGCGGCATCCGGCGCCTCAGTCTGTTCGGTTCCGTACTACGTTCCGACTTTGACCTGGAACACAGCGACGTCGACGTTCTGGCTGAGTTTCTCCCGGACGCGCATCCTGGGCTGAAATTCTTCGGCTACGGCGATGAGCTTGCCGAGATCTTAGGCCGTAAGGTCGATTTCACCACCCCGGCATGGGTAAGCAAGTATTTCCGGGAGCAAGTCTTGCGAGAAGCGGTGCCCGTATATGAGCAGGCGTGACGCTAGCGTCACATTGCGCCAGATCACCGAGTACGTGGGTCACGCGAAGGCGCTGTGCGCCGGCCGATCGGCACGGGAGATTGCATCGGATTGGCAGAGAGCATTCGCGTTCGAGCGCGTCATGGAAGTACTCGGCGAAGCCGTGAAGCGGCTTCCCGAAGACTTGAAGACGCGTTATCCACAAGTACCCTGGCATCTGATCGCCGGCATGCGCGACAAGATCAGCCACGGCTATGACGGTGTGGACTATCAACTATTGTTCGATGCGGTTCAGCACGATTTGCCCACGTTGCAGGCGACTGCTGGGTTGATGCTGAAAGACCTGGAGCGGCCAGCCGAAGAATAACCTGAGTCATAGACGCAAGGTCGAGGCATTTCCATCGTCAACCCATTCAAATAGCGGATCGGCGGGCTTACGGATGCGAGGGATCGGCGTGTACGGCACAGCGCCTACTGGGTAGTTGCCGGAGCGGCGCACGAGGTGAGAGGCTGGCGTGCGTGACCTCTACTCCGGGCGTAACATGCGTGCTCCGCTGCCATGGGATAGTCTGGTCAGGGCGCCGGGAACAGGGAGGGCCCTGTTTGGTCCCTGGGCGTTTCAAGAACTCTAATGATCACCGGTTCCACTGCGATTCAGAGGCACGCGATGCAGGGAGACGGGGCGGTCAAAGCCTGCGCGTTGTGCCATGGCCTGCAATTGCAGGGCCTCGGTCCCATCCCGTCGCTCGCCGGGCGCTCGCCGAATTATCTGGTGCGCGAGATGATCCTGTTCAAGACCGGTGGCCGCCGCAATCCCGAAGCCTTGCCGATGGTCCAGGAGGCCTCGGGTCTGACGATGCGCGAGATGCTCTCGGCCGCCGCGTATATCGCCTCGCTCCAGCCCAAGGCGCGCGGAGATGGTTCTGAAGTCGCGGGAGCGCGAAAATAAAAAGCCGATGTGCCTCGTCCCAGTCATCCACCCTGGGAACGGTCAATCACGGCAGGCGAAATTCACCGCGGATTCGCTGTCGCCGTGGCCGATGTACTGGGCATGCTGAGGATACGGGCACAGGGGCCGGCTACGCCCGGGAAACGCCGCCCCCGTGGCAATGACCCGCGCCGGCGCGCGGCCCTGCTCGACCCACTCGACGATGGCCGACAGCATATCGAAGCGATCGAGTGTTGCCTCACCGCCCCCGCAGTGGCCCATGCCCGGCACCAGGAAGAGTCGGCTCCAGTCCGCGATGGTGCCGGCGCCAGTGTCCGCAGCGAGACTCTCGTAATAGCGGATGGTATCCAATGCGGAGAACCACGGATCGCTCATGCCGTGGTAAAAGATCAATTTGCCGCCATGTCCCTCAAACGACGACAAGTTGGTCCACTTGTCCGTGTCGCCGGCCATCTCGCCCGCGTCGTGCGCAATCGCCGCCGCGGCGTCTACGTCCATGACGGTGCCGGTTGGCGGCGGCCCCACCGGGATCGTGGCGCCATTCAGCAGCCCCGGAATTCCACGACCCTTGAAGTCGATGCCGGTGTCATAGGGAAAGCCGGGATAGACCTGCCGTCCGGATGCGGTCCGGGGGCCCGCAAACGCACGCTTGATGGCCTTCACCTGAATGGCGCTCAGGCAGCTGTCGGTCTTCGCCCCCTTGCAGGCCAGGACCTGCGGATCGAAGTCGCAATGCAGGACATCGAAGATCATCCCATCGCGCACCCCGTCCAGCGCATCGCAAGCCCGCAGCAGCCCGCGCGTCACCAGTTTGCGATCCGAGTCCGACAGCGCCAGCGCCGTCAGAGCGTGACCCTGCGCATCCTTGGGCGCGGCGGCGTTCAGTGCCACCGTCACCCAGCGAAGAGCCAGATTGGAGTAATTCGTGCGCATCGCCGGGGAGCCCGCCACAATGCCGTCGAACTGTCCCGGATAGCGTTGCGCGGCAATCATCGCCTCGCGTCCGCCGGTGGAGCAGCCGACGAAGTAGCTATGTGAGATCGCACGTCCGTAATGCGCCGTCACCAGTGGGCGCGCAACGGCCATCACCTTGCCGATCGACTGGTAGAGAAAGTCGAGCGCGGCCTGTTGATCGGCGAGGAAGCTCGAATCGAAGACGGGTCCTTCGTGCCCGGAGTCACTGCTGATGACCGCGAATCCCCGGGCGAGCGCCGCAGTGTCACCGGCGGCGGTCGCTCCCACCGGGGGCTGAACGGATCCGTCCAGGCCGCCACCGCCCTGGTAGAGCAGCCGGCCATTCCAGTGGTCCGGCATTGCGACCGCAAAGTGAATGCCGTAGGCCTTGCCATCCCGACCCGTATGAGCACCGATTACCCCGTCGACACGGCAACGCGCCGGCACCTGCAGGGAGGCAGGTGGACCACCGGGCGGCGCACTGAGGGTGCCGGCGGGCAATTCCTGCGCCTTCTCGATCGATGCCGCGGCCCCCGGCGCGGAAAACTTCAGCAAACCTGCGCAACTGGATTCAGCCCGCGCAGGCTGCCAACCGACGAACAACAGGGCTGCGATCACCCCGCCAACGCAGTGAAGCCGGATGTCCATCGATCCCCCTTTTTTTATTGTGAACGGACCCGGAACCCCGTGCAGTCGGGAGCTCACGTACGGTTGCACCGACGAGCTCCTCGACGGATTATCCATCTTTCAGCCGGGTACGGCCACGCTTCCTGCCCGGTGGACTTGAGTCATCCGGGGCTCGCCGATGGCCTCGTGTTCAATTCAGTCCGGCCGGTAGTACTTCAGGTTCAGATACGCCGCCTCGATGTCGTCGGGCAGCAGCCGATCGTAGTACTTCCAGTCCCGGTACTTCGCAAGCTTGATAGAGTGCTTGAGCTCAGCGAGCGACTTGCCCTGTTCCATACCGCGCTCCACGGCATCGCGCAGATCCTCGAAGTACTGCCGGTCGTCGATGAGATCCTGCCTGGTGAAGTCATGCAGGCCGTGACCCTGGGCGAGGATGTCGAAGTCCAGATCCTCGATGGTGCGAAACGAGCGGATCCATTCCGAGAGCGGATGCTGATCGAACATGCCGCAGGCGCTTGGCAGCGAGTGCATGGTGGTGGTCACCAGCGCATCGGCGGGGAAGTCGACGGAAAACACCACCTTCTCGGCGGGGAAGTACACCACCGTACCGTCATCGGCGTGGTTGAGGCCCGGAAAGATCAGATCGATGCGTCGGCCGCCGAGCATGATGGTCATGCGATCGGTGTAGTAGAGATCGGGCTTGGGCACGTCCTTGAACCACTCCGCCGGTGTCAGCGTGGTTTTGTGATCGGGTGTCAGCGTTTGCAGATACCCCGGAAACATGCCACAGATGCCCGGATGCTCGCGCGAGGGGATATCGATCTCGTCGGCCTCGAACTTGCCGTCGTTGTTGCGATCCGTCATGTCGCCGGGCATGTGCGGGAATTCCCCGCTCAGGTTGTGGATCATGCGGGCCTGACCGACGATATGCGGGTGACTGTCCGCGAAGACGCGCGCGCCGGCGATATGATCGACGTGGCCGTGACTGTAGATGATGTAGCGCACCTGCTTGCCGGGAAAACGCACCGCAAACTGGCGCTTCATCCAGGCCGCAAAGTCGGGGGTGATGGGATCTACCAGCAGCAGTCCATCCGGCGTGTCATACACCAGCGACCACCAGTTGCCGTTACCCACGCGCCAGATGTCCCCGCGCACCTGCTGGAAGGTGCGCACGGGAATACGCGAGCGCCCGTGAGGCAGCGGCGCCTGGCCGGTAGTATCCACCGGCGCGGGCCTAGCCGGCGCAGCCCCGGCGGTCGCCGATTGCGCTCGCAGCGCGGTGGCCGGCGGACCTGCTGCGGCCAGCATCAGCATTGTCGCGATCGCACTGCGCATGTTCCACGACGCTCGCCTGCTCATCAGCCGTCCCCCTGATAGCCCGGACGCGCGGGCGCTAGCCTAACCCCAGCCTAACCCTGATAGTAGCCGGCGCAGGAAAGCCGGCCTGCCGCTGAAGCTCGCCAGGCTCCCCAGCATCAAATGGTAATAATGCATCGCGATCTCGGAGATTACCCTTTTGAACCCAGCCTACTGAAATCCTTCGTACGCCTATATGCTGCACATACCCCCACGAACCGCAAGTACGTGCAAGAGCGACCGTGTCGCCAGGTTCGACAAATTCTGAACTCCGACAGACGGATTCATCGGACGCCGGACACTGCGCCGGAACTTGCGTCCGAAGATATATCCTCGATCTCTGCGGACCGATCACATCCGCGTAGTGCAGCGACGTCGTTTCATCGAATGAGACGCTTTTAACGGTGCAATTTACTGTCCCGCTATCGGCCCAGCGTATCCGGTCTCTATAGGTGAGCAGAGCGCCAGACGAATACGTCTGACGTATTCGTCTGGCGCTCTGCTCACCTATTGGGACTGGAAAGGCTGTACATGATTCGCGCCGCCGCAGCCGGTAGCTCGGCCGGTTACGACGTGGCGCCCGCTGCAGCGGCCGGCACGCGCAAGTACACTCCCTGCCCTCGCAGCGCGCGCTGCAGGCTGCCGACCTCGAGCGCGCGCGGTTGCACGCCGGCGGCCACGGCTAGCGCCGCGGCGACTCCCGCGGCCTGCCCCGTGAGCCAGCACTGCGGAATCTCGCGCAGGAAGCCGTGCGAGTTGGCGTCGCAGGAAATATGCCGGCCGCAGGCGAGCAGTCCGTCCAGCGCCCTGGGCACGGGCGCCCCGTACGGGACCGAGATCACGGGAAACTTCGGGGACACCGAGGGACTCACTCCGATCTCGTCGGCGAGCGGCGCGCCCGAGGACCATTGCGCGCGCTCGACGCGCGCGACGCCCACCAGACGGCGCGTGTGGCGCACGCCGAGCTGCGGCGCGGACAGCAGCGCGTAGGCGGCCTCGAACCCCGGGGCATTGGCGCGAAAGAACTCGCAGTGCCGCGCCATGAAGCGGTGCGAACGGATCTCCACCTCGGTCATGTCGTCCACGTCGAGCGCCGACAGTCCCGACTGCCGCGGGCCGAGAAACAACGCGACGTCATCGCGCCAGGAGACGTAAGGCGCCTGAAAGAATCCGAGCTGCTCGCGGCCGCGGCGCATGAAGTCGGCGAAGCGCTCGGGCTCGCCGCGCCGGAAGGCGAGCCAGCGCGGCATGTCCACCCCGCCCAGCAGGAAGGCGGTGTTCATGGCGTGGTGCACATCGGCCACCTCGATGTCGGTGTCGAACTCGCCGCCGGCGCGCGCGAAGATGTCTCCGTCGCCGGTGGCATCGATCACGACCTGCGCCAGGAGTGCCTGGCGGCCGCTCTTCGTCTCGAACAGCACGCCGCGCACGCAGCCGTCCTGCACGATGGGCAGCGCGGCCCAGCCATGAAATACCAGGCGCACGCCCGCCTCGAGCAGCATCTCCTGCGACAGGACCTTCAGGCGCTCGGGGTCGATGGTCGGCGACCAGGTGACGATGCCGTGAAAAGCCGCGGTGCGCTGGGCCCAGTAGGCTGCCGTGGCCGCCTCGCGTGATCCCCACTCGCTGCGCGCCGGGCCGGCGATGGCATCGCCGGGCAGCCGCTCGAACAGCTCTTCGGCGAAGCCGCGGATCACCGCACGCCCCTCCCAGTCGGTCATGCGATCGATCCAAATGACGAGGCCGCCGGTCGCGAGGCCCCCGAGGTGGTTGTAGCGCTCGAGCAGTACGACGTGCGCTCCCGTGCGCGCTGCGGCATATGCAGCCGCGCAACCCGAAGGCCCGCCTCCCACGACCAGCACGTCACAGCGGTGATAGATCGGCACCTCACGCGCCGGCTCCCGATAGGTGCCCGCGCCGTTACGCGGCGGCAGCGTGTGCCCGCGCGTCTCGAAGACATCGGAGGCGAGCAGGCGCTCCTCGGTGCGCGCGACGGTGCGCACTTGCGGCGCCTCCCCTACCGCCGCGCTGCCATCGACCGCCTCGGCGGCGCTGGGGGTGCTGACGGCGCTCCCCGGGGGCGCATCCGTGCGCGGCTCATCGGGCGTGTGGGGATCGGACATGGGATTCAAATGCGGCGCCTGATCCGGCACCGGCGGGCATGATGCCCCGCGACTCTGCGGGCGTCAAAACCCGGGGCCGGCACCACGAGCCGCGGGCCATACTGCTCCCCAGGATGGATGCGGATCGCCGCCGCCTGCCGATGGCGGTCCGTGGCAGCAGGTGCACTTCGATGCGCCCGAAGCGCAAGGCAGCGAGCCATGAGGGCCACGTCCGCAGCTCAGATCTCCGCGTTCGAGCGTCTGCGCAATCTGCCTGCCCTCTTCCGCGGAGGAGATCTCACACGACGATTCGGTTGGACCTCGAAGAGCGCGTCACAGTACCTGTATCTCTGGAAGCGGCGGGGTCTCGTGCAGGCTCTCGGCGGACACAGCGATGTCTATGCGAATCTGCTCGTCAGCCGCCATCCGGATTGGGACGCGGCCGTGGTGATGGCCATGCCCTCGGCCGTGCTCATCGGGATCGAGGCGCTGCGCCGCGCCGGCTGGACGACGCAGATCTCCCAGCGCCCGACTGTGGCCGTCAGAGCCGGACACGCGCTGTTCACGATGGACCATTTCGAAGTGATCTCGCGTGGTGCGAGCTGGTTCGACGAGATCGCACCGGGCATCGCGGGTGACTCTCGTGAAGGCCTGCCGACTCTGCGGCCTGCCTGGGCGCTCGCCGAGCAACTCCGGGACACCGGCTGGGGCCGCGCAGGGCTCTGGCCTGACGACGTGGAGTGGTCCCAGATCTCCAGAGCCGACGAGCGTGATTGGCGCGCTGCGTGCACGGCGCTCGGATTGCCGGCAACCGCGCTGCGCGACCTGATCGAGTCGCCGCGCGCACATCAGCCGCGGCTCGCCCTCGTGCGACCCGCGAGCAGCGGCGCGTCAGATGAAAGACGCTCCCGCGTAGCGACACTCGATGGGCGCCAGAGCGCGCGTGTCTGCGCCTGCCTTGCGCAACAAAAACCCGGGGCCGGCAGCTTGCGCTGCCGACCCCGTGCTTCCTCCCTAAGCTTCTCGACGCAATGAATTGCCGGAAGCGACTGGGTCTCTCTAGAAGTCCCTGCGTACGCGAATGCCGAGCTGCATCGGCGCACCGTAGTACACCGAGGCACCCTCGTTGCCCGAGATATAGACCTCGTTGGTGAAGTTGTTGATATACAGCTCCGCGTTCCACTGGTTCACGGTGTAGTTGAGGTTGGCGTTCCAGATGTGCCGCGCACCCACGTAGTAGTACGGGACCTCGAACAGGCTCGCGTACTGGCCTCCCGTGTACGAGTACAGGATCTGCGGATCCAGAACTCCCCCGAGCACGTTGAAGCGGTAGTCGACCCCGAGCGTGCCCTGCAGCTTCGGCGCGTAGACATCCTGCTCGCCGGTGAGACTGCTCGAGTAGGGATAGTAGTCGAAGCAGTCCAACGGAGACACGCCCGGCAGTCCGCACTCGCCGCCTCGGGCAGTCGACGGCAACTCATAGCTTGCGACGACGCCATTGACGGCGCCGAGCTTCGTGTGCTCGTAGGAAGCATTGAAGTTGATGCCGAGACCTCCCACACGTGCATTCAGCTGCGACTCGATGCCCTCCAGAGTCGAGGATCCGATGTTCGTGACGGCCGCTCCACCGCTCACGGTGTCGGTCGTGAAGAGGTCCTGCTGCATGTCCTGATAGATCATGTAGTAGCCACCCAGGCTGGCCTGCAGCCAATTGCCATAGGTTCCCTTCCAGCCGAGCTCCCAGTCGTTGACGTGCTCGGGCTGAAAGTTGGGCGCTCCGGGCTGTGCACCGCCGGCCTTGTAGCCGCGCGCGAAGAACGCATAGAAGTACTGCCCCGGCAGCGGCGTCCAGTTCAGGTCGACCTTCCCGGTCGGGGTCTTGTCTTCGAAGGCGGTCCTCTGGTCCAGCTCCGGCGGGCAGAAATAACCCGTTGGGGAGGGGAGGGCTTTGATGCCGGTGTTGTACCCGCCGGGAGTGCAGCCCGAGTCTGGCGCGGTAGCGGGAATGATGCCCGGAATCGCCACCTCGTCGACCGTGGCGCGTGTGGGGTTGTTGTCCCAGTTCTCGCGCGCGCCGATCTGCCACTGCAGCGTCTGCGTCATCTGCCAGCTGACCTGGCTGAAGATACCCGCGATGCGGTTGAGATCGTCGTCGTTGACCCCGACGTAGAAGGGTTGCTCGAACGAATACGGGAAGGTGGTCTCAGTACCAACGACCGTCACGCCGGTGTCCCGGTAGAACCACGTGGCGCCGCTGATGAAGTTGAACTTGCTCCAGAAGGGTCCCGTGGTCGGGGAGAGCAGGTCGATCTCCTCGCTCGTGTAGTCATCCTTCGGAATCCACTGGTAGAAGGCACCCTCGGAGTTGAACGTCTGGGACAGGACTCCCGTGGCGGAGACAGTGGTGGGAACGGAATAGTTCACGGTCTGCGGGACGCTGCCGCTGTTGCCGTACGTGTCGTACTGCGTCTGCTGGAAGCCGCTGACCGACTTCAGGTCGAAGCCGTTCCCGAAGTACCAGTCCAGGTGCAGGCCGAGCCGGTAGTTGTAGTACGGGTGGCCCAGCTCGGGCAGCAGGTAGGCCTGCGGCCCCCAGTTGAGGACATTCCAGACATGTGACGAATAGATGTAGTTCGCCGTGTAGCAGGTGCTGCCGCCGTGGGGACCGGGCAGCGTCGGAGAGCCGGTCGGGCAGGGGTCAGTGGAAGGCGCCCCCGGCACGGTGAACGGCGTCTGGTTGACCTGTCCAGGGTCCCCGCCGTCGTTGGAGCTGGCGTATTCGAGCTTCGCCAACGCCTGGAAGCTGGTGCTCGGCTTCCAGAGCATGCTCAGACGCAAATCCTTGTTGTCGGTGCTGCCTGGGTCCTGGATCGGTTCGGCCTCCCCGGGGATGATCAGCGAGCCATTGTCGCGGTAGAAGCTGTTTGCCTGCTCCTCGTTGAAGGCCAGACGCGTGGCGAAGGTGTCGCTGAGCGTGAAGTTCGTGGCCCCGTCCACGCGCTTGTCGGTGAAGTTGCCGACAGCGAGCTCGATGTAGCCATTGGTGCCGCGGAAGTTCGGGTTATTGCTGGTCATCTCGATCGCACCACCGGTCGAGCTGTAGCCGACGAAGGTACCCTGCGGCCCGCGCAGCACCTCCGTATCCGCCATGTCGTAGAAGGGGTTATCGAGGCCGTGTGGCTCTGGAGAGAACAGGCCGTCGACAATGGTGGCCACACCCGTGGTGACGTCCGGGATGATGGCCTGGTTGCCGATGCCGCGGATGTTGGGGGCCTGATACAGGCCGTCGTCGAGGATCGACAAGCTCGGGGTATAGAGCTGCAGGTTCTTGATGTGCTCGATGTCCTCCTGCGCCAGCTCATCCTGGGACAGCGCGACGACCGAAATCGGCGTGGTCTGGATGTTCTCGGTGCGCCGCTCTGCGGTCACCACCACTTCCTGCAGCTGACCCCCCGTGGGTGTAGCAGTGTTCTGCCCGTTCTGGGCCTGCTGATCCGGGGCGGCTGCGCCCTGGTCGGCCTGCGCCCAAGCTACCGGCGCGGCCAGCACAGCGGCCGCGGCCAGTCCTGTCAGGGCTGACGTTATCGTCAATGCTTTACGACTCATTGAGACCCTCCATCTGCACTAGTACCTGCACTCCCGGTCTACACCGCACCAGTGAAAGCTCGAGCCGGCCTCACGCCGACTGCAAAGCAACGACGCCTCCCTAACAGGGTCGCGGCACTGCCGGCACGCATTGTTGGGAAATCGCGACACGCATATGGGTGCTGTTTGCCCCTGCTCCCTTCCGTGTTTTCGGCACTTTCTGCCGCGGTACCCCTTCCAAAGCGATGGCTTTATACCACACTCATATCACAGAGACCAGATTACGACAAAGTGGAACCCGTTGCCCGTGACGAGGCAGCAGCCCATCTGCCGATGGCCCGGTTGCTCCCCGCGACCGAGGAGCGCACTCGGGTGCGCACGAGCGCCGCCGCATACAAAAGCGGGCCCGGGCTATTCGCCCGGGCCCGCTGTCAACGCTCCCTATTATAGAGTGCCGCTGAACGATCCTGCTAGAAGTCCCTCCGCACCCGCACGCCGATCTGCAGTGGGGCGCCGTAGTAGACCGAGGCGCCCGTGTCACCATCGACATACACCTGGTTCGTGAAGTTATTGACGTACAGCTCCGCGTTCCACTGGTTCACGTCGTAGTTGAGGCTGGCGTTCCACACATGCCGCGCCCCCACGTAGTAGTACGGGATCTCGAACAAGCTCGCGTACTGGCCACCGGTGTATGAGAACAGGACCTGCGGATCCAGTACTCCGCCGAGGACGTTGAAGCGGTAATCGAGCCCGATCGTGCCCTGCGCCTTCGGCGAGTAGACGTCCTGCTCGCCCGAGAGACGAGCCGCGTAGTGGTAGTAGTCGAAGCATTCCGCGGCAGACACGCCCGGCAGGCCGCACTCGCCGCCTCTCGCAGTCGGGGGCAACTCGTAGCTCGTGACGATATCGTTGATCGCACCCAGGCTCGTGTGCTCGAAGGAGGCGTTGAAGTTGATACCGAGGCCTCCCACACGCGCGGTCATCTGCGCCTCGAGGCCATCGAGCGTCGAGGAGCCAATGTTGGTGACGCTGGCGCCACCGGTGAGAGTCGCGGTCGTAAGGACGTCCTGCTGCATGCTCTGATAGATCATGTAGTAGCCGCCCAGATGGGTGGTCAGCCAATTGCCATAGGTTCCGTTCCAGCCGACTTCCCAGTCATTCACGTGCTCGGGCTGGAAATCCGGCGCTCCCAGCTGCGCACCGCCCGCCTTGTACCCGCGCGCAAAGAACGCATAGAAGAACTGCCCCTGCGCGGGGGTCCAGTTCAGGTCGACCTTGCCCGTGGTGGCCTTGTCCTCGAACGCGAGCGTCTGGTCGATCGCCGGCGCGCAGTAATAGCCCGTCGGGGAGGGAACGAATCCAAGCCCTGTCCTATACGGCAGGTTTGGACTGCAGCCTACATCCGGCGTGGTCGGGGTGATGTGCAGGGTCGGAACCGTATTGCCCGGAACCGCAGTCTCGGAGACCGTGGCGCGCGTGGGATTGTTGTCCCAGTTCTCGCGCGCACCGACCTGCCACTGCAGCGTCTGGGTCATCTGCCAGCTGATCTGACCGAATACGCCCGCGATCTTATTGAGATTCTCGGTGTTGCTTCCGGTGACCGACGGCGTTTCAAAAGAATACAGCGGGGGACTGGTGTTCACGCTGTATCCCGCGACGCCCGTGTCCCGATAAAACCAGGTCGCGCCGGTGATCCAGTTGAGCTTGCTGAATAACGGTCCCGTGGTCGGGGAGATCAGGTCGATCTCCTCGCTCGTGTAGTCATCCTTCGGAATCCACTGGTAGCTGGCGCCCTCGGAGTTGAACGTCTGGGAGAGGGTACCCGTGGGAGAAACCGTGGTGGGCACGGAATAGTTCACCGTCTGCGGAACGCTGTTGGCGTTGCCATAGGTATCGTACTGGGTCTGCTGCCAGCCGCTCAGCGAGCGCAGATCGATGCCGTCGGCGAAGTAGTAGTCCAGATGCAGGCCGAGGCGGTAGTTCCAGTACGGATGGCCGAGCTCCGGCAGCAGATAGGCCTGCGGCCCCCAGTTCAGCACAAACGGGTCATGCGAACTATAGATGTAGTCGGCCGCGTGGCAGATGGTGGTGCCGTGGGGACCCGCCAGCGTCGGGGAGCCAAACGGGCACACGGTTCCCGCCGGCACGTCGTAGGGCGTCTGGTTGACGTTCGCGGGATCACCACCGTCGTTGGAGCTGTTGTAGTCGAACTTCCCCAGCGCCTGGAAGGAGCTGCTGGGCTTCCACAGCATGCTCAGGCGCATATCCTTGTTGTCGGTGCTGCCGGGATCCTGGATCGGCTCGGCCTCGCCGGGGATGACCCGCGCGCCGTTGTCGCGATAGAAGCTGTTCATCTGCTCTTCGTTGAAGGCCAGACGCACGGCAAAGGTGTCGCTCAGCGTAAAGTTGCTGGCCCCGTCCACGGCCTTGTCGGTGAAGTTACCGGCCTTGAGCTCGATGTAGCCATTGGTGCCGCGGAAGTTGGGATTCTGACTGGTCACCTCGATCGCGCCACCCGTTGAGCTGTAGCCGACGAAGGTGCCCTGCGGTCCACGCAACGTCTCCACGTCCTGGACATCGTAGAAGGGCTCATCCAGGCCGTGCGGCTCCGGGGAGAACAGGCCGTCCATCAGGAAGGCCACACCGGTGGTGACGTTCGGGATGATGGCCTGATTGCCGATGCCGCGGATGTTCGGGGCCTGGTACAGCCCGTCGTCGAGGATCGACAGGCTCGGCGTATAGAGCTGCAGATTCTTGACACGGGTCATGTCCTCCTGCGTCAGCTGATCCTGGGACAGCGCCTCCACCGAGATCGGCGTGGTCTGAAGGTTCGTCGCGCGCCGCTCGGCGGTCACCACCACCTCCTGCAGCGCCCCTCCGGCAGCTGCACCGTTCTGCCCGTTCTGGGCCTGCTGGCCCTGATCGGCCGCGCCGTTGGGTGCGGCCTGTCCCTGGTCAGCCTGCGCCCAGGCCATCGGCGCGGTCAGCACAGCTGCCGCAGCCAGTCCCGTCAGAGCTGACGTCATCGCCAACGTTCTGAAACGATTCATGGAGACCCCCTCCTGTCTACGCTGGCCAGCCAGAGCTTCTCAACCACGCGGACCGGTAAGGTTCGAGGCGCACATCACCGCCTGCAGCGTGCGCGCCCCTGGCCCGCACGCTCTGCAGTTCACAGTGCAACCGTTCCTTGGCCCCAGCAGGCGACACGGTCACCCGCAGTGGCTGCGCTAGTCGGCTACAGCGCACGTACTCGTTATTAGGAAAATCACCAACATCCTGTTGGGTGCGCGTACTCCCCCATCTCTATCATTATTTCCGGCGCAGCCCCCACCGCGCCGTCTCTTTCGAGTTGATTTCTATACCACACTAATTTGGCAAAGGCCAGATTAGTTAGTTAGTGCAGAATTAGTATGGAACGAAGCGCCTCAACTGCGCAGCAATGCCACGCAGGGTCGGCGCAAACCATGAGGGGCCGCCACGGAATTGCGTCGCGACCGGGCCCCGGCATAGGCTGGAGTGGCACAGCGGCGGATGAAGAGACATCCCCGGGCTGCTCGGCTACGCCGGGAGCTGCGCAGCATCACCCGCATTTGGAATCTCCGCAGTTCAGACACGTCATACAGCCGTCCATCATGACCACCGCCGCGGTGCTGCATTTGCTGCACAGCTGCGCACCGTCGGGAAAGTGCGATTTGGCGAACGCATCCTGCTGGCGCGAGCGCGCCTCGAACTCGGCGCGTTTCTCCTCGACCATCCTGCGCTGGTGCACATCCAGCTCCGGCTTACGCATCATGCCGATGCTCTGCAGATGTTTTTCGATGACGTAGCCGAGCTCGGCGATGATCGAGGGCATGAACTTGCCGCCCGGCTGCCAGTAGCCGCCGCGCGGGTCAAACACCGCCTTGAGCTCCTCGACCAGGAATGCGACGTCGCCTCCCTTGCGGAACACGGCGGAGATGATGCGCGTGAGCGCCACGATCCACTGGAAGTGATCGAGGTTCTTGGAGTTGATGAAGATCTCGAACGGCCGGCGCTGCTCGTATTCGGTACCTTCGTTGAGCACGATGTCGTTGATGGTCACGTACATCGCATGATCGGAGACCGGCGTCTTGATCTTGTAGGTTGAGCCGACCAGCACCTCGGGGCGCTGGATCTCCTCGTGCATGCGGATGACCTTGGCGGTGCTGCGTGCCTCGCGCGCGCTCGCCTGCGGCGAGGCGGGCGGTGCAGCCGGCACCGCGGGCCCTGCCGACAACGCGGGCCCTGCCGGTGCCACGGGCACCGCCGCCTCCGTAGGCGGCGCTTCCTCGGGCTTGAGCACCCGATATTTGACGATGCGTTTGTCGATGCGCGTACTCATGTGGACCTTCCCGGCTCTAGAACTTGCCGTAGTAGCCCTCCTTGAGGGCATCGAACAGGTTCGCGGCGCTGTGGGTCTCTCCGTCGTACTCGATTTCCTCGTCACCGCATACGCGGATCTCCCTGCCGTCCTCGAGCGTGAAGACATACGTGGTGTTCTTCAGGTCCTGCTCCTTGACGAGCACCCCCTGGAACGCCTCCGGGTTGAAACGGAAGGTCGTGCAGCCCTTCAGTCCGCGCTCGTAGGCGTACAGGTAAATCCCCTTGAATTCCTCATAAGGAAAATGGGTCGGCACGTTCGCCGTCTTGGAAATGGACGAGTCGATCCACTTCTGCGCGGCGGCCTGGATGTCCACGTGCTGGCGCGGCGTGACATCGTCGGCCACCGTGAAGTACTCGGGCAGCTTCTCCAGCGCATCTCTCGAGCCGGGCATCGCGCGCGGATTGACCAGCTCGCGATAGGCGAGCAGCTCGAAGGAGAACACGTCGACTTTTTCCTTGGTCTTGCGCCCGGGACGGATGACGTTGCGGAAATAGTGGTGCGCGAACGAGGGCTCGATGCCGTTGCTGGCATTGTTGGCGAGCGACAGCGAGATCGTGCCGGTCGGCGCGATCGAGCTGTGATGCGTGAAGCGCGCGCCCACTTGCGCGAGCTCCTCGACCAGCTGCGGCGCCGCCTCGGCGACCCGCTGCATGTAGCGGCTGTAGCGCGTGTGCAGTTCGCGGCCGCGGATCCTGGCGCCCACGACCCAGCCGTCGCGCGCCATCTCCGGGCGCTTGCGCAGCATCTCGCGTGTCACCGTAAACTCCTCGTCCATGATGGGCGCGGGGCCCTTCTCGCGCGCCAGCTCCAAGGCCTCCTCCCAGCCCGCGAGCGCCATCTCGCGCGCCACATCCTCGGTGAATTTGACCGACTCGCCCGAGCCGTAGCGCATGCCCAGCAGCGCGAGCGTCGAGCCCAGCCCCAGGAAACCCATGCCGTGGCGGCGCTTGCGCAGGATCTCCTCGCGCTGGCGCGCGAGCGGCAGGCCGTTGACCTCCACGACGTTGTCGAGCATGCGCGTGAACACGCGCACCACTTCGCGGTACTGCTCCCAGTCGAAGTGCGCCTGCGGCGTGAACGGCTCCTGCACGAAGCGCGTGAGGTTCACAGAACCGAGCAAACAGGAACCATAGGGCGGCAACGGTTGCTCGCCACAGTTCCCGGTGACAATGCCGTTGAAGATCAGCGTATTGCCGTCGTCCTGTGTGGTATCGAACACGGGCTCGCGCCCCAGATACTCGATGCTCGCTACGGCGGAGCGGAACGTTACCGCGAAGGCGCTGCAACGCTGCGCATTCCATTGCTCGTACTTGCGCGTCTTCTCCTCTGTGAGAAAGCCGATTTCCTGCATGAAGCGGTCGCATGATTGCGATCCGATCAACAGTTCGTAATCGGCCTTGCAGTCGTAGAGTCGCTTGCCGCCTTTGCCATCGGGCAGCAAGCGCTGGCCCGCAGCGCGCCGCCTGAGAATGCGGCAGAAGATACCGAAGTTGGCCAGCAGCATCTGCACATCGCGCAACAGCTCCGGCTGACTCGAGGCCAATCGGATGGTGCAATACGCACCCCGATCGTCACGCTGCACCGTACCGTCAGTCTGGAAAAGTGCGCGCAGATATCCCTTGACGCACGCCTCGCTTCCGCGCCAGACGATCTCCGGCACGCGCAGCTTGTTTTGTGCGGTGAAGCCGTACTCGGCGAGTAGACGCGCGATGATCACCGAACGGATCACGATCAGATTGCGCTCCGGAACCGCCACCGCCGATACCCGATACCTTCGGCTTCGCTGCGAGTAGCCCGCGATCAGATCATTGACGCACGCGACCACGGCGTCGGCATATTGCCGATCGGCGCCCCATAGAT
>JASHPX010000039.1 GCA_030037905.1 Gammaproteobacteria bacterium
CAAACACGGTAGCAGATTACGCCATACCTGCCACGAGCCACACATCACGCTCTACGAACCGAGAACCACGAACCACTGCGAGATTCGTGGCCCGGGCTCACAGCACGGCGCGCTCGGACGGTAATTCGTGATGCGGTACGGGTTCGATATCGGGCAGCAGCCCGGCGAGCAGCCCAATCAGCGGCAGGTAGGCGCAGACACGGTACACGAACTCAATGCTGGTAGCGTCCGCCAGCAGGCCGAGCAGCGCCGCGCCGAGCCCACCAATTCCGAAGGCAAAGCCGAAGAACAGTCCCGAGATCATGCCGACCCTGCCCGGCATGAGCTCCTGCGCGTACACGACGATCGCCGGAAAGGCGGATGCCAGGATGAATCCGATGATGACCGTGAGAGGCCCCGTCCAGGCGAGGCTCGCGTACGGCAGCAGCAGCGTGAAGGGCAGCGGCCCGAGGATCGAAGCCCAGATCACATAGCGGCGCCCGAAGCGATCGCCCATCGCCCCGCCAACCACGGTGCCCACCGCGGCTGCCCCGAGGAATGCGAACAGATAGAGCTGGGCACTCTGCACCGACAGCCCAAAGCGGTGGATCAGATAGAAGGTGTAATAGCTGCCCAGGCTGGAGAGGTAGATGTACTTGGAAAACACCAGCGCCAGCAGCACTGCGATGGCGCGTGACGTCGTGCCGTGCGGCAGGGCTCGAACCGCCGCGAAACCGCGAGTCGCGGCGCGCCGCAGGCGCTCGAGACCGTGGTGCCGGTACCAGACACTGACGGTCCACAGCACCGCGCCGGACAGAAGCGACAGCAGCGCAATGAACGCCAGACTCGATTGACCATAGCGCACCACCACCAGCGCCGCAGCCAGCGGGCCGAGGGCCTGGCCGCTGTTGCCACCCACCTGGAACAGCGACTGAGCCAGGCCGTGGCGACCACCGGCTGCCATGCGTGCGACGCGCGAGGACTCCGGATGGAACACCGAAGAGCCTACCCCCAGCAGCGCCGCTCCCAGCAGCAGCAACCCGTAGCTGTGCGCGACCGAGAGCACCTCCAGTGCAGCGAGCGAGAATACCGCCCCGCCCGGCAATGCCAGCGGTGAGGGCCGCCAGTCCGCATACAGCCCCACGACCGGCTGCAGAATGGAGGCCGTGGTCTGTACCACGAGCGTGATCAGGCCGATCTGCACGAAGCTCAGACCCAGCTCTGCCTTGAAGTTCGGATAGATCGATGGCAGCAGCGACTGCATCATGTCGTTGAGCAGATGGCAGAAGCTGATCGCCAGGATGACGCGATAGACGGTCTCTTCGGCTCGTCCCGTAACCGTTTGCCCTGCAGCCGCAGGCACCGCGGCTGGCCGCGTGCCTTGCAAACCCGCTGGCTCCTGCATCCGACGGCGCCGGCCGCGATCCGCTCAGCGAAACAGGTCGCGCAGTCTGCTGAAGAACGATGGCGAGCGCATGTGCTTCAGCAGCTTGCCCCACTGATCCTCGGCGATCAGTTTGCGCTGCAGAGCCCCCTCCTCCTTCTTCATCAACTCCAGGACCCTGGTGTCTTCCTGATCCTCCAACCAGTAGCCATGCTCATTCGGGCAGAACTCCATCTGCGCGTCGTAGTCCCTGTACTGGAAGCGCTGCAGCAGGGCGGTGCACTCCGGGCACCGATGGGTGGTCGCGGTGGAATCGAACACCAGCGTGCCCTTCCAACGATCGCCGAAATCGAAGACCTCGTCTTCGAGCTCCGCGAGTTCCTCGTGCTCGAGCCACATGCCCTTGCAGGACGGACAGGTCTTGACCGGAAGCTTGTGCCGTATCGCGGGCACGAGGTCCACATTGCATATGGGGCACTTCAAGCTCGCCTCCACGCTAGATAGACCGTTCCCCCGCTTCGTTCATCGACGCGAGCGTGCAGCCGGGAGCACGGCGGATTGCGCTGAAAGTATAACCCGCGCAGCGCAACCTCAGCGCAGTACAACTTCAGCGCGGTATGATCTCAGCTCCGTCTGATCTCCGCGCGGTATAAACACAGCGCATTAAACACAGCGCATTAAACAAGCGCATAAACACGACGTAACGCGCCCTCAGCGCGGCGCACGTGCCGGCGGGGGGAGTTGCAGCGGCGGTGTCAGTGCCAGAAAGGTCGTGCTCCACAGCTGCGCCGCGTCCGAATCCACCTCCCCTCTCGCCGGCTGGAAGGGCTCGGCGACGTAGCTCTCATCCCGATAGGACCACGACCACAGCTCAGAGGCTCGCAGCGCCCGTGCCCCTTCGATGGCACGCCACAGCTGCAGGCGAGCCGAGCGCAGGCGTGCCTGCAGCGGCGCCGGCAGATCCCGCCGCTGCAGCTGCCGGGTGAGCCCCGCCGCGAGCGCGGCTTCCTGCCATGCCCACACGACCGTGCCGTGATAGTCCGCTCGAGTGAAGCGTGCCTGTGCCTGAGCGCCGGCATACGCCGGATTGGCCACCAGCAGTCCCACCGGTGTCATGAGCCCCGCTGGAAAGGGTCGCATCAGGGCATCGAGCGCCTGCGCGAGCTGTGCAGCCGGCGGCTGATCGAAGCAGTCGCAGGCTCTCATCCGAGTGCATGACGGGCAGCGCATGCCAGGTGGAGTCGAGCGCCAGCGCCACGAATACCACCGCTCGGCCCCGTAGTGCCGCCACCGCGGGTGCCGGATCCAGTCCGAGCGCCACTGCATACTGCCGTACGCGGGCCCTGGCCTGGGCCGCGTCCAGCCTCACGGTGAACAGCGGCGGCGCTGCGCGCACCCACACGCCGCGTTGCGCGCCGGCATGCGAGAGCTCCTTTCGATCCGCCGCGCTCGCGTAGGGCTGTAGCAGGCCGCTGCGGGCCAGACGGTCGACCGCCGCGAGCGCGGCGGGCACCAGCGCCACGTTCACCTCATAGGGATAGCGTCCGCCATCGAGCCCGGTGGGGCTGTCGCGCCAATCTCCCGCCTGCTGCCCGGCCTTCAGAGCGATGAGGTTGGCCCCGATCGGCTCGGCGGCGAACGGCGCCGTTCGCCGCACGACCCGCAGCAGGTTCCGCAGCAGCAGGACACCACTCACAGGAACATCGGCTTGGGTGCGCGTCAGGCCATTGGCCCGTGGGGCGAGGCTGGGCGCTGCCAGGAAGCGCGCGGCCTGCGCAGCTCCACGTGGATCGTCGAGCAGCCAGCGCGCGGCCAGCGGCGCCAGCAGGAAGTCCTCATCGAGCATGTTGTAGTCGTAAATCGGTGCGGCGCTCGGCCC
>JASHPX010000006.1 GCA_030037905.1 Gammaproteobacteria bacterium
GACGATCCCAGCTCGTACGCCGAGCTCGACCCGGGGGGGCCGGTGGCCGTCATCCAGGTGGTGCCCGGCATTTATATGATGACCGTGCAAGGCGTCAACGTTGCAGTCCAGACGGGTGAGGACGGCACGATCATCGTGAACGCGGGCCCCGAGAGCGGGGCACAGGCATTGGTGGCGGCCGTGAACAGGCTCGTGCACCAGCCGATCAGGTACATCATCGATACGGGTGGCGATGCCGAGCTGGTCGGAGGCAACGCCATCGTGGCCGCAGCCGGGCAGAGCCCGATCGACATGGACGCGTTTGCCGCCGGCCAGCAGCGGCGGTTCAACGGAGTGCTGCAGCTGGGAGGGCTGGGCTCGGTGGCCACGATCATCGCACGCCAGAATGTGCTGACGCGGATGATCTCCGATGCGCGGGTGAGCTATGCGAGCGCGGCGCTGCCGACCGAGACATTCGCGCGGGACGAGTTTCACTTCTACTACAACGAGCCGATCGCCATCGTCGCACTCCACCATGCGCACAGCGACGAGGACAGTGCGGTGCGTTTCGAGCGGTCCGATGTCGTGGTTGCCGGAGCCGTGTTCGACGAGACGCATTTCCCGATCGTCGACCTGCAGCACGGCGGAAGCATCGATGGGGAGATCGATGCGGTGAACCGCATCATCAACACGCTGGCGTTTGCGCACCTTCCGGTGCTGACCAATACGGGCGGCACGCTCATCATTCCGATCCATGGGCCGCTGTGCGACCTCGACGATCTGGCCGCTTACGGCGACATGCTCGCTACGGTGAGGGCGCGGGTCGACTACTACATGGACCAGGGCAAGACGCTGAAGCAAATCGAGGCCGCCGAGCCGGCTCAGGACTATGCGACGCGTTATGGCGCGAATGGTGCAGCGTGGACTACTCGGGACTTCGTGGACGCGGTCTACGACAGTCTGCAAGCCGGGCGCAAGGGTCGTCACGTCGGCAAGCGGCAACCGCAGGATGCAGGGCAATGAGATCGCCGATGAGACCGACGCGAGGGCTGATGCGCGCGGCCGCCAGCGGGAGGTTGCTGTGCGCGCTCTGTCTACTGGCCTCTCCGGCGCTGCTGGCGCAACCGCGGGCAGGTCAGGCAGTGAAGGGTGCCACGGTGCCCGCGGCGCGCGTCCAGGCGCCGTTTGATCCGAGCGGCTACTGGGTGTCGTTGATCACGCAGAACTGGCGTTATCGCATGGTGGTGCCGGGCAAGGGGGAGTACGCCGACGTTCCCATCAATATGAAGGCCAAGCAGATCGCCGATGCCTGGAGCGCAGCCCCCGACGAGGCGGCCGGCAAGGCGTGCGAAGCCTATGGGGCGGCGGTGATCATGCGCAATCCGGAGCGCTTGCACATCAGCTGGCTGGACGACGGCACCTTGCGGGTGGATACGGATGAGGGTATGCAGACTCGCTTGCTGCATTTTCTGCCCCCGGCGGTGCCTTCGCCCTCCGGGATGATAGGGCCGCCGCCGTCGATGCCGCAGGCGAATACGCCGCAGAGCTGGCAGGGCTATTCGACCGCGCGCTGGATATTGGCGGGTGCGGCGGCGGGCGGTGCGGCCGCGGCGAGGGGTGCAGCCGCGGCGGGAGCTGCCCCTCAGCGGCGCTTCGGCTCGCTGGTGGTAGACACGGATCATCTGCTGCCCGGCTTGCTGCGCAAGAATGGTATTCCCTACGGGGCGGGCACCCGAGTGAGGGAGTTCTGGGATTTGCGCCGCCTGGCCGCACAGGAATGGATCACCGACAGCGTGCAGGTCGTTGATCCGGAGTATTTGCAGACCCCGTATGTCTACGACGCGATTTTCCGCAAGGAGCCGGACGGTTCCAAGTGGGCGCCCGCACCCTGCACTCTGGGGTCGTGAGCATCGCGCATCAGCACGCGGCGAAAGCAGGAGTTCGCGATGAAGATTCGTCCGCTCGTATTCACGCTGCTCAGTTCGCTGCTGGCAGTGGCGTACACCGGCATGGCGGCAGCTCAGGTCGATCTGTCGGGAAATTGGGTACCCCGAAGTGATCAGGACAGGGCCAAGGACGGTCCGGGGCCGTGGCCGGACGAGTTTGCCGGCATTCCCGTCAACGCGAGCGGTCGAGCGGCGGGGCTGAGCTATCCGACGAACGAGGGGCAGGAGCTCAATCGCCAGTGTGAGCCCTGGCCGGTCAGCTACATCCTGGTCGGCCCCTGGGGTGAGCGCTTCAGCGCGGTACGTGATCACAATGGTCTGGTGATCGCCTGGCACCTCGGCTCGCCCGCCTACGACCGGCTACAGCAGACCATCTGGATGAACGGCCATCCGCCGCCGGCGCCGCAGGCGTTGCACACCTATGCCGGCTTCAGCACCGGTGAATGGGAAGGGGACACGCTGCACACGACCACGACCTTCGTGAAGGACGGTTACATGGAGCGTAACGGCGTACCGAACAGCAACCAGGAGAGACTGGATCTGTTCTTCACGCGCCATGGCGACCTGATGACGCTGCTGGGGATCGTCACGGATCCGGTTTACCTGCAGGAGCCGTGGCCACTGGCACGCACTCTGCAGCTCACTCTGGGTGACAACGGCAATCTGGCCGCCAACGGAGCCGATGAAATACTGTACTGCCAGCCGGGGGAAATAGTTCCCAGCGTGGCGGACGGCTATCACTCGGCCGTGGAGTTGCCGCCCGCGCAGGCCCAGCAGGAGAAGTTCCTGATGAAGCAGTACGACCTGCCGCGCGTCGCAACCGACGGCGGGGCGCAGACCATGTACCCGGAGTTTGCCGGTAAGATTGCGGCTCAATACGAGCCGCCGACCAAGTACTGCGAGCAGCTGTGTTGCATGAATAACGTTCGCAGCGGCGTGAAAGTGGTCTGTCCGGCTTTCGAGTGAGGTGTCATGCGACCGGATGCGCAGCACGACCGCGGCAGGGAATCTCATGCAGCCAAGCGATGTGCTCGTCCGCGACGCACTGGAAACCGATATCGATGCCGTGCAGAGGATCTACGCTCACCATGTGAGGTGCGGACTCGCGACCTTCGAGGAGTTGGCACCCTCCCGTGAGGAGCTGCTGGCGCGGCGCGCGGCCGTGATTGTCGCGGGTCTGCCTTACCTCGTGGCCGAGCGGCATGGTGAGGTGATTGGCTACGCCTACGCCGGCGCGTACCACTCCCGCTCCGCCTATCGCTACAGCATCGAGGATTCGGTCTACGTGCTGGCGGGAATCGAGGGTCAGGGTATCGGCAGCGCGCTGCTTCAATCGCTCGTCACCCGCTGCGACGCCGGGCCCTGGCGGCAGATGATAGCTCTCATCGGTGGCGCTAACGTCGCCTCGATTGCACTGCATCGTCGGATGGGATTCCGGCCGGTGGGCACGTTGGGCAGTGTTGGCTTCAAGCTCGGCCGTTGGGTCGATGTCGTACTGATGCAGCGTCCGTTGGGCGCAGGCGATCGGAGTGCGCCCGCGGACTATCATCCAGGAGGGATCGGGTGAGGACGAAAATGCGTACGGCGGACGTCCCCGGATGCCCCGGGACGTCGAAATGGTGGAGGCGGCGGGAATTGAACCCGCGTCCGCAAGCCCTAGACTCCGGGATCTACGTGCATAGCCCATTCTTTGGTTCTCGTCCGTCGCTACCCGAAGGGCAGGGAAAACGCCGGACCAGCGACGGTGACTCTTAGCGAAACCACCCCGTAGCACGATGGCCCGCGATCCTATGAGCGCGTCCCCTGATACAGTCGCATAGGCACGAGCTGGTCAGAGGTCAGCTGCGATTAGGCAGCCAGAGCGAAGTTGTCGTCGTTGGCAACTAATGTTTGCAGCAGTGTTTAACGAGGTCCACTGCACCTCGGCACGCCCCCGAAGGTTCGCAACCCACGTCGAAACCGGTCGCCCCCTTCAGGA
>JASHPX010000040.1 GCA_030037905.1 Gammaproteobacteria bacterium
ACCACATCGTTGAGGGCGTAGTGGCTCACATCAGCGCCATCGGGCGCCACCAGCCGCGCCCGCAGCAGCGCGCGGCGGTCCTGCGTGCACTCACCCGACAGCACGGCGTCGACCGAGCGCACCATGTCCTGCGGCAACACGTCCGTGAGAAATCCCAGCCGCCCGCGGTTGATGCCGAGCAGCGGTACGTGGCCCGCGCCGGTGCCGGAGTGCTCGGCCAGCAGCCCTGCGGCGTAGAGCAGTGTGCCATCGCCGCCGATCGCAATGATCAGATCGGAGCGCGCGACCAGATCCGCGGCCCCGGCGATGCTGACCCCCGGCGGTTGGGCCTGGGCGCTCGAATCCTCGAGTGCCAGCACCGTGAGATGCCGCTCCGTCAGCGCCGCGATCAATGGCTGCGCACATTCGAAGACGCGTGCATCTTGAAATTTGCCGACCAGAGCGCAGGTACGGATTGTCTGGTTCATCACGGGATCATCGGGTTCGCCATATTCGGAGCATAACCCGCCCCCGCCCTTGACGAGGGCTGATGTGGCTGGTTAGCTCAAGGGTAGACGACCAGCGGGTCGCCGGCGGACGATTCGGCATGGAAGATGACCCAAGAGACCAAAGATGATGCGCTGAATGAGCGCGCGCAGCGGCTGCTGCGCGTGCTGGTGCAAAGCTATATCCGCGACGGCCAGCCCGTGGGCTCCCGCTCGCTGTCGCGCGAATCGGGGCTGGTGCTCAGTTCCGCCACCGTACGCAATGTCATGGCGGATCTCGAGGAGCTGGGCTTCGTCACCTCGCCGCACACCTCGGCGGGCCGCGTGCCCACGGACAAGGCATACCGCTTCTTCGTCGACTCGCTGCTGCGCGCTCACCTGCCCACCGACGACGCCAGCCTCGAGGAGATCCGCCGGCAGCTGGACATGCCGGCCGACAGCGGTAAGAGCCTGGCGGCCAGTGCCTCACAACTGCTGTCGAACATCACTCATCTGGCGGGCGTCGTCACCCTGCCGCCCGCGCAGGTATCGGTCCTGACACACATCGAATTCCTGCCGCTGTCGGAGAACCGCATACTGGTGGTGCTGGTGCTCGACGATCGTGAGGTGCAGAACCGCATCATCCAACTGGGGCGCCACTACGGTGCCGAGGAGCTGCGGCGCGCGGCCAGCTTCCTGAATGAGCACTGCCATGGGCTCGCCCTCGCGCAGGTTCGCCAGGAGCTGCTGCGCCAGCTGCAGGAGACGCGCGAGAGCCTCAACCAGGTGATGCTCAACGCGATCGAGATGGCGCAACGCTTCTTCGATCAGACCGGTGGCCCGGAGAACATCGATTACGTGATCGCCGGGGAGACCAACCTCATGGGCTTCCCGGAGCTCTCCAGTGTCGAGAAGCTGCGACGGCTGTTCGAGGCGTTCAACGAGAAGCGCGACATGCTGCACCTGCTCGACCAGAGCCTCAGGGCCGAGGGCGTGCAGATCTTCATTGGCCAGGAGTCGGGTTACCAGGTCCTGGACGACTACGCCATGGTTACCGCGCCGTACAGCTCGGACAAAGGGGTCATCGGGGTGCTGGGGGTCATCGGACCGACACGCATGGCCTACGAGCGGGTCATCCCCATCGTCGAGCTGACTGCGAAAGTCCTCGGCGCAGCCTTGAATTCGCGCCGCTGAGGAGCCATCTAGGCACCAGCGTTTCCCGGCCTGCGCTGGGAAATTACATTATGTATGCTGTGTAAGTTACCGTGTGAACGTAAGGTTTATGTCAGCGCGCAAGGAGAGACCCCATCGTGAGTCCTGAGTCCCGCGAGCGATCGTCGCCAGCACAAGAACTGATGGCAGCCGCCAGCGGCGCAGCCGAGGACCCGAACGCAGACCCAAACGGCTCGAGGTCCGGGGAGGCTGTAGCGGTGGAGCATGCGGCCGAGGTCGAGGCGCTGCGCAAAGAGCTGGCCGTGGCCGAGGAAAACGCCCGCAGTCAACGCGAGCTGTACCTGCGCGCGGCTGCCGAGGTCGACAACGTCCGCAAGCGTGCGCAGCGCGATATCGAGCAGGCGCACCGCTACGCTCTGGAGGGCTTTGCGGCGGAGCTACTGGCGGTACGCGACAGCCTGGAGCTGGCGGTACGCAGCGCCGCGGCAGGGACGCCCGCCGATGCAGCCACCTTGCTGGCGGGGCAGGAGGCGACGCTGAAGCTTCTGGACCGCGCCTTCGGCAAGTTCTCGATCCGGCAGATCGACCCCAGCGGCCAGCGCTTTGACCCGAACCAGCACGAGGCGATGCTGATGCAGGAGGCAGCCGATGCGGTTCCCAACACCGTGTTGCAGGTGGTGCAGCCGGGCTATGAGCTCAACGGCAGGTTGCTGCGCCCCGCACGGGTGATCGTGGCCCGTGCCGCCGAGGGCGGTCGCGCGGGGCGCCAGGCTTGAAACGACGTTGATGAGCCCAAATCTGGGGCATTAGCAGGAAATTCGGAGTAACGACTCATGAGCAAGGTAATCGGCATCGATCTCGGCACGACCAATTCGTGCGTGGCCATCATGGAAGGGGGCAAGCCGCGGGTCATCGAAAACAGCGAAGGCGATCGCACGACTCCCTCGATCGTGGCGTTTACCAAGGACGACGAAGTGCTGGTGGGCCAGTCGGCCAAGCGGCAGGCGGTCACCAATCCGCAGAACACGCTGTTCGCGGTCAAGCGGCTGATCGGGCGCAAGTTTGCCGATGACGTGGTGCAAAAGGACATCAAGATGGTGCCCTACCCGATCGTCAAGGCCGACAACGGCGACGCCTGGGTACAGGTCCACGACAAGAAGATGGCTCCGCCGGAGATCTCCGCCCGCGTGCTCATGAAGATGAAGAAGACCGCGGAGGATTATCTCGGCGAGCAGGTGACCGAGGCGGTCATCACGGTGCCGGCGTACTTCAACGACTCGCAGCGCCAGGCCACCAAGGACGCCGGGCGCATCGCGGGGCTCTCCGTCAAGCGCATCATCAACGAGCCGACCGCCGCGGCGCTGGCCTATGGGCTGGACAAGCAGGGCGGGGATCGCAAGATCGCCGTCTATGACCTGGGCGGCGGCACGTTCGATATCTCGATCATCGAGATCGCCGAGGTCGATGGGGAGCGCCAGTTCGAGGTGCTCTCGACCAATGGCGATACCTTCCTCGGCGGCGAGGACTTCGATCTGCGCGTCATCAACTTCCTGGCGGACGAATTCCAGAAGTCCTCCGGCGTCGACGTGCGGCGCGACCCGCTCGCCATGCAGCGGCTGAAGGAGGCCGCCGAGAAGGCGAAGATCGAGCTGTCCTCGAGCCACCAGACCGAGGTCAACCTGCCGTACATCACGGCGGATGCGTCCGGTCCCAAGCACCTGAACGTGAAGTTGACGCGCGCCAAGCTCGAGTCGCTGGTCGAGGACCTGTTGCAGAAGACCATCGGTCCATGCCGCGTGGCCCTCAAGGACGCGGGACTGCAGCCTGCCGACGTCGCCGAGGTGATTCTGGTGGGCGGCCAGACGCGCATGCCGCTCGCGCAGAAGTATGTGAAGGATTTCTTCGGCAAGGAGCCGCGCAAGGACGTGAATCCCGACGAGGCGGTCGCGGTCGGCGCGGCGATCCAGGCGGGTGTGCTCGCCGGAGAGGTCAAGGACGTCCTGCTGCTGGACGTGACGCCGCTGTCGCTGGGCATCGAGACCCTCGGCGGCATCATGACCAAGCTGATCGAGAAGAACACCACGATCCCGACCAAGGCGGCCAACGTGTTCTCCACCGCCGATGACAACCAGACGGCGGTGACGATCCATGTGCTGCAAGGCGAGCGCGAGCGCGCCGCGGACAACAAATCACTCGGCAAGTTCGATCTGACCGACATTCCGCCGGCCCCGCGCGGCATGCCGCAGGTCGAGGTCACCTTCGACATCGACGCCAACGGCATCCTGAACGTGTCGGCCAAGGACAAGGCCACGGGCAAGGAGCAGCGCATCGTGATCCGTGCCTCCAGCGGATTGTCGGACGACGAGATCAAGCGCATGGTCAAGGACGCCGAGGCGCACGCGGCGGAGGACCGCAAGTTCCGCGAGCTCGTCGATACGCGCAACCGCGCCGACGCCATGGTGCATGCGGTCGAGAAGGCGCTGAAGGATCTGGGCGAAAAGGTCAGCGCCGAGGAGCGCGCCAAGGCGGAGGCCGCACTCAGCGATCTGAAGACCGCTCTGAAGTCCGACGACAAGGAGCTGATCGAGAAGAAGACCGAAGCCCTGGGACAGGCCTCCGCGAGCATTGCGCAACGTGCGTATGCGGCGTCGGGCGAGGGGGCAGGCGGCGCAGGTAGCGCGGGCGGCGCAGGGGGAGGCGGGAAAGGGGGCGGGGCAGGCGGCGGCCCTCATCCAGGCGGTGCGACTGGCGCCGGTGAGTCGCCACCCAAGCCGGAGGACAACGTCGTCGATGCCGAGTTCGAGGAGGTTCGAGACAAGG
>JASHPX010000007.1 GCA_030037905.1 Gammaproteobacteria bacterium
CACAGCGAGCGCAGGCCTCCAGCTGCACTCCAAAGACCCGCTTCAACCGCCGCGCCCAGGTCATCGCCACATGAGGCGGCATGGGAGGCCGGTCCTGCTCGCCCGGGCAAACCGGTGCCTTGGGCCCCCCACACCCCGATGCGCCGGCGTCACCTCCGCGCGCCACTTGCTGTGCGGGGCGAACACGCCGTGGAAGCGCGTCAGGTGCATGCGCGGCGGCGGCACCAGCGCCGCCAGGCGCCCCATCAGATCCAGCGGCTCGAGCACGATGTGCGTGGTGCCATCGCGGTAGGGCGTTTTCAGCCCGTAGCGAACATGGCCCGATGCCGTCAGCGCCATGCGCTCCAGCGCCACGGGCGGGCGGCTTACATAGCGACACAAGCGTTCGAGCTTGGCGCGCTGGCCGGGCTCGATGTCGATGCCGGCGTGCAGCGAGAACCCGCCAGCCTCGGCGGCGCCGTGATGATCGCCTTGCTGGTCGCCCGCCTCCTCGCGAGCCGGCAGGGTCTGCAGCTCGAACTCCCGAGTACCGAGCTTCAGCGTCAGGTAGTCCCGGGTCGCCGCCGGCGACGATAGCGGGGTGCCACGGCGGACTCGGCGGGCGATGTGCTCGCGGGCCGCAGCGATGATCTGGTCGGCGGTAGCCGGAATCAGTTGTCCGCCGGTGTCGAGGGTATGAAGGGAATTCTAGTGCGACATGGTCGCGCTCCGTGATCTCGGGCGGGATTGCCCGAGGCGGCAATCCCACGCCGCAGCGCAGCCGTCAAGGCCGCTGCAGGCGCTCGCGAGCACGGGCCGCAGGCCCGTGCGCCGGCCTTGACGGCTGCGTTGGCGTGGCAAAATCTGAAGAAAGGCAGACCGCTCCGCTCCTCCTCCGCCCGGAAACTGAGTTTCACGGATTCGCGTTTGACCGCCGATGAAGTAGCGGCCGGCGCCGCCGGCGAAGAAGACCACGATCACCAGGATCAGCGGCAGCAGGGAACGGAACTCGCCGAGGGAGGCCATGATCATCTCGACCGACAGCACCGGGGCTTCGTAGCGGCCTACGACCACGTCGTCGAGCAACGCAAAGGAATATTTGAAATACCAGCTCATCAGGATGAGCAGCGGGGCGACCGCGAGCAGGCCGTCCCTCAGCAGGATCGTCAACACCACGCCCAGAAAGAGGAGTGTCAGAGCGCCGGCGGTTGCGTGTCGAGCTGTTGCTCCTCTTTGCGACCGGGAACTAGAATCCAGCCTCATGGACACGACTTTCGTGTTGGTTCATGGCGCATGGGTCGGCAGCCTCGTCTGGCGGCCCATCGCGCAGGCGCTGCGAAGAAATGGATACGACGTTTACACACCAACTCTCACTGGGCTCGGCGAGCGCAAACACTTGTTGAGCCGCCAGATAAATCTTGAGACCCATATTCAGGACGTGCTCGGTGTCATCGACGAGGAAGATCTCTCCAATCTGGTGCTGGTTGGCCATTCCTACGGCGGCATGGTCGTGACAGGTGTTGCCGACGCCGTACCGGACAAGATCGCCGCGCTGATCTACCTCGACGCCTTCGTTCCGGAAAACGGTGAGGCGCTGGCGACCATCCTACCTGCCGGTCCGCAGGTGGTGCGCCCAAGCGTGTTACCGGGTGCGGAGTGGCTCGCCCCGCCCCCGCGCTTGGACTCCTTCGGAGAGCCCAGCGAGGCCGTCCGTGTCTTCGCAGAGCGCAAGACCAGTGCGCATCCCGTCGGCTGCTTCATACAGCCTGTGCGGCTGACAGGAGGCATCGAGCGGATACGGCACAAAATCTACATTTACTGCAACGATCCCCAACCGACGACATTCACACCATTCTATGAGAAGCTACGCCACAGACTCGGCTGGACCGTCCATACTCTCCCTTGTACCCACATGGCTCAGTCCGATATGCCGGAGGAGCTGACGGCCCTGCTGCTGCAGGCGGCACAAGCATAAGGGTCTCGAGCGTCACCTCAGCGCGGAAGCACCCGCGGCTCGATCCACAGTGCGTGCAGCATGTCCCGGCCGGTAACGGTGGTGCTGCAGTTCATATATACTCCTTGACGAGTAACGGGGGGTCTGCACATCACCGGTTGAGGTAGAGCTTAACAACACGACCGGGACCAGCCGACCAGGAGAAGTGAAATGAGAAGCGTTGCAGTCGTAGCGCTTGCCAGCACACTGAGTTTGTCGGCACTGCCGGCGCTAGCGCATCATTCAGCGTCACCGTTCGACTCGTCAAAGACGATCACACTTTCGGGAGTGGTCAAGGACTTCGAGTACACCAATCCTCATTCGTGGTTGGTCATCGATGTGATGGACTCGGATGGCAGGGTCTCCACCTGGAGTTTCGAGTCGCAGGGTCCGGCCTTTCTGGTCCGCATTGGAATTCTAAAGAGCGATCTTACCCCGGGTACTTCGGTGACTGTGACTGGTCACCCGATGCGGGACGGCACTCACGCCGCATCGTTCATGAAGGCGGTACGAGCGGACGGTAAGGTATTCGGCATGGGTCGCGGCGGCGCCAGACCTACGCCAAAGCCCGGCTGATGCGGGGGCGCCAAGTGGATGGGTGGCTGCGATGATCGAGGGTGCTGTGCAATCACACATTCATGAACAGTGCAAAGAGATGGCGACGGCGGCCGTAGTCGTTGTGATGGCGTTTGCTTTTGCGTTGTTCTGGATGGGCAACGCCGACGCTCAGCGCGCTCCAGACTCGGGCCAGTCCGGCGACATCATGATCACCGCCGTGCAGGGAGCGAGGCCGGTGGCCCAGCCTGGTCCGAACACGCCGGTACCGGCTTGGGCGCAACAGTCCTACGACGCCTATCTTCAAATGCAGGCCGAGGCGCATGGCGGCACGCATTACACCCGGGAAACCTATGCGCGGATGCCGGACTGGTCAGGGATCTGGGACCACATTGACGGATTCGCCTGGGATCACACGGTCAACCCCATCGCCAAGCGGGACGGTCCAGTGCAATTGCAGGCGATCTTCGACCATTGCTCCTCCTTTCCATGCGCGGGATGGGTGACGGCGGCGTTGAGGCCGGCGTACGCGCTGCGGTTCCGGGAGAAATTGATCGCAGGGGGGCACGGAGTCTCCTGGGATTATCTGAGCGCTTGCCTGCCAACCGGATTTCCACGCGACATGCTGGTCAGTGCCGGTGGTGAGCGCTACTTCATGATCTCGCCGACGAAGACCTTGATGTACTACCAGTCGGACGAGGGCAATCGCGTGATTTTCACGGACGGACGGGGCCACGTACCGCCCGCTGAAGCCTACCCGATGTGGGTCGGCGACTCGATCGGGTTCTGGGACAAAGACACCCTCGTCGTGCACACGCTCTATCTGCGCAATATAGAGCTCAACCGCAATCTTCCCGCCGACAGCGAGCAGGCCAGCGTGGTCGAGCGGATCAGGATGACCGATCCCAATACCATTCAGGATCAGGCGACCCTGTATGATCCAAAGATGCTCTATAGACCCTGGTCAGGCGTGCAGACATTCAAGAGAGATACCAGCGCCCACGCCATCGTCGATCTTTATTCGTGTGATGAAAACAATAACGTGTATCAGGGCAAAAACGGCGGGACAGAGGTCCTGCTGCCGGGCCAGACGATCACGGTGAAACAGACCTACACCTTTCCCGACCAGATTCAAAACGTGCTGGAGAACAAGGTGATCGAATACGGTGCCAAGCTTCTCCATGAAAAGGCCTCAATAGACACCCAATAACCATCCCATCGCGATCCGGGCCGGTGAAGCTGCGCAAAGCGCCCGGGGATGGGAGTGCAGGTCAAGATAAGGCCCTACAGCCGGTTAAATTCCAAGAGATCAGGGCGCGTACCTCCACAGGTCATTGAGCAGGTCGAGCCTGCCCACCGAGTCGTAACCGGCTCCAGCGAAGAGCCAGAGATTCCCTGACGCATCGGTCCAGGCGACAGGTCGATAATATCGCGCTGGAGGCACATTTCCGGGGGCGGGTGTGCCCAGGGTCCCGTAAGTCCCGATCTGATTGGTCAAATCGGATCCGCCCATCCACGTCCATTGGCCTCTACTGTACTTCCACAGATCGTTGAGATAGCCGACTGTCCCGGCTGCGTGGTGGTAACCCTCCCCACCGAAGAGCCAGAAATTCCCTGACGCATCGATCCACGCGACAGCCTGTCCTCGTGCCCCAGGGATGTTGGCGCCGGCGGGCACGCCCAGTGTCCCGTAAGTGCCGAGTTGATTCGCCAAATTGGACCCGCCCATCCAGGTCCATTGGCCTTTACTGTACTTCCACAGGTCGTTCAGCAGGCCGTCGGTCCCGACTGCGTCGTAGCCGCCTCCGCCAAAGAGCCAAACATTGCCGGAGGAATCTGTCCAAGTGACCGCGGCGAATCGCGCCCCGGGAGCGTTGGTGGCTGAGGGCGTGCCCAGGGTTCCGTACGTTCCGTCCTGATTGGACAAATCCGACCCGCCCATCCACGTCCATTCGCCTTGGCTGTACTTCCACAGGTCGTTGAGGTTATAGAGCGTTCCCCCCTGGTCGTAGGTGTCGCCGCCAAAGAGCCAGAAACTGCCCGACGCATCTGTCCAAGCGACAGCCTGTTGTCGCGCACCGGGAATGTTTCCGGGGTCGGGCGTTCCCAGCGTGCCGTAATTTCCGACCTGATTATCCAAATCGGACCCGCCCATCCAGGTCCATTGGCCTCTACTGTACTTCCACAGGTCGCTGAGGTTGCCCTCGGCCCCGTTTGCGTCGAACCCATGTCCGCCGAAGAGCCAGAGAGTCCCTGACGCATCGGTGCAAGCTACCGCCTGTCCCCGTGCTCCGGGAACGTTGGCCGCCGAGGGCTTGCGCAAGGTCCCGTAAGTCCCGACCTGATTGGCCAGATTGGACCCACCGATCCACGTCCATTCGCCCGCGCTGTACTTCCACAAATCGTTAAGCTGACCGGCGGTCCCGGCTGAGTCATAACCGAACCCGCCGAAGAGCCAGACGTTTCCCGACGAATCCTTCCAGGTCACAGCGCCGCGTCGCGCCCCGGGAACGTTGGCCGCTGAGGGTGTGCCCAAAGTTCCGTAGATCCCTGCCTCGTCGACCTTGTTCGAGCCGCCTATCCAGGTCCACTCGTCGTGCCCGCCGCTCCTCACAGCTGTCGTGTGCGTGAGCGCCGAGGCCGCGGCGCCGATGGCGAATGTGGTTGGAGTCGCCGCCGAGCTACCGGCGCCGACGCAGACAAAAAGGCTCAGCGTCAGCGCGCAGAGGATCAGGAATGGCATGCAAGGCTCACGTCGTCAAAAGCTTGCGGGTCCAGGCGCCGTATTGAACGGAACCAACGTCCAGCATGCGCATGCCGGGCCCGATACCGGCTGAGCGCAAATATCGCTCCGTGTAAGGCCGCAGCACGCGCGCCTGGAGCATCAATCGTTCCTGCTCCCCCAGTGAATTGCCTAATACATAGTTCTCGGGAATGTTCATGTCCATTGATTTCCCGTTCCGGCAGACTATTCGAGGAGCGTTTCCGCTGAATCTTCTGTGATCGCCGCGGCGCCCCGAGTACGGCTCGGTGCCGTCTCGGGAATGTACAGTGCCGCGATAAGCCCCAACAGCAGCCATGCCATCCAGTACCATGCGGGTGCCAAGTCACTACCGCTGCGCTGGATCAGCCAGGTGACAGCCAATTGCGCCGAGCCGCCGAAGATCGCAACGGCGAGCGCGTCCGTGATTGCCACCACCCCGGAGCGCATCGCGGACGGGAGGGCTTCCGTCAGACTCACAATGATGGGAGCCCTGCCAAGCGCGGAACATGTGGCGAGCAGGCCAACGGTTGCATACAGCAGAGGCGCCGGGGGATGACGACTGATCAAGGCGAACGCGGGCGCGACCAGCAGGAGCGTGAGCAGAAACCCGATGCGCATTAGCGGCCGGCGGCCAAGTCGGTCCGACAGCCAGCCGCTCAGCGGCAGGATCACGACCTGGCAGAGCGACGCGACGAGCGACATCGAGAACGCCCGTCTGGCAGTCATGTGCAGCGTCGCGAGAGCGTAGCTGGTAAGGTAGTTGAGCACATAGGCACTGATCGCGCTGCTAGCCAGCAGCAGCAGCGTGCAAGCGATCACAGGCAAGTACGGCCGAATCGGCGGGCGCTTTTCAGCGCTCCTGGTAGCAGGCTGTCGCGGTGGGAATGTCTCGGGCAGCCGAGTGCGCAGCCGCACTCCCAACGGAACCACGGATGCGCCCAGCAGGAAGGCGACCCGCCAGCCCCAGCCCGCCAAGGCGGCGGGGGACAGTACTTGTGTCAGACCCAGCCCCACCAGTGCAGCCGACAGGGCGGCTGTCTGCTGCGTCGTGAACTGCATCGAGCCGTACAGCCCACGGCGCATGGCGGGCGCGGCCTCGATCATGTAGGCCGTGGTCGGTCCGATATCGCCACCGAGCGCGAAGCCCTGGACAAGCCGGCTTAGTACGACCAGCACCGGCGCTGCCAGGCCAATCGTTGCATAAGAGGGCGTAGCGGCCAGCATGAGCATGCCGACGCCCATCAGGAGGAACGACAGCAACATGGCGGGCTTGCGGCCGGCGCGATCCCCGAGCCGTCCGAGTACCAGGGCGCCAAGGGGGCGCGTGACGAATCCGATGCCGAACGTGCCGACGGACAACAGCAGGCTCAGCGAGCCGCTTCGGGTTGGAAAAAACGCGCGGCCGATATACACCGCGAACAGCGTGTAGGCCAGGAAGTCGTAGAACTCGAGCCCATTGCCGAGGGAGACAGCGAGCACTCGGCCTACGCTCACTGTGGTCCCCGGCGAGCTGTGTGCCACTGATACCGAATCAGGCTGGTTCATAGCGCTGCTCTGCGCCGATTGCGACTCATATCGAGTATAAAACCGTCGGACACATGACCCGGGTCCTTTCGAAGAACGGAAAGGTTATGACGATGACCCTGGATAGGATCGATCCAAAGGGCCACGAGGTCCGCGTATGCGACAGGAAGTAGTTCATCTCTATCCTGGAGAGTCCGACAAAGGCATGCTATGTCGATGAGTAGTTCGGGCGCCTTCATCGGGCTCTGCTGGGTGGTACTCTGGGCTTACTGGCTGATCTCGGCGCTCAGCGCGAAGAGGTCCGTACGCTCCGGCTGGCGGTGGTCCGGAGGGGCCAGTCGGCTTGCCCTCTTCATCGGGGTGGTCGTGCTCATCCATCTGGTTGGCTCCCGGCAGTTCTTCGCCGGCATTCCTCGAGCGCGTTCTTCGGGGGCAGTCGCGGCGAGCACCGGGGCCATCGTGTGCGCGAGCGGGGTTGCCCTGGCCATCTGGGCACGGGTGCAACTGGGCCGGAACTGGGGCATGCCCATGTCGCTCAGGGAGGAACCCGAGCTGGTGACGTCCGGTCCCTACGCGTACGTACGCCACCCGATTTATTCGGGTCTGCTGCTCGCCATGCTCGGGTCGGCGATCGCGGTGAGGCTGAATTGGCTCGGGCTCTGGGCCGTGTTCTTTCTTTACTTTCTCTACGCCGCGCGAGTGGAAGAGGGCCATATGACGAGGCGGTTTCCGGACGTGTATCCCGAGTATCAGCGGCGCACGAAAATGCTGATCCCGTTTCTGCTGTAAGCACGCCGCCTATCCCTATATGTTGACCGGCGATAGCGTTCACGGGGGAATTAGACACCGTCGGCAGACACCGCGGCCAGGATGCCTTCGCCCTGCCCTTGACCCGAATCCGAGCACATGCCGCTGCCCGCGCGTCAGCGGCCTTCACCTGCCGGTTCAAACCAGGTGCGCCTGCGCCGCGGCGCGCCCGCCGAACGGCATCACCGCCAGGGCGCCGCCGGGCGGGATGGTTGGGAGGAAGGTGTGGAAAAACCGGCCGCCAGGCCCTATCTTGCGCCCCTCACTCGGAGCGCAAGATGACTGCAACGGCCGATACACTCGAAGCGGGCCCGATCGAAGGGGGCAGGGATTTCATCCGCGACATCGTCGATGCCGACATCGCCGCGGGCCGCATCCAGACCCCGATCACCCGCTTCCCGCCCGAGCCCAACGGATACCTGCATATCGGCCACGCCAAGGCGATCTGTCTGAATTTCGGCATCGCTGAGGAATATGGCGGCCGCTGCCATCTGCGCTTCGACGATACCAACCCGGTCAAGGAAGAGCAGGAGTTCATCGATTCCATCCAGGCCGACGTGCACTGGCTGGGCTTCGACTGGGGCCGGCATCTGCATTACGCCTCGGACTATTTCGAGCAGCTCTACCAGTGGGCCGAGGTGCTGATCCAGAAGGGGCTCGCCTATGTCGATGACCAGCCGGTGGAGGCGATGCGCGCCGCCCGCGGCTCGCTGACCGAGCCCGGCACCAACAGCCCGTTCCGTGGCCGCTCGATCGAGGAGAATCTCGATTTGTTCCGCCGCATGCGCGCCGGCGAGTTTCCCAACGGCGCCCGCGTGCTGCGTGCAAAGATCGACATGGCGGCCGGCAACATGAACCTGCGCGACCCCGTGCTCTACCGCATCCTGCACGCGCACCATCCGCGCACCGGCGACACCTGGAGCATCTACCCCAACTACGATTTTGCCCACGGCCAGTCGGACGCGATCGAGGGCGTTACCCACTCGCTGTGCTCGCTCGAATTCGAGGATCACCGTCCGCTCTATGACTGGCTGATCGAGCACCTGCCGGTGCCCTCGACGCCCCATCAGTACGAGTTCGCCCGGCTGAACATCACCTATACCGTGCTGTCCAAGCGCTTTCTGACCCAGCTCGTGCGCGAGGGCCGCGTCCGCGGCTGGGACGATCCGCGCATGCCGACCCTAGCCGGGCTGCGGCGCCGGGGCGTACCGGCCGCGGCGCTTCGCAACTTCATCAAGCGCGTCGGCATGGCGCGCACCAATTCAGTGGTCGACATCGCCATGTTCGATCATGCGGTGCGCGAGTGGCTCAACAGGCAGGCGCTGCGCCGGATGGCGGTGCTCAAGCCGCTCAAGCTGGTGATCACCAATTACGAGGGCGGCGAGGGCGAGGTGCTGGAGGCAATCAATAATCCCGAGGA
>JASHPX010000041.1 GCA_030037905.1 Gammaproteobacteria bacterium
GTCGCAGGCGCGCGCCAGATCGAATGCACCATCAACGGCATCGGCGAGCGCGCCGGGAACTGCTCGCTCGAAGAGGTGGTGATGGCGCTGACCACGCGGGCGGCATTCTTCAATCTGAAGACCGCCGTGATCACCTCGCGACTGTATCCCACCAGCCGCCTGGTCTCGAGCATCACCGGCATGCCCATCCCGCGCAACAAGGCCGTGGTCGGCGAGAATGCGTTCGCGCACGAGTCGGGCATCCACCAGCACGGCATGCTCAAGCACCACTCCACCTACGAGATCATGCAGCCCGCCGACGTCGGGCTGCCGCGCAGCAACCTCGTGCTCGGCAAGCACAGCGGCCGGCACGCGCTGCGCGAGCGCGTCAAGCAGCTCGGCTTCGAGCTCGAGGAGCCCGAGTTCAACCGGGTATTCGAGGAGTTCAAGGCGCTCGCAGACCGCAAGAAGGAGCTGTTCGACGGGGATATCGAGGCGCTGGTGCTGCGTGCGGGGGGCGTCGGCCAGGGCAGCCCCTGGGTGCTCGAGCAGCTGGACGTGGAAGTGCACAGCGGTGCGCAAGCCGTCGCGACCGTACGGCTGCGGCACGCCGATGGGCGCTCCCTGGAGCGCGAGGCGAGCGGCGATGGGCCGGTGGATGCCGCATACAAGGCGATCGTGCAAGCCACGGGTGTGGCCGTCACGGTGCGCAAGTTCGAGGTCCACGCCGTGACCATCGGCGAAGATGCGCAGGGCGAGGCGATTCTGTACGTCGACTGCGACGGGCGCAGCTACCGCGGCTCGAGCGTCAGTACCAACATCGTCGAGGCGGCCAGCCGTGCGCTGCTCGAGGTGATCAACCGCATCGAGATGTCGCGCCAGGCCGCTGCGCGCCATAACGCCGACGCGCGCTCCGCGGGTGCGAGCGCGGCGGGTGCGAGTACCGCAGCCACGAGCGCGGCGGCCACGAGCGCAGCGGCTGCGAGCGCGGCGGGTACGAGCGCGGCCCACTCCGCCGTCTAGGAGCTGCCCCATGCCTATTCCCACCACTCCCTACATCTGGTTCAACGGCAAACTGGTCGCCTGGGAGCGCGCCACGGTGCACGTGCTCGCGCACGCGCTGCATTACGGCTCCTCGGTGTTCGAGGGCGTGCGTGCGTACGCGACTCCGCGCGGTGTGGCGATCTTCCGCCTGCGCGATCACACACGGCGACTGTTCGACTCGGCCAAGATTTACCGGCTGCAGATTCCCTTCTCGCCCGATCAGATCAATGAAGCGTGCCATCAGGTGATGGCGGTCAATGAATTGACCAAGGGCGGCTACATCCGGCCGATCGCGCTGCGCGGCTATGGGGAGATCGGGGTGGCTCCGAAGATCGAGCCGCCGGTGGATGTGGCGGTAGCCGCCTGGGAGTGGGGCAAGTATCTGGGCCACGAGAGTGAGGCCGCGGGCGTGGACGTATGCGTGTCCTCGTGGCAGCGGGTCGCGCCGAATACCCTGCCGGCTCTCGCCAAGGCGGCTGGCAACTATCTGTCGAGCCAGCTCATCAGCATGGAGGCCAAGCGCCTGGGATTCGCCGAAGGCATCGGGCTTTCCCCCGACGGCACCGTGAGCGAGGGCGCCGGCGAGAACCTGTTCCTGGTCAGGGACGGAGTGCTGTTTACCCCTGCGCTGGCGCACTCGGTGCTGGGCGGCATCACGCGCGACACCGTCATGAAGCTCGCCGCGGGCCTCGGACTGACCGTGCGCGAGATCGCCATTCCGCGCGAGCTGTTGTACCTCGCCGACGAGCTGTTCTTCACCGGCACCGCCGCCGAGATCACGCCGATCCGCTCGGTCGACCGCATCACCGTCGGTGCCGGGCGGCGCGGACCCATCACCGAGCGACTGCAGCAGGCGTTCTTTGGACTGTTCTCGGGCAGCACGCCCGACACTTCTCAGTGGCTGGACTTCGTCGACATGCAGCGCCGCGCGCGCAGCGTCGCGGGCTAGAGCGTGCGCCGAGCGCCGACACGCCGACATGCCGACCGATCGCAAGAGGACAGTGCGCGCATGAAGACGATGTTTCAGAAGATCTGGGAGCAGCACGAGGTCGTGCCCGAGACGCCGGACACACCCGCGGTGCTGTACGTGGATCGGCACCTGATTCACGAGGTGACCTCTCCCCAGGCCTTCACGCTGCTCGCGCAGCGCGGCCTGAAACTGCGCCGCCCCGAGCTCACCTTCGCGACCATCGATCACTCGAGCCCCACGCGCACCGAGCAGATATTCGGCGGCGCACCGATCAGTATCGAGTCGGCTGCACGGCAGATCTCACAGCTCGAGCGCAACTGCGCCGACTTCGGCGTGGAGCTGCTGGCTCTGAAGAGCCCGCTGCGCGGAATCGTGCACGTCATCGGGCCGGAGCTCGGCCTGACGCTGCCCGGCTGCACACTCGTGTGCGGCGACAGTCACACGAGCACGCATGGCGCGTTCGGCGCCCTCGCCTTCGGCATCGGCACCACCGAAGTCGCGCACGTGCTGGCCACGCAGTGCCTGCTGCAGCGAAAGCCACACACGCTCGCGATTACGATCGAGGGCAGCCTGGCCTCCGGCGTCACCGCCAAGGATCTGATCCTCACGATCATCAACCGCATCGGGGTGGCCGGCGGCACCGGTCATGTCATCGAGTACCGCGGGCCGGCCATCCGTGCGCTCGGCATGGAAGAGCGCATGACCGTGTGCAATATGTCGATCGAGGCGGGCGCACGGGCGGGCATGATCGCCCCGGACGATACGACTCATGACTACCTGCAAGGACGGCTGCGCGCACCCCAGGGCGAGGCATGGCGCGAGGCGCTGACACGCTGGCGCACCCTGCCGAGCGATGCGGGTGCTGTATTCGATCGCGAGGTGACGCTCGACGGCGCCGCCGTCGAGCCCATGATCACCTACGGCACCAATCCCGGCATGTCCGTGCCGGTGACGGGCTCGATTCCCGAGCGGCGCGCCGATCCGGTATTCGATCGGGCGCTCGCCTACATGGGGCTGCACGCCGGAGAGCCGATCGCCGGCCACCCTATCGACGTGGTATTCATCGGCAGCTGTACCAATGGGCGGCTGACGGATCTGCGCAGCGCCGCACGGCTGCTCGCCGGCCACAAAATCGCACGCGGCGTACGTGCGCTGGTAGTGCCGGGCTCGCAACAGGTCAAGCGCGCCGCCGAGGCGGAGGGCCTGGACCGCATCTTCCGCGACGCCGGCGCCGAGTGGCGCGAATCGGGCTGCTCGATGTGCATCGGCATGAACGGCGATACGGTCGAAGCCGGGCAGTATTCGCTCAGTACCAGCAACCGCAACTTCGAGGGACGGCAGGGTCAGGGCGCGCGCACCCTGCTGGTGAGTCCGCTGACTGCGGCAGCCAGCGCGGTGCGCGGCCGCGTGACCGATCCGCGCACGCTCATGGGTGCTTGACGCATGCAACCGATCCGACAGATCCGCTCGCGCACGGTGGTGCTGCCGTACACCGACATCGACACCGATCAGATCATCCCGGCGCGCTTCCTGCGCACTACCACGCGCGAGGGGCTCGGCGAGCACCTGTTCTCCGACTGGCGTTACGGTCCGGACGGCGCGCCGCGTGCCGACTTCGCGCTGAACGCGCCGGCGGCGGCCGGTTGCAGCATCCTGGTCGCCGGCCGTAATTTCGGCTGTGGCTCCTCGCGCGAGCACGCGCCCTGGGCGCTGCTCGACTATGGGATTCGCGCGGTGGTGAGCAGCGAGATCGCCGACATTTTCCGCAACAACTCGCTGAAGAACGGCCTGCTGCCGGTCGTGGTGGACGAGGCTACCGCGCGCTGGCTGCTCGAGCACCCCGCCGAGTCGGTGACCATCGACCTCGCCGAGCGCACGCTGGCGTTGGCCGACGGGCGCAGCGTGCATTTCCCGGTGGAAAGCTTCGAGCGCTACTGTCTGATGAACGGCGTGGACGAGCTCGGCTTCCTGCTGTCGCGCGGGGCCGCGATCGAGGCGTACGAACAGCGGGGGCACGCGTGAGGGCGGCCATCGCGGTCATTGCCGGAGACGGCATCGGGCCGGAGGTTACCGTGGAGGCCGTGCGCGTGCTGCTGACGGTCGGTCAGCGCTACCGGCACGAATTCGTCCTCTCGGAGGTGCCGTTCGGCGGCGTGGCCATCGATCTGCACGGCGATCCGCTGCCTGCCGAGACGCTCGCGGCCTGCCGCGAGGCGGACGCCATCCTGCTCGGTGCGATCGGCGGACCGAAGTGGTCCTCTCCGCAGGCGCGGGTGCGCCCGGAGTCGGGCCTGCTGCGGTTGCGCAAGGAGCTCGGTCTGTATGCGAACCTGCGCCCGGTGAGCGTGCATCCGGCACTGCGGGGCGTGTCCACCTTGCGGCCCGAGGTGGTCGAGGGCGTGGACCTGCTGTTCGTGCGCGAGCTCACCGGCGGTATCTATTTCGGCGCCAAGAGCCGCGACGCCGCGCGAGCCAGCGATCTGTGCGAATACAGCGCGGCCGAGATCGAGCGCATCGTGCGGGTGGCGGCGCGCATCGCGCGCACGCGCCGCCGGCGGCTGTTGTCGATCGACAAGTCCAACGTGCTCGAGACCTCGCGGCTGTGGCGCGAGGTGTGCGAGCGCGTGATGCGCGCCGAGTTTCCCGACGTGCAGCTCGAGCACATGCTGGTGGACTCGGCTGCAATGAACCTGCTGCGGCGCCCGCGCGAGATCGATGTGGCGGTCACGGAGAACATGTTCGGCGACATCCTCACCGACGAGGCATCGATGTTGTGTGGTTCCCTGGGACTGCTGCCCTCGGCCTCGCTCGGAGAGGGCAAGCGCGGGCTGTACGAGCCGATCCACGGCTCCGCCCCAGACATCGCGGGTCAGGGTATTGCGAATCCCTATGGAGCGATCCTCAGCGTGGCACTGCTGCTGCGCCACTCGCTGCAGCTTGCCGCGGAAGCACGCGCCGTGGAGCTCGCCGTGCATCGCGCCATCGGCGACGGCGTGCGCACCCCCGACATCGCCGCCCCGGGACACCGTCCGGCCACCACGCGCGCCGCAGGCGACGCGGTCATTGCCGCGCTCGGCGGAGCAGGCTAATCGCCTGCCGACCCGAGCCGCGAGCTCAGGAAGCGAGGATCGACAGGGGTTCGGACAACAGCGGCTGCTCCTCTCCCCCGGTCAGGCGCAACGGTTGACCGCTCAGCAGCCGCAGGCACTGCGCGGCCGGAGCGGGCTTGGCGAACAGGTAACCCTGCGCGAGCCCGCAGCCGAGCTGACGCAACTTCTCGAGCTGCTGCCATCCCTCGATGCCCTCGGCCACCGTCTTGATGTTCAGATGGCGCGCCATGGCGATGATCGCCCCGACGATGGCCAGGTCGCTCATGTCGGTGACCAGATCGCGCACGAAGCTGCGATCGATCTTCAGATAGTCCACGTGCCAGCGCTTGAGGTAACCGAGGCTCGAGTAGCCGGTGCCGAAGTCGTCTATGGCGATGCTCACGCCGAGCTCGCGCAGCTGTGTGATGGCATCGAGGCGGGCGCCCCCGCCGCGGCTCTCGCGTCGCTCGAACATGGTGCTCTCCGTGAGCTCGAGCTGCAGCAGCGCGGGGCTCACGTTATGAGCGCCCGTGAGCACCTCGATCTTGTCGCGCAAGTTGGAGCGCTGCAGCTGCACGGCCGAGATGTTCACCGCGATCGGCACGGGGTTGGCTCCCTCGTGCCGCCAGTAGCCGATGTCCTCGAACACCCGCTGCAGCACGAACTCCCCGACCGGCACGATCAGGCCCGTCTCCTCCGCCACGTCTATGAACCTGTCGGGAAGGATGAATCCGCCCTGGCTCGGATTCTTCCAGCGCAGCAGTGCCTCCAGGCCCATCACGCGATTGGTGTGGATGTCTACGATGGGCTGGTAGTGCACGTCCAGCTGGCGCAGCTCCAGTGCGTTGCGCAGGCTGGCCTCGATCGCCACCCGTTCGCGCAGTCTGCGCGCCATGATCGGACTGAACAGCTGGAAGTTGTTGCGACCGCGGTCCTTCGCCTGGTACATGGCGGTATCCGAATGCCGCAGCAGCTCGCCCATGTCCGAGCCGTCGCGCGGGAACAGGCCCACGCCGATGCTCGCCGTGGCCATGAGCGGGCGTCCGTCAACCACGATCGGCGTGCTGAGCGCGAAGTTGATGCGTTCGGCCATCTCGCTGATGACCTCGGTGTGCTTGATCGTCTGCAGCACCACGATGAACTCGTCCCCGCCCATGCGCACCACCATGTCCTCGGCCCGCACCGTGGCGCGTACGCGCTCGGCAACCTTCTTCAGCAGCTTGTCGCCGGTCTCGTGCCCGCGCGAATCGTTGATGTGCTTGAAGCGGTCCAGATCCAGGAACAGCACCGCAAGCATGGTGCCGCTGCGCTTGGCCTCCTCGATCGCTCCGGGCAGGTGGTGCGCCAGATACAGCCGATTCGGCAGCCCCGTGAGCTGGTCGTGGTGCGCGAGGTGGTCCAGGTGCTGCTGCTTCTCGAGCAACTGCTCATGGACCCGGCGGCGCAGCGATACGTCACACAGGGTGAAAGTGAGCAGCGTGCGTGTCCCGATCTGCAGGCGGTGCCCCGTCACCTCCACGTCCACGCACTCCCCGTTGCTGCAGCGCTGACGCAGCTGCAGCGGCAGGCGCGGAACCGGATCGCGCAGCCGCGCCATATCGTCGGCCTCCATGTGCTCCACGTCGAACAATTGCGGCAGCATCATGGCGCGCAGGTCAGCGAGCGCGTAGCCGCTCCCCTGCTGCAGCGAAGTGTTGGCATCGACGATGCGCAGGGTATCGGCGTCGACGAACAGCACCCCATTCGGCGACTGAGCGAGCGCGGCACGGTACCGAGCCGGCTGCAGGGTGAAGCCGCGGCGCAGTGCGAGCCGCCAGGCCAGCCAACCCGCGAGCGCTGCGAGCAGCAAGCCCGAGGCCAGACTGGTCAGCCACATGGGGGAGGCTTCCGCTGGCGCCTGCACGTGTCGCCCCGGCTTGCGGCGATCAGCGCCCCGCCTCGGGTCGCATCGAGCGGCATCAATGACTCCGGCATCCTGAATTATGCGGATCCCCGAGAGTCTGGCTCAGAGCGGCGCGCAGCGTCATGGGCGCGCAGCACACTTCTGTGCCAGACGCGCGCCGCGCCTTGGCAGTTTGGGCCGCGCCTCGCGCAAGCTGCCGGACTGGAAAGATGGCGAGCGTCAACGCCGGCGCAGTTATTTTGCATAATGCGGCGGCATCTCAGCGGCGCGTCGGAGGGCCGCCGGCAGCGCGCGGCGTGCGATGAACCAGCCGCAGACCGGCACCTGGGGCAGCGCCTCGTGCAGGCGTCGCTCGCAGCAGCGATAGTGCTTGCCCGTGGTGAGCACGTCATCGAACAGCACGATGCAGGAGCGCAGTGGTCGGGCTGCGAGCGCCGCCAGCTCCGGTTCGTCCAGATGGATCAGCTCCTGCAGTGCCGCGGCACGCAGGCGCCGCTGGCCTCGATGGTCGGGTAGGGTGCTGCGTGTCTGTCGCAGCAGCAGCCGCATGTCCAGGTCGTAGCCCGCGAAGGCCCGGTGCAGCGTGCGCGCCAATCTGTCGTCGTAGTCGGGCGCGCCGGGGACTACCGAGGGCGGAATCGGCACCCAGGTAACCGCCTCGACAAAGGTACGCTGCGCGCACTCGCGCAGCGCCGCTGCGATCCGCTCGATAGCGAGCTCCTTGTAGTACAGGCGTGCCGCGCTGGCGCGGGCCACCGACGGCGGGCATTTGAAGTTACCGATCAGGCCCCGCACCGTGCCGCGGCCCGGGCCGCCGTCGCCATCGCTGTCACTGCCACCGCCACTGCGACTGTCACTGCTACTGTGACGGCCCGGGCGATACTGGCCGGGGTGGTATTCGAACAGGTAGCGGCAATCGTCGGCCACGACCAGGTGACAGTGCTCGCGGCGCTGAGCGGCATCCAGGCAACGCAGATCGCATTCGAACATCGCCGCAGGCACGATCCGGGCGGCCCTGCGCTTCTCACATCGGCGCGAGGCGCACGCGCTGCCAGCAACTGCAGGAAGCAGTCTTCAGGTAACCGACCAGGTCCGGCAGTTGCTCGAGCTCCGAGGCCAGTACTGCGCTCTCCACCAGCCGCTGCTCGCTGAGCTGCAGCGAGCGGCGCAGCGGGAGCCCCAGCGACCATCCCTGCCGATCACGGCCGTGCGAGCGCTGCGTACGGATCATCTCGCGCTCCCCGATGAGACGTGAGGCGAACTGCGAGGTGCCACCGTTTTCGCTGCCCGCGCAGCGCAGGATGAGTGTATTTCCACAGTTTTCCACGATA
>JASHPX010000042.1 GCA_030037905.1 Gammaproteobacteria bacterium
GGGGCGCTGCGGCCGCCCCCGGCGCTACCGCAGGTCCAGGCGCCGCCGCTGCCTCGGGCAACGGGGCGATCGCGACGCTCTCGGCACCCAGCGGGCCGCGCTCGCCCTCATCGGCATGCAGAGTCTCTGGCAGATCGGAGCGCAGCCACAGCCCGAATGGCACCGTGGCGGCGCCGAGCAGCAGCGCCACTCGCCAGCCGTAGGCATCCAGCTGCGCCGGGGACATCAGACTGCTGACCAGCACACCGACCAGGTTGCCGCAGATGAACGCCATCAACTGGCTCGCCCCCTGCCATGAAACCACCACGCCGCGCCGCTCGGGACTCGCCGTCTCGGCCAGGTACGCGGTATTCGAGCCGACTTCTCCGCCGAGTGAGAAACCCTGGATGAGGCGCGCGAGCACGGCGAGGATGGGCGCGGCGACGCCGATACGCGCATACGTTGGAATCAGCGCCATCACGGTGATCGACCCGCCGATCAGCCCCAGGCACAGCAGCATCGCCGGTCTTCGGCCCACGCGATCCGCGTATGCCCCGAGCACAATCGCGCCGACGGGCCTGGTCAGAAAGCCTGCCCCGAACGTTGCCAGCGACAGCATCAGACTGCCGTAGGCAGAGGAGCTGGGAAAGAAAGCGTGTCCTATCTGTATCGCGAACAGCGCGTAGATCAGGAAGTCGTAGAACTCCAGGGCATTACCGATCGTGACGGCGCCGATGTGCCGCCGCTTCAGTCGCGTCACAGACGCTTGCGTCACAGACGCTTGCGTCGCACACACTTGCGTCGCACACACTTGCGTGGCACACGCCTGGGCTTCACGCATGCTGCCCCCCTCGGTCCGGGCGCACATCGCCGCCCGCAGAAGGGGCCGATGGCGCGGACAGCGGCTAATGTACCAGCAGTTCGCGCAGCAACTGTAGAGTGTTTGAGCGGATCAGCTCCACACGTACAGTTGCCTCGAGGGCAGCCCCCGATTCGCAGAGCGAATTGATCTGACGCAGTCGCTCCTGCAGGCGTGTGGCGTCCCCGGCGGGCACGCGCTGGATGGCCGTCTCGAGCAGCGCCATCAGCTCGTGCAGTACGCGGTATTTGCCGTAGGCCGCGAACATGCGCCGTGCGATCTGCGGCGAGGCGGTCCAGGAGCAGCCTGCGAAGAGCTGCTGCGTTACACGCTGGCCGGCGCCGTGGCAATCGAAGACGGCGCAGGCAGGAAAGCCACGGGCCGCCAGCTCGTCATGGATGACGCAACGGAAATCGGCGCGCAGATGCCGGCAGGCGACCTGCGCCGGCTTGTCATAGCCGAATCCCTGTACGGCATCGAAGGCCGGCGCCACGCAGCACAGCCCGCAGCAGCGCGCGCAGTCCGGCTGCAGCTGCGGGGACCGGTGGGCCGTGTCATTCCTGGGCTGTGCATCCATTGGCTGTTCATTCATGCGGTCACCATAGCCGGTTTCACCGCGATTCTATTATTCTCGCCCCATGCGTTCGATGTACGCACTGCTCGCCGCTTGCGCTGCGGGGCTGGCTCTCGGGCCGCTATACGCGGCCACGTCCACGACGGCGCCTGGCGCCGCCGATCCGGCGCGTTTCGAGGACCCCGGCGCGCCCGTGCAGCAGGTGCTCTGGCTGGCCAACCGCCGCCTATCGCTGATGGGCGCGGTCGCGGCCTGGAAATGGCGGCACCACGCAGCCGTGACCGCGCCAGCCCGCGAGCAGGTCGTGATCGATCACGCTGCCCACGTCGCGCGCTCCCTCGGACTTTCGTCCTCGGCGGTGGCGCGGTTGTTCGCCCTGCAGGTGCGTCTCGCGCGCGAGCAGGAGCAACGGCTCGAGACCCGCTGGCGCGAGAGCGGCTACGACTACCACGGCCAACCGCCGAGCCTGCAGGCCGTGCTGCGACCGCAGCTCGACGGGATCAGCGGGCAGCTGCTCGCGGCACTGTATCTGGCGGCGCCGCAGCTCGCGCGAGCGGATTTTGTCAGCCGCTATGCGCCGCGCGCCACGCGGGCGCTCTCCGCGACCGGCTGGTCCGGCGCGAGTCGAGCGGAGCTGCTGTCCGACCTGCATGCGATCGGTGTGGCCCGCGCCGCCGCCCGCGCCGCCGCGCGGGCCGCCGCGCGGCCCAATGCGCTCGAGCGCATCCGCAACGCCGGTGTGCTGCGGGTGGGCACCACCGGCGACTACGCGCCCTTCAGCCTCGAGACGGCCGACGGCACGCTGCTCGGCGTCGACATCGACCTGGCTCGCTCGCTGGCGCACGCGCTCGGCGCGCGCGCGCTGTTCGTGCGCACCCGCTGGAGCGATCTGGCGTCCGATCTGGCGGCCGGCCGTTTCGACGTGGCGATGGGTGGGATATCCGTCACGCCGGCCCGTGCGGCCGCCGGCGCCTTCTCGATCCCCTATGATTCCAGCAGCAAAACCATTCTCGTGCGCTGCGCCGACGCGCGGCGTTTCGCCGGTCTCGCGGCGCTGGATCAGCCGGGGGTGACCCTCATCGTCAATGCCGGGGGCACGAACCAGCAGTACGTGCGCGCGCACATACGCCACGCGCGCGTGCGCGTGCTGTCCGACAACCGTGCGGTGTTCGCCGAGATCCTGGCGCATCGAGCCGACGCCATGATCACCGACGAGGTCGAGGTTGCCCTGCAGGTGCGTGAGCACCCGGGCCTGTGTCGCGGCATCCCGGGTATCCTGCCGCACACGCAGGCGAACAAGGCCGTGTTCATCGCAAGGGATCCGGCGCTGATCGGCGCGGTGAACACGTGGCTGCGCGCGCAGCTCGCCGCCGGACGGCCGGCGGCACTGCTGCATGCCTTTGGCACCGGCTCCATAGCACCCGGGTCGCCACCATGACGGATTCGCCTGCACTTCCGGCCGCGCTGCAGCCCGGCCGCGTCGCCGTGGTCACCGGCGCGGCCAGCGGCATCGGCCTTGCCGCAGCGCGCCGCTTCTTCGAGCTCGGACTGAAGGTCGTGCTCGCGGATCGCGCGCAGCCCGCGCTCATGCGTGCCGCCGACAGCCTCGTGGCGGGCGCACCCGCGCGCGCCGCAGAGGTCCTGGCGGTGCCCACCGACGTGGCGCATGCCGAAGAGTTGCAGGCACTGCGCGGCGCCGTTCGCGCCCGCTATGGCGAGGTCTCCGTCCTGATGAATAACGCCGGAATCGGCAGCAACCCCGGACAGCCCTGGGACAGCCTCGACGGCTGGAAGGCGCTGCTCGACGTCAATCTCTGGGGGATCGTGCACGGCGTGCAGGCCTTCGTACCCGACATGCTCGCAGCCGATGCGCCCGCGATCCTCATCAATACCGGATCGAAGCAGGGGATCACGAGCCCGCCGGGCAACTTCGCCTACAACCTGTCGAAGGCTGCCGTGAAGAGCTACACTGAGTCGCTCGCGCATGCGCTACGCGAGGCCTGCGGGCAGCGTATCCGCGCGCACCTGCTGATCCCGGGCTACACCTTCACCGGCATGACGCGAGCGAACAGCGAGGGCAAACCGCCGGGTGCATGGAGCGCCGAGCAGGTGGTGCAATTCATGCTGCAGAGCCTGGCGGCCGGAGACTTCTACATTCTGTGTCCCGACAACGAGGCCGATCGCGGCATCGACGAGGCTCGCATGCGCTGGGCGGCAGAGGATATCATCCTCAATCGTCCGGCGCTGTCGCGCTGGCACCCGGATTACCGCGAGGCTTTTGCGCGCTATATGGCGTCCCGTCGCTGAAGGGCCGATCGCGCTGCCACGAGCCAGCTGGAAGGAGTCCCGCATGCAGTTACGCACTCTGCTCTCGCCTCTGTCAGTATCAATGCTCGTGTGGATTCCGGCGCTTGCGCTGGCCGACTCCGCACCGCCGCCACCGCCGATGGGCGTGTGGACCGGCAAGGGCCAGTTGGGGTATTCCGGCTCACAAGGCAACACGCAGGCCCAGTCTGCCAACGCCGCGCTGGATATGGGTCTGCTCGACGGTGCGTGGAAGCACGCATTGCACCTCGATGGGCTATACGGCAAGAGCGCCAGCGTCGTGGCGGCGGAGCGCTACGACGCGCAGTGGCAGACCAACTACAATTTCACCAAGAATCTGTTCACGTTCGGCTCGCTGCTCTATCAGCACGACATGTTCAGCGGCTTCCAGTACCAGGGAAGCGCGACGACCGGCATCGGTTACCAGATATTCGACAGCTCGGCCACCAAGCTCAGCGTGCAGCTGGGCGCCGGTGATCGCGATGAGCGTCCCGAACAGCTGATCAAGAATGCATCCGGTGCGGTCATCGATCGCATCCCGCAGGCGCGCAACAACGAAGTCATCGCCACTGCCGGCCTGAATTACGCGCAGCAGCTGACGGCCAGCACGAATCTGTCGGACACCGCACTGGTGGAAGGGGGCGCCTCCAATACGCTCATTACCAATACTGTGGCGCTGGCCGTGAAGATCTCGAACAAGGTGGCGCTGAGCCTGGGCTACAACCTGCAGGACAACAGCTCGCCTCCGGCCGGTCTCAAAAAGCTCGATACGATCGAAACAGTCAATCTCGTCTACTCGTTCTGAAGGGGTGGTCTCGTCATGAGCTTAGCGAGTGAATTCAAAGAATTTGCGATGCGTGGCAACGTCATCGATCTGGCCGTCGGGGTCGTGATCGGCGCCGCGTTCGGCACCATCGTCTCCTCCCTGGTCCAGGGCATCATCATGCCTGTAGTAGGACTGCTGACCAGCGGCAGGGATTTTTCGAACCTGGCACTGCAGATCGGCACCGACGCCAAGGGCGCCGCCATCCTGCTCAAGTATGGAGCGTTCGTGCAGTCGATCGTCGATTTCCTGATCATCGCGGTCGCCTTGTTCATCGCGCTCAAGGGCATCAATGCGCTGAAGAAACCGCCGGCGGCCGCCGCCCCGCCCCCTCCACCGCGGCAGGAGGTACTGCTCGAAGAGATTCGCAATCTGCTCGCCAAGCGCGCCTAGCGCAGCATCGGCAGGCAAGGCGCCGGTGGTGCACGGCGCCAGCGTGGCGGGCATGTCGTCCCGACCACCGAAGGAGAGCGAACATGCGCAACACGACAGCATGCAGATCTCTGGCACTGCTGGTCGCAGGCCTGGGTATCTCGGCCGTACTCGCACCGAGGGCGCAGGCTCAGATCAGCATCAACATTGGTGCTCCGCCGGCCTGCCCCTACGGCTACTACGACTATCCACCGTATGCGTGCGCGCCATACGGCTACTATGGGCCGGATTGGTTCATCAATGGCGTGTTCATCGGAGCCGGACCCTGGTTTCACGGGCCGGGCGGTTTCCGCGGACACGTCGACAATCACTTCGATCCACGCTTCGGCTATCACGGCGCGGTGCCGCACCGTGGTGAAGCGCGTGCTCCCGGCAGGGACGTCGGCAGGATGCGCAACTTTCACGGTAACGCGATGCGCGACGGGCGCGGCCACAGCGTGGGAGGTCGCGGCCACTGACGGGAGTGAGTGCTGCGGACTCGGCGAGCGCCGCTGTCCCGGCTGCCGCTGATCCTACATGAGCTGTCGGACTCGGGGCGCGGCAGGGCGGGTTACACTGGCAGCGTGGTGACCGCGCCTTCCAGGACGTTCGAGTCCGGCGTGCGCATGACGCTGGCCGCGCGCGCCGCGCTGCTCGCGTTGATTTTGTTCTGCGAGAAATTCGCGCTGAATTTCTTCGTCGACTTCAACGCGACGCAGCATGCCGGCGGCTTCGGAGGCGTGGTGCGCGCCCTGCAGCACGCGGGCTTTCGGTTCGCGGTGGCCTTCGGCCTCTCGCTGGCGCTGTTTGCGTATGCGCGGGGCGATCGGCGCTGGAAGGGCATCAACGAAACCGCGCGCAACACCCGCATCCATGTGCCGGCGCTCGTGTTGCACGTGCTGCTGGTGCTGCCGCTCGCACCGCTATCCTACTATCTGTATGGCCCGCATACCGCACCGCTGGCGTTTCCGCTGCTCGTCGGGCTGTGGCTGGCGTTTGCGCTGGTGGCGGTCGCGGTGTTGTTCCGCGCGCTCGCGTCCTGGGAGCTGTGGCGTCGCGCAGCCGCCACGCTCGGGGTGCTGTGGTTGTACGCGGCGCTCGCGGCGGCGCTCGCCGCGAGCGCGCTGCAGTGGAGCGAGGCGCTGTGGGGACCCACGGCGGCCTTCACCTTCAACATGGTCTGGCACGTGCTCGCGCCCTTCATCCCGAGCCTTACGGCCGACCCCTCGACCCTCATCCTGCACAGCAGTCGCTTCGCCGTGCAGGTCTCGGACGAATGCTCCGGGCTGGAGGGGGCGGGACTGCTCATCATCTTCTGCTGCGCGTGGCTGCTGTGCTTTCGGCGCGAGTACATTTTCCCGCGCGCGCTGATCCTGCTGCCGATCGGTCTTGCGCTGAGCTTCGCGCTGAACGTCGTGCGTATCGCCACTCTCATGGCCATCGGCTATGCGGGCCATCCGCAGATGGCGATCTATGGCTTTCACTCCCAGGCCGGTTGGATCGCCTTCAACTGTGTCGCTGGCCTCATCGCCCTGGCCAGCCGCAACAGCCGCTGGCTGAGTCGCGCGGCTCGCGGGGGAGCGACCGCCGGCGACGCGGCGACTCTGCGCATTGCAGCCGCGATCGCGCCAGACACAGGATCGAAGACGACGACTGCCGCTCCGGAGGCGCTGTCTACCGGCACGAGGGGCAACCCCACGGCCTGCTACCTGCTGCCGCTCCTGCTGATCCTTGCAGCCGGCATGCTCGCGCGCGCGGTCTCGCGCGGCTTCGAGACGCTCTACGGACTGCGGCTGGTGGCGGCGGCGGTCGCGATCGTCTGGGCGTGGCCGCGGCTGCGGCGACTGGATTGGCGCTGCAGCTGGCGCGGCCCACTCGTGGGCGCGCTGATCTTCTTTGGATGGATCGGCATCGCAGCATTGCTGCTGCATCCGCAGGGCATGAACCCGGCACTCGCGGCGATGCCTGCGCCCGAGCGCATGATGTGGATCAGCTTTCGTGTCGCGGCTGCCGTCATCACCGTGCCGATCGCCGAGGAGCTCGCGTTCCGCGGCTATCTCATGCGCCGCTTCGTTGGCGCGGATTTCGAGTCAGTGCGCTTCGGTCAGGTCGGCGCAACTGCGCTGCTGCTCAGCTCGCTGCTGTTTGGTATCGAGCATGGCTCCATGTGGGTGCCGGGCGTGCTGGCCGGATTGATCTATGGCGGCCTGCTGATGCGCACCAATCGTTTCGGGGAGGCGGTGGCCGCACACGCCACGACCAATGCGCTGCTCGCAGTGTACGTGCTGCTCTTCGCGCAATGGCAGTTATGGTAAAAAAACCAACCTTGCCAGCGACCTGCAAGGACGAGCCTGAGTCCCGCCTGAGTCCGGAATTTTGGGGCCGTCCTATAGTCCCATCGTCCGCCGCCGGCCCGCATGTAGGCATTTTGCGACTGGCGACCCCTGTTGTCGCCACGATATGGTGCCGGCGCGTCTAAGGAAGAAAGCATGAAAGAAGTGTTAGGGTTGGAGTGAGGAGAAAACCATGTCCAAGGTGTTAGCTAAGGTCATTGGAATTCTCGCTCTGTCGCTAGGCTTGGGCTCTGTTGCTTTGTCGGCAAATTGGACGCCGGCCGCGCACAATGGAACGTCGTGGCAGCATCACAGCCTGGCCGCTGGTACGTCCGGAAGTTCTTCCGGAGCTACTACTACTGCGGCTGCACCCGAGATTGACCCCGCCGGCGCGCTCAGCGGACTGACGCTGTTGCTCGGTGGCCTGGCTGTCATTCGCGGAAGTCGCGCAAAGAAGTAGAGACAGAGACGAAGTCCTCTGGGGGCCCCGGCGGCAACGCCGGGGCCCTTTTTATACTCGGCTGAATTCAAGCGCTGCTGCGTGGCTCGGCGACGGCCTGCGCCCGTGGCGGCGTGGGCCCGCGCTGCGGATGGGCTGCGGATGCGCTGCAGATTGCGCTGGCGCCGTGAAGCGAGTAGAATGAACGTTCATTCCTTTCGGGTGGGGCAGTAACAGGCGGACCGGCCACGAGGTCGTGGATCCGCCCCTCGCTGTCCCTCGGTCTCTCATACACGGCCGGACGTCGAGGAGCATTGCATGCCCAACCGTCGTAGCGCGCGCCGACCCCTGGTCGCTGCCGTCGGGGCTGTCGCGGTCGTGTGTGCCGCCGCGCTGCTCGTGGCAGGCTGCGGCGCCAAGCGCGCCGCCGGATTTTCGATGGCCGACTTCCACCCGCAGGTCACCGTCGTCACACTGCGCGCGCAGCCGGTCACGCTGTCGCGCGAGCTGCCGGGACGCACGACTCCCTACCTGATCGCAGACGTGCGCCCGCAGGTCAGCGGCATCGTCAAGCGACGTCTGTTCACCGAGGGGAGCCTGGTGCACGCCGGCCAGCCGCTCTATGAGATCGATGATTCGCTGTACCGCGCGCAGTACGACAACGCGCAGGCGGCGCTGCAGAAGGCGCAGGCCAACGCGGTCGCCGCGGAGCTCGCGGAAAAGCGCGCCGCCGAGCTCATCAAGATCGACGCGATCAGCACACAGGACAACGAGAACGCCGTCTCCACGGCCCGCCAGGCCGAGGCGGACGTCGCGGCGGCGCGCGCCGCGCTCGACAGCGCCGCGGTCAACCTCGCCTATGCGCGCATCACTGCGCCCATCACCGGTCGCATCGGCCGCTCCTCGGTGACCGCGGGGGCGCTCGTCACGGCCGATCAGTCCACGGCGCTGGCTACGATCCAGGAGCTCAATCCCATCTACGTCGACGTCAACCAATCCAGCGCCGACTGGCTGCAGCTCAAGCAGGAGATCGACTCGGGGCGTATCCAATCGACGGGCGCTGGGACACCCGCTACCATCGTGCTCGAAAACGGTAGCGTGTATCCGCACCAGGGCCGCCTGCAGTTCACCGATATCACGGTGGATCCCACTACTGGCAACTTCCTGCTGCGTGTCCTGGTTCCCAATCCAGAGGGTCTGCTACTGCCGGGCATGTACGTCCGCGCGGTCATCGATGAAGGGGTGCTGCCCAATGGCGTGCTCGCTCCACAGGAGGGCATCGAGCATGACCCGCGCGGCAATGCGACTGCGCTCGTGGTCGATGCCGAAGGCAAGGTCGAGCAGCGCGAGGTCGACATCACGCGTGCCGTGGGCGACCAGTGGCTCATCGACAAGGGCCTGACGGCCGGCGATCGGCTGATCATCGCCGGGATACAGAAAGTTCAGCCCGGCATGCCGGTGCAGGCGATCGAGGCCCCTGCCGCGACTTCCTCACAGGCGAGTGGCCCCGACGACAGCGCCGGTGCCGCTGCCCCTGCTGGTGCCGCTGCCGGTGCCCCTGCTGGTGCCGGTCCCGGTGCCGCTGCGACCGCCGCGGCAAGAGCCGTTCCCAGGGGCGCCGCGCATCACCCTGTGCGACGCGCGGCGGCTGGCTGAGTGATCGGTATGGCGAACGCGCCGCTGCCGCCCCCTATGGCCACCGCTGACGCCATCAGCGCATTTCGCAGGGTGTCGCACTCATGCTGATTTCGCACCCATGCTGATTTCACGCTTCTTCATCGACCGGCCGATCTTCGCGTGGACCGTCGCGCTGATCATCGTCCTGTTCGGCGTCGTGGCGATCACGCGCCTGCCGATCGCGCAGTATCCGGACATCGCACCGCCCTCCGTGTCGGTCAGCGCCTCCTATCCGGGCGCCGATGCGCAGACCGTACAGGACTCGGTCACGCAGATCATCGAGCAGAACATGACGGCGCTCGACGGGCTGCTGTACATGTCTTCCACCAGCGACAACAACGGCAACGCCAGCATCACGCTGACGTTCGCGAGCGGCACGAATCCGGATATCGCGCAAGTGCAGGTACAGAACCGCCTGCAGCAGGCGGTGCCGCTGCTGCCGCAGGTCGTGCAGCAGCAGGGCATCAGCGTCAACAAGGCGAACACCAGCTTCGTGATGGCGGTCGGCTTCACCTCCCCGGACAACAGCTTGTCGGCCGCCGATATCGGGGACTACGTGGCGACCAACGTGGCCGATCCCATCAGCCGCGTGCCGGGCGTGGGCTCGATCAACCAGTTCGGCTCCAAGTACGCGATGCGCATCTGGCTCAATCCCGATCGGCTCGATACTTATGGGCTGACGCCCGACGATGTCGTCGCGGCGATCCAGGCGCAGGACGCGCAGGTCTCGGTCGGGCAGCTCGGTGGCGATCCGGCCCCTCCTGGTCAGCAGATCAATGTGACCGTGACCTCACAGGGGCGGCTGCAGACCCCCCAGCAGTTCCGCGACATCGTCCTGCGCAGCAATACCGACGGCTCGACGCTCAGGCTCGGGGATGTGGCGCGCGTGGAGCTCGGACAGGCGGACTACAGCTTCCACGTGATGTACAACGGGCATCCGGCCTCCGGCGTCGCGATCACGCTCGCCGCGGGTGCCAATGCACTCGACACGGTGCGCGCCGTGAAAGCGGAAGTTGCGCGCCTGCAGCCTTCCTTCCCGCACGGCCTGCAGGTCGTCTACCCGTTAGACACCACTCCGTTCGTGCGCAAGTCCATCCACGACGTGATCGTGACGCTGGTGGAGGCGATCGCGCTGGTGTTCCTGGTGATGTTCGTGTTCCTGCAGAACATCCGCGCGACGCTGATCCCCTCGATCGCCGTGCCGGTGGTGCTGATGGGTACCTTCGGCGTGCTCGCGATCGCCGGCTACTCGATCAACATGCTCACCATGTTCGCGGTGGTGCTCGCGATCGGCCTGCTGGTCGATGACGCGATCGTCGTGGTCGAAAATGTCGAGCGCCTCATGACCGACGAGGGGCTCTCTCCGCGCGACGCCACGCGTCGCTCCATGGAGCAGATCACCGGTGCGCTGATCGGCATCGCCACGGTGCTGTCCGCGGTGTTCATCCCGATGGCCTTCCTGCAGGGTTCCACGGGCATCATCTACCGGCAGTTCTCCATCAGCATCGTCTCGGCCATGATCCTGTCGGTCATCGTGGCGCTCATCGTGAGCCCCGCGCTGTGCGCGACACTCATCAAACCGGTGCCCAAGGGCGAGCACCACGGGCACCGCGGCTTCTTCCGCTGGTTCAACCGCGCCTTCGACCGCAGCAATGTGCGCTACCAGGGCGTCGTCGGCCGCATGGTGCGACGGCCCGCGCGCTACCTCGTGATCTACGCGGCGCTCGCCTCACTGATGGGGCTGCTGTTCTTCCGCCTGCCCACGGCGTACCTGCCCAACGAGGACCAGGGGGTGATGTACCTGCTGGTGCAGGCCCCCGTGAATGCCAGCCAGTCGCGCACGCAGCAGGCGCTGCGCAAGGTGCGCGAGTACTTCCTCGCGCACGAGCGTGCCGCCGTGCGATCCATCTTCACGATCTCGGGCTTCAGCTACGCAGGTCGCGGCCCGAACACCGGCATGGGCTTCATACTGCTGAAGGATTGGAGCCAGCGCAAGGATCCGTCACTGTCGGCGCAGGCCATCCAGATGCGTGCCAATGGGGCACTCTTCGGGATGCAGGACGCGACGGTATACGCGATCGCACCGCCGGCGGTCACGCAGCTCGGCAACACCGGCGGGTTCGACTGCTACCTGAAGGACGACAGCGGCCGGGGTCACGATGCGCTGATCGCTGCGCGCAATCAGCTGCTGTACATGGCCTCCAAGGATCCACTGCTCGCCGATGTGCGTCCCAATGGCGAGGAAGATGCGCCGCAGTTTCGCATCGACGTGGACGCGCAGAAAGCCGCTTCGCTCGGAGTATCGGTGGCGGACATCAACGACACGATGTCCCTCGCCTGGGGCGGCCGCTACATCGATGACTTCATCGATCGCGGGCAGGTGAAGCACGTGATGATCCAGGCGGATGCGCCTTTCCGCATGCAGCCGGGGGATTTCTCACGCTGGTACGTGCGCAACGCCGCAGGCTCGATGGTGTCGCTGTCCTCGTTCATCACGACGCACTGGGTCTACGGTCCCCCGCAGCTGGTGCGCTTCAACGAGGAGCCGGCGGTCGAGATCAATGGAGACGCGGCGCCGGGCGTGAGCTCGGGCACCGCGATGAACGAGATCGATAAGCTCGTCGCGAAGCTACCCGCGGGCTACTCGGTGGACTGGGCCGGTGAGTCCTACCAGGAGAAGGCCGCGGGCGCGCAGCTGCCGCTGCTGTACACGCTGTCGCTCGCGGTGGTGTTCCTGTGCCTCGCCGCGCTCTACGAGAGCTGGTCCATCCCCACCGCCATCATCATGGCGGTGCCCCTCGGAGTGGTGGGCGCCGTGATTGCAACCGCGCTGCGGGGCCTGGAGCGCGACATCTACTTCCAGGTGGCGATGCTCACGACCATCGGCCTCGCCTGCAAGAACGCGATTCTCATCGTGGAGTTCGCGAAGAAATACGTCGAGAGCGGTCAGGACGTCATCGAGGGGACGCTGCATGCCGTGCGCGACCGCCTGCGCCCGATCCTCATGACCTCGATCGCTTTCGGCTTCGGGGTGTTCCCGCTGGCGATCGCCACCGGCGCGGGCGCCGGTGCGCAGCACGCCGTCGGTACGGGGGTATTCGGGGGCATGCTCGCCGGCACTTTCCTCGGCATCTTCTTCATTCCGGTGTTCTTCGTGGTGGTGCAGCGCGTATTCCACAGCCTGCGCGAGACTCCTGCGCCGGCCGGCGGGCCGGGCTCGCCCGTGGCCAAGACTTTCGGCGACGCGGCGCCGGGCGGCGCCGGCTCTCCGGGGTTGCCGCCGCTGCCCGCCGCGGGCGGGGCGTATGCGCTCGGGCGGCACATGGGCAAGCGGTTGTGAGGATCCGGTTGTGAGGATCCAGGGCAGCGCGCGTGCTCGTAGCGGCGCGCGAGCGGCGCGCGTGATACTCGCGAGCGTGAGCGTGCTCGCGCTCGCAGCCTGCACGCTCGAGCCGCGCTACCGCGAGCCCGCATTGCCCGTGCCTCAGCAGTGGCCGATTCCCCCGAGCACACCGGCGGCGTCCCCGGCACCCCTGGCATCCCCGGCACCTGCGGCGGCATCTCCGGGCGAGGCCGGCACGGCCGGCGCGGCCGGCGCGGCCGCCGCAGCGACGAGTGCGCAGCCCGTGCCAGCCAATCGCGGCCGCATCGGCGGTACGCGCAGTGCGGTGGATATCGGCTGGCGCGATTTCTTCGCCGATCCGCACCTGCAGCAGATCATCGCCGAGACACTGGCCAACAACCGCGACCTGCGCGTGGCGGTGCTCGATATCCAGCTGGCGCGCTCGCAGTATATGGTGCAGCGCTCCAACAGCCTGCCGCAGCTCAATGCCAGCGGCAGCTACACCAAGGAGCGGCTGCCCGCCGCCGAGTTCGGTTTCCCGATCACGGCGGGCTTTTATCAGGTGGGCGTCGCGCTCTCGAGCTTCGAGCTGGACCTCTTCGGCCGCGTGCGCAGCATGAACCACGCAGCGCTGCAGCAGTACTTCGCACAGAGCGAGGCCCGACGCAGCACCCAGCTCAGTCTCATCGCCGAGGTCG
>JASHPX010000043.1 GCA_030037905.1 Gammaproteobacteria bacterium
CAGGCCTTCGCTGCCGCAGCCACCGAACTGACCCTTGCCTGACTGGATGAGCAGCTCATCGCCGGCCTCGAGATCGCGCAGCTTGATCTTGCCACGCCGGGTGTAGAAGTCATGCCACTCGGTCGCCTTGATCTCGTAGCCGTCCTCGGTCACGACACGATAGACATCGGCGCCCGGGGCGGTCATGAACGCCGGCAGCGCGGGCCGTACCGTGACGCCTGCGGCTCCACCCAACGCGCGCGTGTCCACGGTCGCCTGAATATCTACTCGCGCGTCGTATAGATCGCCGATACGTACCATCCCGAACTGCGTCGCGAGGCGCGTATCGGCTGTCACGCAAGGATTGGTCGCGCGGATGTCCTCGCACCACCAGTTGTTGTTCATCTCGTTGACGCGGTCGATCAGCACGAAGCCGGGCTCGGCGAAGTCGTAGGTGGAGGACATGATGACGTCCCACATGCGCCGCGCCGGCAGCGTCTTGTAGACCCGGCAGGCCACCTGGCCCACATCGTTGACGACGTACCCGTCCTGCACCGGCCACTCGCGCCACACGAAGTGTTCGGCATCGCTCAGGTCCGGCTTCTCCTCCTCGAGCTCGCGCTGCGTGATCGGGAACGCGAGCTTCCAGTTGCGGCCTTCGCGCACCGCGCGCATGAACTCGTCGGTGATCAGCAGCGACAGGTTGAACTGGCGCAGCCGCCCGTGCTCGCGCTTGGCGCGTATGAAGTCCATGGCATCGGGATGTCCGATGTCGAAGGTCGCCATCTGTGCGCCACGCCGGCCGCCGGCCGAGGACACCGTGAAGCACATGCGGTCGTAGATATCCATGAACGACAGCGGCCCCGACGTGTAGGCCCCTGCGCCTGACACGTAGGCGCCGCGCGGCCGCAGCGTAGAATAGCAATAGCCGATTCCACATCCCGCCTTCAGCGTCAGTCCCGCCTCGTGCACCTTCTGCAGGATGTCGTCCATCGAATCGCGGATGGTGCCCGAGACCGTGCAGTTGATCGTCGAGGTCGCGGGCTTGTGCTCCCAGGCTCCGGCGTTGGAGGTCACACGCCCCGCGGGAATCGCCCCATGGCGCAACGCCCAGAGGAAGCGCTCGTACCAGTGCTCGCGCACCTCCTCGCGCTCCACGTCAGCGAGCGCGTGCGCGACACGCTGGTACGTGTCGTCCATGGTGCGATCGACCGGCTCTCCATCCTTCGTGGTCAGCCGATACTTCTTGTCCCAGATATCCAGCGAGGCTTCCTGATAAGGAATCTCGCTGTACTCCTTGCCCATGGGTTTCATGACGGAATTCATGGTGACGGCAGCCCCCCTTCCCCCTGAGCCCAGCGGAAGCGATACCATATCTTGTGTCCGAAGAGCGGTGGAGCCTAGCCATGACGACCCGCAGCGTCAAGATTATGAAACACATCTGGCGGTACAGTATTTCCCTGTATATTCATAGAGATATTTTACTCTCGGCGCTGCCGGTATGCCGGAAAAATTTAAGGGAGGGCCGTGCCGACGCCGCTGCAATGCAAATCAACATGTTGTATCCACCGGTTCTGCACCCGCCGCGCACCGGCTAACCACAGACTGCCCACAGGCTATGCACATCGTGATGCTCGCCAGCCCTTCAAACCGCCAGCCCTTGAAACCGCGCCGCTGAACCATAGATCGGGAGACAGCAGGCGCGGACGCGCCGTGGTCGCCCGGGCAATCCCCGGAAAGCTGCGCTCATGGTCCGCCGCGCAATCAACCTATCTGGAGGCACGATCATGGCACTGTTGCGTTATGAGCCCTGGGGCACGATGGCCCGGCTGCACCGTCAGATCGATCAGATCTTTGGCGACACCTTCGGCGCGCCGGCGGCAAATGGTGAGGACTCGGTGGAATGGTCACCGTCAGTGGACATCCACGAGGAGCCCGATAAGTTCGTCGTGGCAGCCGACCTTCCCGGCGTGGAATCGAAGGACATCAACATCACGGCGGACAACGGCGTGCTGACGATCAGCGGTCAGCGCCGCTCTCTGCAGCGCGAGCAGCGCAAGGGATACTCACGCCTCGAGCGCTTGGAAGGCACGTTCCTGCGTCGCTTCACGCTGCCCGACAACGTCAAGGCCGATGACATCCGCGCGCAGCACACGAATGGCGTGCTGCAGGTGACGATTCCGAAGGCGCAGGCGCCCGAGCCCAAGCGCATCGCGATCGAGACGCACTGACGCTGGAGCTTAAGCGCACCACGGCAAGCGGTCTAAGCCGAGCGGTCTAAGCCGAGCGGTCTAGCTGAGCGGTCTATGGTAAGCGGTCTAAGCTGAGCGCGTGGCTGGGTGGCTCGACCGGCCGAGGGTCGGTCGGCCACCCGGACGTCAGCGCTGACGCGAAACGGCTGTCGGCGCAGGCGGTAATCGGTAGTGGTGGCGGCGCAGTGGCGGCGACTCGGTCGCAGCGGTGCAGTGGCCGCGGCGTAGTGGCCTCAGGGGGAAGTGGATGGCGATGACGGCAGCACCCACTACAGCAGCGCCATCGACAGCGGCGTCCCCGACGGCAGCGCCCACGGCGGCAGCGCCCACGGCGGCAGCGGCGATTGCCACTGCGAGCTATGCAAGCCCCCTCTTTCATATCCAACGGCCGTTGAATATCTTCATCGCCGGCGGCACCGGCTTCGTCGGCCGCGAGCTGGCGGTGCGGCTCGTGCGTCGAGGGCATCAACTGCGTGTAGCCACGCGCAACGCGGCGCATGGCGATGAGCTGCTGCCGCTCTCCAGCGTGGAAATCAGGGAAGGGAACGTCTACAGCGTCGATTTCCTGCGTAGCTGCCTGGACGGCTGCGATGTCGCGATCAATCTGGTCGGCGCGTTGAATCCGCCTGGTGGAGCCGCCGCCGGCCTGCGCCGCGTGCACGTACAGTTCACGGCCGCGCTGCTGGCGGCGATCGCCGAGGCGGGCGTGCCACGGCTGTTGCAGATGAGCGCACTGAATGCCGACGCCGAGCACGGCGCCAGCCACTACCTGCGCACCAAGGGCGAGGCCGAGCAGCTGGTGCGCGGCAGCCGCGAGCGGCTCGACTGGACGATCTTTCGGCCCTCGGTGATCTTCGGCCCCGCTGACTCGCTGACCAATCGCTTCGCTGTCCTGCTGCGCCTGACGGGCGGCTGGTTGCCGCTGGCGCGTGCCCGTGCGCGCTTTGCGCCGATTCACGTCGGCGATGTCGCCGAAGCCTTCCTGCGTGCGCTGGCAGGCGGCTCCACGAGCCGTCAGACCTATGAGCTCTGCGGCCCGGACGTATTGACTCTGGAGCAAATCGTGCGCCTCACCGCCGCGGCCGCACAACGCTCCTGCCACATCTGGCCGCTGCCCGACGCGCTGGCGTGGCTGCAGGGGGTGGCCATGCAATGCGTTCCGGGCAAGCCTTTTTCAGTGGACAACTACCACTCGCTGCTGATCGACAGTGTCTGCCGCACCTCAGGATGTGGCGAGCTCGGTATCCAGCCGGTCAGCCTCTGCGCCCTGGCGCCGCTGTGGCTGGCGCCGCACTCGCTGGCCCCGCAGGGTGAGGCACCGCGGGGCTGAGCGCCGTAAGCGAGATCTGACGCCTGGCGGGCGATCACGGCTGCGCCGGAGGTGCCGGCCCCGCCGCAGACTGCGCGCACAGCGCGCGCCGCGCGCGTGGATCGCGGCCGATGCGGCGCACGGCCGCGTAGAACAGCGGCAGCTCATCGTCATTCTGTTGCAGCAGGCGCTCGAATCCGGGCACACAGTCCGAATAGGTCGCGGCGGCGGCGAGGTCGGCGTTGTTCAGGCCCTCCGCGATCAGCTCGTCGTAGCCCGAGTGCACGTGCGCGGCGCTCTCCATTGCGAGTATGCGTTCGCCCGTGGCGGAGAGGATCGCCCGCTTGCGCACCCGCTTGCGCGCATCGGGCAGCGGCATCGCGTACAGACGCTGCAGTTGCGAGCGGGCGGCGGCGAGCACCCGATCGACGGAGTCGTCGAAGCGCTGCTCGGCGGTGTACTTCTGCAACTCCCCGCTCCTGCCTCCGAGCCAGCGCGACAGGCCCTCCGCCTCCACCGTCATCGCGAAGGATTCATCGAACTCGCTGTCGCCTGGGACGTAGTACAGCTGATGGGCAAGCTCGTGGAAGATGGTGCCGACCAGATCGAGATCACTGTAGCGCAGCATCGTGCTGAGCACCGGATCGGCGAAGTGGCCGAGGGTCGAGTAGGCGGTGACGCCGGCCACCCGCACGTCATTGCCGCGCGCGGCCAGCCGCGCGCCAAAGGCGCGCGCACTGCGCTCGTGAAAGTAGCCGCGGTAGTCGACACAGCCGCTGATCGGAAAGCACCAGCGCAGCGGCTCGACCGAGAACTGCGGAGTCGCCACCACGTTCCAGACCACGAACGGGCGATGCAGGTTCGCGTAGCTGCGATAGCTGCCGTTATCGGGCAGGTCGAGGTCGGTCACGGCGAACTGCCGCGCATCCTGCACCAGCTGCAGGCGTGTCCTGACCGCGGATGGGGTCGCGGGATTGGCGATCACGCGCGCGATCGGCACTCGCTCATGCAGCACCCGCCACTCGCCATGCGCCGCCTGCGTGAGGTAACCGACGCTCGCACAGCCGGAAAACGCTACGCAGACCGGCGCCAGCAGGAGGCCCGGCAGGAGGCGCAGTGCAGTCGGGAAGAATGCTTTCGGCGGGGCGTTCCGGCGGCTGTCAGCTAACATGGCGGTCGGACTACGTTAGCAGGTCTGAACTCACGCGGGTGTGTCGGCATGCAGGTCTATCTGGTCGGCGGCGCGGTGCGGGACGAGCTGCTTGGTCGGCCCGTCGCCGAGCGCGATTGGGTGGTGGTCGGCGCGACGCCCGAGGAAATGGAGCGCCTGGGCTATCGCCCCGTCGGGCGCGATTTCCCCGTGTATCTGCACCCGCAGACGCACGAGGAGTACGCGCTCGCGCGCCGTGAGCGCAAGGTCGCCCCGGGCTACCGTGGCTTCACGACACAGTTCTCACCCCAGGTCAGCCTCGAGGAGGACCTGCAGCGGCGCGATCTGACCATCAACGCCATGGCGCGCGACACACACGACCGGCTGATCGATCCCTTCGGGGGCCAAGCCGACGTCGAGCGCCGCCTGCTGCGCCACGTCTCACCTGCCTTCGTCGAGGACCCGGTGCGTATTCTGCGGGTAGCGCGTTTCGCGGCGCGCTTTGCCGGGCTTGGCTTCAGCGTCGCTCCCGAGACATTGGTCCTCATGCGCCACATGGTCGACAACGGCGAGGTGCACGCGCTCGTGCCCGAGCGGGTATGGCGCGAGCTCGAGCGCGCGCTGGCAGAGCCCCAGCCTGAAGCGTGTTTCGAGACGTTACAGGCCTGTGGAGCGCTCGCGGTGCTGCTGCCCGAGCTGCAATGGAGCGAGCACGAGCGGCGCGCATTGCAGTACGCGGTATCGCTGAGCGCCGACCCGGCGGTGCGCTTCGCGGCCCTGCTGGGCTCGCTTGCACAACCGACGATCGATGCGCTCGCGCAGCGCCTGCGCGTGCCCAATGAATATCGCGAGCTGGCGCTGTTGACGGCGCGGCTGGGCACGCGCCTGGCGCAGGCGGCACAGCTCGACGCCGCGGGCCTGCTCGACCTGCTCGAGGCAGCCGATGCCCTGCGGCGCGGCGAGCGTTTTCGAAAGTTGCTGCTGGCCACCGAGGCGACAACCGCCGCCGCCTCATCTGCCGCCGCCTCCGCCGCCGCCACCCCGTCCGCCACCCCGTCCGCCACCCGCGGCGCCTCTGCCGCCTCGTCTGCCGCGGTGCCCGCTTTCCCCGCAAAGCTGCTCGAGACAGCGCTCACGGCTGCCGGCGCAGTCGCACTGCCGGCGGATGAGCTCGCGCGGCTTCGCGGACCGACCATCGCCCAGGCGCTGCGCGCCGCGCGCGAGCAGCGGCTCGAGGGACTGCGGCGCGAGCTCGGCCAAGCGCCGTCGCGGCGCTAGTGAGCGCATTGGCGACGGCAGCGCACCCGTGCGCGGCTCAGGGCGACGGCTGGCGGTGTGGGTCGAATCCCAGCAGGTCCGAGAGCCGCGTCACTGCCGGCAGATCGCTGCGTCCAACGATCAATTATAGCGAAGCGGCGCTCCCGCCACCGGTGAGCGGTGCTGAGGGTATCATCCACTGCATGAAATTGGATTTGACCGCCCTGCAGGACGCCTTGCGTGCCTTGGACAAGAGCCTCGGGTACCTGAATTCCGATCTGGCCAAGGATATGAACCTGCGCGAACAATTTCGCGGCGCGTGCATTCAGGCGTTCGAGTTTACCTATGAAATGGCCTACAGAATGATCAAGCGGCAACTGGAGCAGATTGCGAGCGAACCCGCCGAGCTGGATCGGATGACCTTCATGCAGATCATTCGAGCTGCGGCGGAAGCGGGCCTGCTCGCCGACGTTGCGCGATTCCGCGACTACCGCGAAAAGCGCAACGCCACGAGCCACACCTACAATGCGAGCAAGGCCGAAGCAATCCTGGCAGTGCTGCCCAGTTTCTCTGCGGATATCCACATCCTTCTGTCCGACCTCGAACGGCGCAACCGTGCGTAAGATTGATGTCACGATGGGGGACTTGCTGAAGCTTCGCGCCATTCTGCAGAAGCACATCCCGGACCGGCAGGTGGCAGTGTTCGGATCGCGTGTCACCGGCGCTGCCAAACCCTTCTCGGATCTCGATCTGGCGGTCCTGGGCGCCGAGTCCATTCCATCTGCTGTCCTTGCGAACCTCAGAGACGAGCTCGACGAGTCCGACCTGCCGTTCAAGGTGGACGTCGTGGAGTGGGCATATGCCAGCGAACCGTTCCGAAAGATAATTGAGCGCGATTCGGTGCCACTGCTGCTCGAAACCAGTCACCGGGGATGAGTTGCGGGCCGATCAGCTGCGGCTCGGCCCCAATGAGCATCGCGGACATTGCTTGCGCGTGCATGTCGAGTCGATCGCCGTCATACTGCCCCCAGAGGCGCGATTCAGGAATCGGACGATGAACCGGATCGGTGACGTACTGTGCCGCGGTGGCCTCGTGTTGCTGATGCTCGTGGTGGGGATAGGACCCGCGGCGGCGAGCGGCGAGCGGATCGTCGTTTATGGGGCGACGGGCGCCATCGGCAGCCTCATCGCGCAGGAGGCCTTGAGTCGCGGAGACACCGTCGTCGGCGTCGCTCGCGATCCCACGAAGCTCGAGATCAATAATCCTCACTACACTGCCGTCGCCGGCGATGTCACCAACCTGGACAGTTTCAAGCGCATCACCCAGGGCGCAGATGCCGTGATCATCTCGGTGCTGGGTAACGGCAAGGCCGCCCCCCAGGATTCAGTCATGGCGCTGGCCGCAAAGGTCGTCGTCGAGGCCTACACGGGCGTGCCGCACAGCCCCCATGTCATCCAGATCGGGGCTGCCCCGACGATGTATGGAGGTCGAAAGGCGATGCTGGCGCATCTGCACGTTTCCCCGAGTAGTCCCATGTACGGCATCATCTTCGGTCATC
>JASHPX010000044.1 GCA_030037905.1 Gammaproteobacteria bacterium
CCTGACTTTCGCAACTGGGGCATAGGGCTGAGCGCAAGTGCTTGGTTTTCCAAGTGAGGGGCGTCAAAGGTCTGCCCTACACCGGCGCTGCTATTTTTGCAGCAGTGATCCTCGGTGGAGCCTGAGGCGGCAAGGTCCAGGCGAGCTTTGCGAGCAGCATCTGCTGATCGGCATCCGGCTCGGTGTGGCGCACGAAGATCAGCTCGCGTCCATCAGTCGTAGGAAAGTGCACGTCCAGCAGTTGGATGGCTGCGAACTTTTCCAGCGCCTGACGCACCGTGAGTCCCGGCGCGTGAATTTTGAGCTGATGTTTGAATGTGATGTGCACGCAGTAGGCCAGGAATGACAGGAAAATGTGCGCCTCGATGCGGCTTTCTTTCTGATGGAAGATCGGTCGGATGGCCAGATCACCTTTGATATCGCGGAACGCGGCTTCCACTTCCGCCAGCTGCAGGTAGAACTGCCACAGTTGCGCGGGATCTGTTGCGGTCAGGTTGGTGCGCAACAGATAGCGACCTTCGCGCCGCCGCGCGATACGCACACGCGTGCGCGAGAGCGTGAAACCGAAGTCTACGCGCCGCGAGCGCTTCTCTTTGGCTGGCGCGTCGGGCAAGAACAAATGGACCAGGCGGAAGGCCCGGCCCGCTTCTTTTTTTGCTGCCCCGATCTCCATCAGCAGGCGCTTGTAGGTGGGCCGTTGACGCTGCAGCTCCTTCAATCGCTTCCACAGCCATTTGAGTTTACGACGACGCATCGAGCGCTCCTTGCCGATACGCGCCTGACTCTGCACAAACACATATAAGTCCCCCTGCTGTGGTAGGAGCTTCACTTGGACCGACTCACGCGCCTGCTTCCAGGGCAAAACGGCAAGTTGTTGCTCCAGCTCAGTCAATCGTCCCTTGGGCGTGCCCACCAGGTACTGAGCCCCGCGGCGGCGCATCTCCTCCAGGTGCGCTTCGGTCGGAATCCCCCGGTCCATCACCCAGATCCGTTGCGCCTTGCCGTATTGCCGCTCGATCTTCTCCAGAAACAGCGGCAACGTCGTCTTATCCAGCGTATTGCCCGCCATCACCTCGTAGGCGAGCGGAAAGCCTTCCGGCGTCACGATCAGCGCGATTACCACCTGCACGCAGTCCGACCTATGGTCCCGGGAATAACCGAAGCGGCGTTTGCCACCTACACCGGGGAAGGGCGGATCGCTTTCAAAATAGGTGCTCGTCAAGTCGTACAGCAGCACCTCGAACTTCACTCCAAATAGATCCTGCCAGCGCTCCTTGAGAAAGCCGAACAGCGCCTCCTTGTGCTCGAGTAATAGATCCAGACAGCGATATAGATCATCCTTGCTCGCCAGCTCTGGCCCCTCGTTGAGCAGATCGCCCATCGCACTGCGGTGATACCACTCCCGATGCATCCGCCACTCGCTCCCCGGATCGATCCAGCGATACGCTGTCGATGCCATCAGCACGTGGTACCACGAGGTGCCTTCGCGCGAGTCCTTCAGTCGCTCGCGCCAAAACTCATCCAGGTCCAACTGCTCCCACAGTCGGCAAAATGTCCAGCAGGCACCCCATTGTCGCGGCCTCTTCAGCTGAAACTTCGACAGCTGTACCTGCACGCCCACCGCGCGCGCATGAGAGGGAATCTCTCGATCCGCCGGAAACAATGCGAGCGATCGCTGCTCCTGGCGAGCCTCATCGAACGCCTCGATCGTCTTCAGCCACGCCTCGCGCTGACTGTCGTTGATCTCACCCAAATACAGCACGTGCCGATCCACCGTGCGCTCGCCCGAGACGCGCAGCTTCTCCACAATGCTCCAATAGCGGTGTTCTTTGCCGTCCTTGAACCGGTGATGGCACTTCAAATACATCGGGTGCGAGCCTAATGATCTGCGCCAGCACTCGCCACACCAAGGTCTGTACCCAGCGCCTCGGCAAAACTCAGCACCTTGCCGCTCAATTACTTACGCGTGTGCCGCCCACGAAAACCGCCGGAAAACGCCGCCAGTTGCGAAAGTCAGGCTACCGCCGAGCTGGGACGTTCTTTGGTCCTTGTCGGTGGAAGAGATGTTCTATTTCTGCTTCCCATTGATTTGCCGGACTTTGGGTCGGGACAAAGTCATCGTATCGCTGCTACTGATCTTCGTCGTCCTCGGGCCGATTGGGCGTAGCGTTCTCTCGCATGGCAATCCGGTGTGGCACGAATACTCCTATCTCGGGAGCATGGACGCCATTGCCCTGGGTTGCCTGACAGCGATGCTGTCGTCCCGCTATCGGCTGCCGAGGCGCTTGCTCAGAGTGTGCGGAATCTGCGGCGCCGCGCTCCTGGCAACGGTTCTGGGATTCTCGACCAGCATCGATCGGTGGGGGCTCGGACGCAGCGGCCTCGATATGACCGTGGTCGCATTCGCTGCGTGTCTGCTGCTCGCAGCAGCGGCGCAAAGTGAATGGAGAAGTCCTCGCGCATTGCGTCCACTGCTACTGCCCGGTCGACGGAGTTACGAGATCTATCTCACCCACATGTTCATCGTGCTGGCGTTCTTCGGCTACTTCATCCGCATCGGAAGACCGCTGGATGTCGTTCCCATGCTATTTGTCGCCGTCATCCTCGCAGCTATAGTGCTGGGAGAGCTGGTCGGGCGGGTGGTCTCCGAGCCGCTGAACAGACTGCTGCGGAGCGCTTTCAGAGGTGTCGGTCAGCGGGTCCCGGCGGTCGCAGATGCTCGATAATTCCCGCTACGCTCATTCGACGGCTCAACATGCGCAGGGTCGCGCAGCAGCCCGATCGCACCAGGGGCCGTGGGTCTAATCGCTCCTCCAGGGACGTGCTATTGTCAGTGACTGTTGTCTGCCTCTCGGGAGTGGCCGGATGGCACGAGCTGGGGGCCCTGGTACGGATACCGCGCGACAGGATTTTCTGACAGCGGCGGCAGCGGCCGCTGGAGCCACGACAGCACCGGATCTCGCCCATGCGCAAGCCCACGATCACGGTGCTCAGAAGCTTCCGTCAGACGTGGCGCTGCGGGTCAAATCGCTCGAATCGTTGCTCATCGAGAAGGGAATAGTGGATTCCGCGGCGCTCGACGCGCTGGTCGACGCCTACGAACACGAGATTGGCCCACACAATGGCGCACGCGTGGTGGCGCGCGCATGGGTCGATCCGGCCTACAAGCAACGCCTGCTTGCCGACGGCACTGCTGCAATCGCGGAGCTCGGTTACGGTGGGAGCAACGGGGTGGATGTCAGAGTGCTCGAAAACACTCCCAGAGTTCACAATCTCGTCGTCTGCACCCTATGCTCCTGTTATATCTGGGCCGTTCTCGGTCTGCCACCGCTCTGGTACAAGTCCCCGCCCTATCGATCGCGCGCCGTGATTGACCCCCGTGGCGTGCTGCGAGAGTTCGGAACGGTGTTGCCGGAAGATATCGAGGTGCGCGTCTGGGACAGCACTGCCGAGCAACGTTACATGGTCCTGCCGGAGCGGCCGACCGGGAGCGAGGCGTTGAGTGAAGAGGCGCTCGCCGCACTGGTCACGCGCGATGCGATGATCGGTGTCGCCAAAGCCATGCCGCCAGAGACGGGAATCCGCTCATGAACGGGATTCACGATATGGGCGGCATGCAGGACATGGGCCCAATCCAGTACGAAGAGAATGAGCCCGCGTTTCACGCGCCTTGGGAAGGCAGGGTCTACGCGATGACAGCCGCAGTGACGGCGACCGGCAAGTTGCGGCTCGGCCTTCGCCCGCCCATGGAGAACCTACCGGCAGCCGAGTACCTGCGCATGAGCTACTATGAACGTTGGCTCGTGTCGCTGACAGAACGCCTGGCTGCCAGTGAACTGGTGACGCGCAGTGAGATAGAGACTGGCCGCGCGGCGCCCGGCAGTACCGAGGGCACCTTGGCAGTGTCGCCGGCGAATGCGGTGGCGGCGATATTCCGGGTCCCGACGAGACGCCAAGAATCGGTCCGAGCGCAGTTTCAGATGGGCCAGCGGGTGCGCACCCGCAACATCAATCCGGTCACGCACACGCGGCTGCCCCGCTATGCGCGCGGCAAGATCGGCACGATCGAGCGAGACCATGGCGTTTTCGCATTCGCTGACACCAGTGAGTACGGTCTCGGCGATGAGCCGCAGCACGTGTATTCGGTGCGGTTTAGCGCCCGCGAGCTCTGGGGCGGGCAGGCTGCACCGCAGGATGCCGTCTATCTGGATCTGTACGATGACTACCTCGAGGCTGCCTGAATCGACTGGAATCGATGAGCCCTCGCCGGCCCTCCGGTCGCTTCCGCGCGACGTGGGACCGGTCTTCGCCGAGCCCTGGCAGGCACAGGCATTCGCGCTCGCAGTCGAGCTCTCCGAGCAGGGATATTTCGGCTGGGGCGAGTGGACACAGGCGCTCGGGGCGCAACTCCAGGCGGCGGCGGATCGCGGCGAGCCCGATGACGGCTCGCATTATTATGAGCATTGGCTCTGCGCGCTCGAGAACCTGGTGATGGCAAAGGGACTCGTTGATCGCGCCGTGCTCGACCGGCGCAAGGACGCCTGGGCGTATGCCTACCGAATGACTCCACACGGCCAGCCAGTCGAGCTTCAGGCCCCGTGCGTGCAAACGGACAACGTCGCCGTCTTGCGCGTCACGTAAGCGGGTAGAACCAGAACAGCAGGTGATAAATGAGCCGCGCCAGTTGGCATTGGGGGGTCAGGACTTGCACTGGCCGACGAATTTCTTAGCGTCTTCTTCGCTCAAGCCAGCTTGACGCAAAATCGCGATAACGTTTTCGTCAGCAATAGAATCGCCTTTGCGGCGAAGCTGCACGTAATGGGTCGATCCCTTCTTGCGGTAGAGCTGGACCTTTTCCGTCTGCCGCTGGTACTTGTAGCCGAGGTCGCGCAGCTTATTAAGCAGTTGTTCTCGCGAAACTATGCTGCGTCTTCTTCTTGGACGCTACGATTTCCATAGGAATGTCGAACCTTACCGTCCGCAACGTAACATTTGCCGGAATGTGCGCTGGCGCCTTATGCCAGCCCTTTTCGCGCAGGAACCGATCAAAGTCGCCTGTCTTCACCAGATCTACCAGTAACAGCTGGATCCCCTCGCTGAGGTTCTCGAGCATCTCCTGATAGGTGTCGCCTTCCATGGTCAACTTGAGGTCTTCACAAATCGCTAGCCATGTGCCGCCCTTGGTCTGGGAGTACACCCAGCGCACCATGCCGTTGATGAAGATCGTCTGTGCCATTCGCGGTCTGTATGAATAATCAGTGGGCTTCTTCCTGATCCTAACACGCGGGCCGGTCACGCGACCGGACACTCGCCGGCAGGCTCAACCCTGAGCCCGTGATGCTCGTACTTCGGTAGCGCGAGAGTCCGCGATACGCGGATGCGGACCGCGGTAGAGGCTGGCGGACGAGGATTTGATGCCGGAGAGAGGACTCGAACCTCCGACCCGCGCATTACGAATGCGCTGCTCTACCAACTGAGCTACTCCGGCCCGGAAGTCTCGCGAGGGGCGGTATGTTAAGCAGGACCCGCCGATCCTGCCAGTACCCTACCTGCCGTCGCGCGGCCGCGCCTGGCCGGTGCGCGGCGAAACCCGGCTACCGCGCGGCTCTCACGCGGCTCCGTGCGGCTATTCGCCCCGCCGGCGCAGCCGGATGACCACATCGATGCCGGCGACTTCCATGCCGCTCGGCGGCTCCGGCAGGCGGCTGAATTGCACGTCGTGCGGGGCGACGTCGGTCAAGGTGCCCGTCTGCTCGTCCTGGAAGTGATAATGCGGCGCGACGTTCGAGTCGAACCACGCGCACTCCCCATCGACTCGCAGCTGGCGAATCAGTCCGTGCGCCGCGAACAGGTTCAGCGTGTTATAGACGGTCGCTTTTGAGACCTGCGCGCCACTGCGGCGCAAGGCCTCGGTGATCTGCTCGGCGGACAGGTGCTGCGGCACGGACAGCAGTAGCGCTGCGATTTGCACGCGCTGCTCGGTGGGGCGGATGCCGCACTCGGAGAGCCTCGCCGCAGCGGCCGCCGCGGGAGGAGCCGTCGTCGCCGCAGAGGCCGCAGGCAGCTCGGCCGCCGCACCGTTTCCGAGGGCCGGCGCGTCCTCGAGCATTGCGGAGGCTTTCACCATCGAGCGATTATAGCCCCGCCGGGATCAGCCCATGTCGCGGCCGGAATCAGGAGTCCACGGGGGAGTCTGCGGGGGAGTCCGCGGGCGCTTCCCGCGCAGGGGCCACCTGCGTCGCCGTCTGCGCCGCCGCACCACGGGCGCGTAGCGCGCGCGGCAGGCCGAAGATCACGTGCTCCTCGCCGCCGGCCAGCTCGGCCGGAGTCTCCACGCCCCAGCTGCGCAGCCGCTCGATGACCTGCTGCACCAGCAGCTCCGGAGCCGAAGCGCCGGCAGTCACACCGACAGCTTGCCGGCCCTCCAGCCACTCGCGCTTCAAATCCTCGGCGTCGTCGACCAGGTAGCCCGGAATACCCGCCCGATCGGCCAGCTCGCGCAGGCGGTTGGAATTGGAGCTGGTACGCGAGCCCACCACGATCAGCAGATCGCACTGCCCGAGCAGCTGCTTGACCGCGTCCTGGCGATTCTGCGTGGCGTAACAGATGTCCTCACGCCGCGGCGCCTGCAGCGTCGGAAAGCGCGCGCGCAGCGCCGCGACCATCGTCGCGGTGTCATCCACGGACAGCGTGGTCTGCGTAACGAATGCCAGCTTCTCGGGATCGCGCACCTGCAGACTCGCGACGTCCTGGAGGTTCTGCACCAGGTAAATACGTCCACCCCGACTGGTATCGAAGCGGCCGAGGGTGCCCTCGACCTCCGGGTGACCGGCATGGCCGATGAGAATGACTTCGCATCCCTCGCGCGCGTGGCGGGCCACCTCCATGTGTACCTTGCTCACCAGAGGGCAGGTGGCATCGAAGATCTGCAGGCCCCGCGCACCGGCTTCGCGCTCCACCGCCGAGGATACGCCGTGCGCCGAGAACACGACCGTGGCGCCGGCCGGCACCTCGGCGAGCTCCTCGACGAATACCGCGCCCAGGCCGCGCAACCGTTCCACCACGTGCCGATTGTGGACCACCTCGTGACGCACGTAGATCGGCGCACCGAACATCTGCAGCGCGCGTTCCACGATCTCGATGGCCCGGTCGACGCCGGCGCAGAAGCCGCGGGGATTGGCGAGTAACAGGCGCATGGACCCGATCTTACCGGGGTTTGCGCCGTGCATCGAGCCAGGCGTCCAGCAGCCAGAGGATGACCCCCACGGTAATGGCCGAATCGGCCAGATTGAAGGTGGGAAAGTAGTGCGGCCCCCAGTGCGCGTTGATGAAGTCGACGACGTGACCCAGCCTCAGTCGATCGATGAGGTTGCCGACCGCACCGCCCAGGATCAGCGCAAAGCCGCTCGCCTGCAGCCATGCCCGCCGCTCGGTCTGCCGCAGCACGATCAGCAGCACGATGCTGACGATCACCGCCAGAGCGGCGAACATCCAGCGTTGCCACCCCGAGGCGTTGTACAGGAAGCTGAACGCGGCGCCAGGGTTGTAGACATAAGTGAGCGCGAGCACCGGCAGCAGGGCGATCGAGTGATACAGCGCCACGGTAGCGACGATCCAGGCCTTGCTCACCTGATCGAGCACCACGATCAGCGCCGACAGCCACACATACGGCAGAGCGCTGCGATGCGGCCGCCCCACCCTCGCGTTGGGCACATCGACCGGCGCCGGCTGCGACGGTGCCATCAGCTGTACCTGCGCGTCTCGCCGGGGAGCGACAGGTTGGTGATACAACGCGCGCACAGCTGTGGATGCTGCGCACTGGCACCCACATCGGGCCGGTGTTGCCAGCAGCGCACGCACTTCGGCTGCCTCGAGGGCTCCACGCGGATCCATACGCCCGGAGTACTCAGCGCCGGCACGGCCTCGGCAGGCACGCCAGCGGGCGAGCGCGCAACGTCCGCCGACAGCGCGAGCGCCTGCTCGGCGACGACTCGGTGCACGCGCGCCTCGGAGGTGATCATGAAGAAGCGCAGCTCCTCGCCCAGCGACGCGAGCCGCGCGTACGGCTCCGGAGCGCACCATAGCTCGAGCTCCGCATCCAGCGGCGCCCCGATCGAGCCGGCCACACGCAACCGCTCGAGCTCCCGCGCCACATCGGCGCGCAGCGCGATCAATGCGTCCCAGTCGATGGATGCAGCTCCCGTGTCCGGCAGCTCGTGCCAGACCGTCAGGAACACCGATTCGGCGCGGCCGTCGGCAGCTCGGTTCGGCGCCACCGCGTCGCTGGACGCCGCCGCGTCGCTGGGCGCCGCCGCGTTGCCGGGCGCCACTGCGTTGCCGGGCGCAGCCGCGTTGCCGGACGCCGCCACCGCGCCCGGCAGATGCCGCCACATCTCCTCGGCGGTGAACGGTAGGATCGGCGCGAGCCAGCGCACCAGACATTCGGCCATGTGCCACAGCGCGGTCTGCGCCGAGCGGCGCGCGCGGCTCGACGCCGGGGTCGTGTACAGCCGGTCCTTCAGGATATCCAGGTACAGTCCGCCCATATCCACGACACAGAAGTTGTGGATCTTCTGGTAGATCACGTGGAAGGCGAAGCTGCGATACGCATCGACGATCTGCGCCTGCAGCGAACGCGTGCGCTCGATCGCCCAGCGATCCAGCGCTACGAGGTCCGCGACGGCGAGCGCGTCGCGCGCCGGCTCGAACTGATCCAGGTTGCCCAGCAGGAAGCGCACCGTGTTGCGCATCCGCCGGTACGAATCCGTGATGCGCTTGAGAATCTCCTGGGAGAGACTCATCTCGTGAGCGTAGTCGGTCGCCGCGACCCACAGTCGCAATACGTCAGCACCGAGGGTACGCAGAATGTCCTGCGGCTCAATGCCGTTACCGAGCGACTTGGACATCTTGCGGCCCTGCTCGTCGACCGTGAAGCCATGCGTCAGCACGGCGCGGTAGGGTGCGCGCGCATACAGCGCCTCGGACATCAGCAGCGAGCTGTGAAACCAGCCGCGGTGCTGATCGGAGCCTTCCAGGTAGAGATCCACGGGCGCGCTGAAATCCGGCCGCAGCGCCGCGACACACTCGAACGACAGGCCCGAATCCGCCCACACGTCCATGACGTCCTGCAGCTTGTCGTATTCGGCGGCCGAGGCGCCCAGGAGCTCTGCGGGATCCAGCGCAAACCATGCGTCGATGCCGCCGCGCTCCACGCGCGCGGCGACCGCCTCGAGCAGCTCCCCGGTGCGCGGGTGCAGAGCCGCCGTCTGCTTGTGCACGAACAGCGCCAGCGGCACGCCCCAGGTGCGCTGGCGCGAGATGCACCAATCGGGCCGCTCGGCGATCATCCCCGTGATGCGCTGCTCGCCCCAGGCCGGGGTCCAGCGCACCGTGCGAATGTCGCGCAGCGCATGCTCGCGCAGGCCGTGTTGATCCATGCTGATGAACCACTGGGGCGTGGCGCGAAAGATCAACGGGGAGTGATGCCGCCAGCAGTGCGGGTAGCTGTGCCGCAGCGGCTCCTGGTGTAGCAGCGCCCCACGCCGCGCCAGCTCCGCGATGATCACGCCATTCGCCTTGCCGACGGGCAGGCCGCCGACGAGCGCGGTATCCGCGGCGAAACGGCCATCGGGACCGACCGGATTGACGACCGGCAGCCCGTAGCGGACCCCGACGAAGTAATCCTCCTGGCCATGCGCGGGCGCCGTATGCACCGCACCGGTACCGGTATCGAGCGTGACGTGCTCGGCGAGAATCACCGGCACCGATCGCGGCAGCCACGGATGCGCGAGCGCGAGCCCCTCGAGCGCGCGCCCCCGGAAGCTGCCGAGCACCTCGGGCGCGCCACCGCCTGCGGCGGCGCTCGAGCCGTAGCGCTCCAGGCAGCGATCCTTCAGCGCCGCGGCAAGCACCAGCACGCGCCGCTGAGGCACCGCCAGCCCCGGCGCCGCGTACTCCGGCGCCGCGTGCTCCGGTACCGCGACGGCCAGGTACTCGAACTCATCGCGCAGCGCCACGGCCTCGTTGGCCGGCAGTGTCCAGGGAGTGGTGGTCCAGATGACCACGGCCACCGCTGGCCCCAGGCGTGCCGGCTCGATACCCGTGCGGCGCGCGAAATCCGCGACGTCGGCGACGGGAAAGGCGACGTCGATCGCGGGCGACACCGCCTCCTCGTATTCCACTTCCGCTTCCGCCAGCGCCGAGCGGCAGTCCAGGCACCAATGCACGGGCTTGGCGCCGCGGTACAGGTGGCCGTTGCGGATGATGCGGCCGAGCGCGCGGATCTGCTGCGCCTCGTAGCGCGGATCCATCGTGAGGTAGGGATGCTCCCAATCGCCGAACACTCCGAGGCGCTCGAAATCGGCGCGCTGCGTATCGATCTGCTCGCTCGCAAACGCGCGGCACGCGGCTCGGAACGCCGCCGCATCGAGCTTCTGGCCCGGCTTGCCGTGCTTCTTCTCCACGGCCAGCTCGATCGGCAGGCCATGACAGTCCCATCCCGGAATGTAGGGAGCGTCCTGTCCGTCGAGCGTGCGCGACTTGACGATGATGTCCTTCAGCACCTTGTTGAGCGCGTGGCCGAGATGGATCGCGCCGTTGGCGTACGGCGGGCCATCGTGCAGCACGAACGACGGCCGCCCGCGGCTCACGGCGCGCATGCGCTGATAGATGGCGAGATCTTTCCAGCGCGCGAGCTGCTCGGGCTCGCGCCGGGCCAGATCCGCCTTCATGGGGAACTGCGTCTGCGGCAGATTGACAGTCTGTCTGTAGTCGGTCACTCGCTACCTCGCTATCAACCATCACCGCCGCTATCAACCATCACCGCCGCTATCAGCCGCCACCGCCGGCCCCGAGAATGTCGCGCGCCTGCGCCGCATCGCGCCGCATCTGCGCCACCATCGCCTCCATCGAGTCGAATGTCAGCTCATCGCGCAGCCTCGCAACAAATTCGACCGACAGCTCCCGGCCGTACAGGTCGCCGTCGAAGTCGAACAGATGCGCCTCGAGCAGCACCTGCCGGCCGCCGACCATGGGCCGCGTGCCGAGGTTGGCCACGCCGGGCAGCGCACCCGCGCCGGGCACCCCCGCCACGCGCACCGCAAACACGCCGCTGAGCGGCACGCGCCGGCGCTTGACCGCGATGTTCGCGGTCGGAAAGCCCAGCGTGCGCCCGAGCCGATCGCCCGCGCGCACGCGGCCGCACATCGCATAGGGGCGCCCGAGCCAGCGCTGCGCGCCGGCGAAATCCCCTGCTGCCAGCGCCGCGCGCACTCTACCGCTACTGACACGCTCACGGTTCAGCTGCACCGGCGAGACGACATCCACCGTAAAGCCGAACGGCTTGGCATGCGCGGCGCACCAGCCGGCACTCGCCTCCCCGCCGCGCCCGAAGCGAAAGTCGTGCCCCACGACGACCACGCGGGCGTGCGCCGCGGCCAGGAGCTGCATGAACTGCAGCCCCGAAGTCACCCGCAGGGCCTCGTCGAAGCTCAGCAGGCAGAGCCGCTCGACACCGCATCCCTGGAATATGTGCCAGCGTTCACGCAGATTCGTCAGCCGTGGGGGCGGATCGTCCGGCTGCAGGAACTCGCGCGGCAGCGGCTCGAAGGTGAGCACCATGGTCGGCAGCGCCAGGCGCCGCCCGTGCCAGAGCAGTCGTTCGATCAGCGCCTGATGGCCAAGGTGAATGCCATCGAAGCTGCCGATCGTAACGACACAGTCGCCTTGCTGTTCCAGCGCAGGTCTGCGGATGAGCTCCATGACCGATGACGCAATGTAAATTCAAATGTAAATTTGCAAGTATAGTGAATTTTCCGGGTCAGCCATGACTGTTCTGCATATCCGCCATCATACCTGCTACGAATACCGCACCCCGGTGCAACTGGGCGAGCATCGGCTCATGACACGGCCGCGCGACAGCCACGATCTGCGGCTGCTGGACACTTCGCTCTCGATCGAGCCGGCGGCCAGCCAAGTACGCTGGATCCACGATGTGTTCGGCAATTCCATCACGATCGTGAGCTTCGACAGCCGCGCGAAGCGGCTGACGTTCATGTCGGACTTCCGCGTACAGCATTTCCCGGGTGCGCCGCAGGAGATTGCGGTCGAGCCATACGCCGCGAGCTTTCCCTTCAGCTACTCGGCCAGCGACGCCGAGGATCTCGGCCGCACCAAGGAGCGACACCATCCCGATCCCCAGCATCGCATCGACCAGTGGGCGCATGCATTGCTGCAGCAGGTACCGCGGGCCGCGACGCTCGAGACGCTGGCGTCGATGACCGCGAACATCAGGGAAACGTTCAAGTACACGGCGCGCGAAGCCGCCGGAGTGCAGACACCGCTCGAGACACTCGAGCGCCGCAGTGGCAGCTGCCGCGATTTCGCGCTGTTCATGATGGAGGCGGCGCGCAGTCTCGGAGTCGCCGCGCGCTTCGTGTCCGGCTACCTGTACGATGAGCGGCGCGTGGATGCGGGCGAGGCACTGGTCGGCGGCGGCGCGACACATGCGTGGGTGCAGCTCTACCTGCCGGGAGCCGGCTGGGTCGAGTATGACCCGACCAACGGGCTGGTCGGTGGGCGTAACCTGATCCGCGTGGCCGTGGCCCGCGACCCGTCGCAGGCGGTGCCGGTCGCGGGCAGCTTTCAGGGCCCGGAGGATGCGCACTTGTCCTTGACCGTACGCGTCGAGGTCACGACGGATTGAACACGGATCAGGGGCGCACCCGCCGGCGGCGCAGCGGATGCGAGGTCACACCGCGTTGAGCGGCCGCACCGCCACCCGCACCGACAGCTCGTGGCTGCGCCTGCTCGTACAGGTACATCGTGCGGCAATGAGGGGCCGGGCGCAGCCGCACAACCTGCGGCCCGAGGCGCACACGGACGCACCTGTTTGGCGCATACCGGAGCAAATATGCACCAACTCGTTCCCCCGTTTGCGGAACGAGGGCGTGCACGCTATGGTTCCTGTCGAGGGCCGCGGGCCGCGACAGGGGTGCGAGCGCTCAGCATGCAGGTGGACTGGAGCGCCTATTCGGCGCCGGGTTTGCATGATGAACTGATGGGGCCTGGCGGGCGCCCGCGCGCCGCAGGGCGTGCGCTGATGCGACACCTCTCGGATCTCGACGAGCAGGAGATCGGCCTGCGCCAGCGGGCCGCCGAGCTCGCCATCAAGGCGATGGGCATCACCTTCACCGTGTATCACGAGCAGGACGGCTCGATCGACCGCGCCTGGCCGCTGGACATCATCCCGCGCACCATTACACGCAAAGAATGGCTGTGTATCGAGGCGGGACTGCGCCAGCGCGTCACGGCGCTGAACCTGTTCATCGATGATGTCTATCACGATCAGCGCATCCTGAAGGACGGCGTGGTCCCGGAGGAACTCATCGCCTCCTCCACCAATTTCCGCCGCGAGTGCGTCGGCATTGCGCCGCCGCTGCGCTGCTGGGCCCACATCTGCGGCACGGATCTGGTGCGCGATAAGGACGGCACCGTATTCGTGCTCGAGGACAACCTGCGCGTACCTTCCGGCGTGTCGTACATGCTCGAGAACCGCCAGGTCATCAAGCGCGTGTTCCCGGAGATGTTCGACAGCGCCGCGATCCTGCCGGTGGATGATTACCCGTCGAAGCTGCACGAGATGCTGCTGGCGTTGTCTCCGCAGCGCCAGCAGCGTGCCGAGATCGTGGTGCTGACGCCGGGGGTCTACAACTCGGCGTACTTCGAGCACGCCTACCTCGCCCGCCAGATGGGCTGCGAGCTGGTGGAAGGGCGCGACCTGGCCGTGCACGACGATGATTGCGTGTACATGCACACGGTACGCGGGTGGACGCCGGTGGACGTGATCTATCGGCGCGTCGACGATGACTTCCTCGATCCGGAAGTGTTCCGCGCCGACTCGGCCCTTGGCGTACGTGGCCTGATGCGTGCCTGGTCCAAGGGCAACGTGGCACTGGCCAACGCGCCCGGCGCCGGAGTCGCCGACGACAAGCTGATCTATACGTACGTGCCGGACATGATCCGCTACTACCTGGACGAGGACGCGGTCCTGCCGAACGTGCCCTCGTGGCGTTGCTGCGAGCCCAGGCAGCTCGAATACGTGCTCGCACACCTGGATTCGCTGGTGGTGAAGACCATCGACGGCTCCGGCGGCTACGGCATGCTCATGGGACCGAGCGCCTCGCAGGCCGAGCGCTCGAAGTTCGCCGCCGCCCTCAAGCGCACCCCGCGCGGCTACATCGCCCAGCCCGTGGTGACGCTGTCGACCGTGCCGACCTTCACGGGCAGCGGTCTGGAGCCGCGCCACGTGGACCTGCGCCCCTTCGTGCTCAGCGGTCCGCAGACCTACGTGACCACCGGCGGGCTGACGCGCGTGGCCATGCGCCGCGGTACGCTGATCGTCAACTCCAGCCAGGGTGGCGGCAGCAAGGACACCTGGGTCGTCGACACGGAGGCCTAAGGATGCTTGCGCGCACCGTCGAGAACGTCTACTGGCTGGCACGCTACCTGGAGCGCGCTGAGAACACCGCGCGGCTGGTCAGTGTCAACTCGCACCTGCTGCTGGACCTGCCTCCGGGCATCGACCCGGGCTGGCTGCCGCTCGTGGACATCACCGGCAGCCGCGCGCTGTTCGACGCGCGCTACAAGCGCGCTGCCGAGCGTGATGTGGTGCAGTTCCTGATCGCCGACCGCGACAATCCCGGCTCGATCGTCGCCTCGCTGAATCTGGCGCGCGAGAATGCGCGCGCGCTGCGCGACGTGCTGCCGGCCGAGACCTGGGAGGAGCTCAACAGCTTCTTCATGCGCTTCTCCGAGGATCTGCCCGCAGGCCTGAGCCGCGCCGCGCGCTTCGATTTCCTCAAGCGCAGCGTGCTGGTTTCGCAAACCCTCACCGGCATGCTCGACGGCACCATGAGCCGCAATGATGCCCACACTTTCATGATGCTCGGACGCAACCTGGAACGCGCCGACATGACCAGCCGCATCATCGACGTGCGCTCAGCGCAGCTGCTGCCCGACACCTCGGAGCTGCGGCCGTTCGACACCATCCAGTGGATGAGCGTGCTGCGTTCGCTGTCCGGCTACGAGATGTACCGCCTCGGCCGCGAGCGCGTGAACCGCGCCGACGTGCTCGAGTTCGCGCTGCGCGACGAGCGCTTCCCGCGCTCCTGCCTGTTCTGTCTGCTGCAGATGGAGCCGTGCCTGCACGGATTACCGCGCAGCGGCGGCGCGCGCAGCGCGCTCGTGAACGCCAGCCAGTTCCTGGCGGGCGCCGACCTCGGCGGCCTCGACCAGGAAGGGCTGCACGAACTGATCGATCAGGTGCAGCTGCACCTCACGGCGCTGCACGCGACGATCGCGGGCAGCTACTTCCCCCGGCCGGCACTCGCCGCCTCGGCCGCCGGCTCGCCGGCCGCGGCGGGCGCAGCCCAGGGCGAGCGCGCGCCGCAGGTGCCGCGCCCGCTGGCACTGTTCCAGTGACGCACTGCGCCCAGGACGCGCGCGATGAGCACGGCACTACCATTGACACCCATCGCTCCGCCGGCTGCGGAAGGCGACCGCGTGGCGCTCGGCAAGCAAGCCCTCAAGCGCGCTTTCCTGGATAATCTCTACTACATCCAGGGCAAGTTTCCGGCGCTGGCGACCCGCAAGGACTATTACCTCGCGCTCGCCTACACCGTGCGCGACCGCCTGATGCAACGCTGGATCGACACCGCCGCGGCCTACACCGCTCACGGCTCGCGCACGGTCGCGTACCTGTCGGCCGAGTTTCTCATGGGGCCGCATCTGGCGAACAATCTGTTGAATCTCGGCATTCACGACATCGTGCGCCAGGCCGTCGGCGAGCTCGGCCTCAATCTCGAAGAGCTGGTGCGCCAGGAGGATGAGCCCGGCCTGGGCAACGGCGGCCTTGGCCGCCTCGCGGCCTGCTTCATTGATTCGCTCGCTACGCTGCAGATACCCACTCTCGGCTACGGCATCCGCTACGAGCACGGCATCTTCCAGCAGGATATCGTCGAGGGCAAGCAGATCGAGCGCACCGACAAGTGGCTGCGTCATGGCAATCCATGGGAGATCGTGCGTCCGGAATGGGCGGTCGAAATCCGCTTCGGCGGCCGTACCGATCGTTACACCGACGAGCGCGGCCGCCTGCGTGTGCGCTGGATTCCGGCGCGCATCGTCAACGCCGTACCGTATGACACGCCGATCCTCGGCTATCGCGTCAACACCGCCAACACCCTGCGGCTGTGGCGGGCCGAGGCGCCCGAGTCCTTCGATTTCTCGGTATTCAACCGCGGCGACTACTGGGGCGCCGTGAACCAGAAAGTGGTCTCGGAGAACATCTCCAAGGTGCTCTATCCGAACGACGAGCAGCTGCAGGGCAAGGCACTGCGGCTGGAACAGCAGTACTTCTTCGCGAGTGCATCGCTGCAGGACATGCTGCGCATCATACGGGTGCAGAACATTCCGCCCGAGCACTTCCACGAGAAGTTCGCCGTACAGCTCAACGACACGCACCCCGCGGTCGCAATCCCGGAACTCATGCGGCTGTTGGTCGACGAACTGGCCATCGACTGGGATCGCGCGTGGTCGATCACGCGAGCCACCTTCGGCTACACCAACCACACTCTGCTGCCCGAAGCTCTGGAGAGCTGGCCGCTGAGCCTGTTCGGAAGCCTGCTGCCGCGGCACCTGGAGATCGTCTACGAAATCAATGCGCACTTCCTCGACGAGGTGCGCATTGCCTTCTGCGGCGACGAGCAGCGCGTGGCGCGCATGTCACTGATCGACGAGGGCGGCGAGCGCTACGTGCGCATGGCGCATCTGGCCACCGTCGGCAGCCACGCTGTCAACGGCGTGGCACGGCTGCACACGCAGCTGCTCGAGCGCCACGTGCTGCGCGACTTTCACGAGCTGTGGCCGGAGAGGTTCACCAACAAGACCAACGGCGTCACGCCGCGCCGCTGGATCGCGCTCGCCAACCCGCGACTATCACGCTGCATCACTCAGGCGATCGGCGATCAGTGGCTGGTGGATCTCGAGCAGCTGCGCAGACTCGAGCCGCTGGTCGAGGACGCGGACTTCCGCGCCCAATGGCGCGACATCAAGCGCGCCAACAAAATCGCGCTCGCCTCGCTGATCCGCGAGCGCACCGGCGTAGTGGTCAATCCTCAGGCGATGTTCGACGTGCAGGTCAAGCGCATTCACGAGTACAAGCGCCAGCACCTGAACATCCTGCACGTCATCGGCCTGTATCACCGCCTGCGCAGCGATCCGCATCTGCAGGTCGAACCACGCGTGTTCGTGTTCGCCGGCAAGGCCGCCCCACGTTACGAGATCGCCAAGCTGATGATCCGCCTGATCACGGCGGTTGGCGGCACGCTGGATCGCGACCCGGCGGTGCGCGATCTACTCAAGGTGGTGTTCCTGCCGGACTTCAATGTCGGCAACGCGCAGCGCATCTATCCGGCCGCCGATCTGTCCGAGCAGATCTCCACCGCCGGCAAAGAGGCCTCCGGCACTGGCAACATGAAGTTCCAGATGAACGGCGCGCTGACCATCGGTACCCTGGACGGCGCCAACGTGGAGATCCGCGACGCGGTGGGTCCCGAGAACTTCTTCCTGTTTGGGCTGACGGCCGAGCAGGCGCAGCAGCGCCTGGCGGAAGGCTATCGACCCGTGGACGTCTACCACGGCCACGCTGAGCTGCACGAAGTGCTCGATCTCGTACGCGACGGGTTCTTCTCGCGCGGCGACGGCACGCTCTTCCATCCACTGGTCGACCATCTGCTGCACCACGATCCCTACCTGGTTATGGCCGATTACCCGGCCTACACCCAATGCCAGCAGCAGGTCGAGAGCGCATACGGCGACGTGGAGCGCTGGACACGCATGTCGATCCTGAACACCGCGCGCTCGGGCCGCTTCTCCTCGGATCGCACCATCCGCGAATACTGCGCGCAGATCTGGAACGTCGAAGCCGTCGAGGTCAACCTCACCCGGCAGCAGCAGTGGCAGGCCGGGTTGACGCAGTAGGCGCAGGTGTGGCGCGTGCGCGGCGACGCCTTGCGCGGGCGGCCAGGCGGACAGCGCGGCGTGTACCGGCGCGAGGCTGCGGTCGGCGACTCGCACCGGTCGCGGCTGGCCGTTGAGCTCGAAGAACATACGGTCCAGCGTGTACTTATGTTCGCCGGGATCGGCGCGGGCGCTGCGTCCGCTGGCTGGCGATGAGCGTCAGCGGCCACCTATCGGCGCCACCTGTCGGCCGGTGGGCCCAGCGGATCCGCCTGCGGGCCGCTCGGCGGGTGCGTTGACAAGGTCCGGCCCACTTTCGCACACTACGCGGCCCTTCGACGCGGCCCTTCGCGACAGCTGGGCACGCGCGCCTCGGTAGCGGCGGCGCAAATGGCGATCCTGCGGGCAAACCGGAGCAGAACTTGGCGAATACCAAATCGGCGGAAAAGGCCGCTCACCAGGCTGAAAAGCACCGCGCGCGCAATATCGCGCTGCGCTCGCGCATGCGCACGGCCGTACGCCACGTGAACGATGCCATCGCCAAGGGCGACGCGCAGGAGGCCCGGCAGCGCTACGAGGCCGCCGTGCCGTTGATCGACACGCTGGTGAACAAGCACATCGTCCATCGCAATAAGGCCGACCGCCACAAGAGCCGCCTCGCGGCGCGCGTCAAATCCCTGGCGAGTGGGGGCAAGAGCGCCGCCGGCGGGAACCCCGCGCCGGCGGGTGGCTCGAGCAATCCGGGCGGCTGATGGCGGCTGATGGCGGCTGACGGCGACCGATTGGCCGCTCAGCCGGAGCGTTCGTAGTCCTCCAGCGCCAGCAGCAGCGAGAGCCTCTCATCCCCTCGCGCGACCTCGCGCCAGTGTCTTCCCTCGGGCCAGGGCTCGAGTGCGCCCGCCAGCGCCCACAGCATGTTCAGTGACGAGGCGATGCCGGCTCGTTTGAGCTCGTAGAACGCTCGCACCGCGCCCCGGCGCCGTAGCTCCTCGGCGCTGTCCACGCCGATGCGCGCGAGCATGCGCTCCGAGCGCGTCCCCAGATTGCGTAAGTCACGGATGCGCAGCCGCAGCTTGCCGGCCGCGATACGCGCGCGGACTTTGCTGTTGCGCATGGTGCATTCTCGCCCAAAGCGTCAGGGCACGCCCGTCTCGTCCGCTTTGGCGGCTGCGCGAGTAGTGACCGGGCGAGTAGCGGCCGCGCGGGCGGGGGCTGCGCGGGTGATGGCGGGCGTCGTCTCGAGCCAGCGCATCAGGGCCTGGGCCAGCTCGCGCGTGCCGCGACCGGTAGCCGCCGAGACCAGGAAGTGCGGTCCGCGCCAACGCAGGCGCCGCACGATGTCGTGAGAGCGCTGTTGGGCCTCGGCGTCGGGCAGCAGATCACGCTTATTGATCACCAGCCAGCGCGGCTTGGCCGCCAGTGAGCGGCTGAACTTGCGCAGCTCGGCGGCAATCGCGCGGGCATCGCGCACCGGGTCGGCCTGCGGGTCCGGTGGCAACAGGTCCACCATGTGTAACAGTACGCGCGTGCGCTGCAGGTGCTTGAGAAAGCGGATGCCGAGCCCTGCCCCCTCCGCGGCCCCTTCGATCAGACCGGGAATGTCGGCCATGACGAAGCTGCGGTGCGCCCCGCAGTCCACCACGCCGAGGTTCGGATATAGCGTCGTGAAGGGATAATCAGCCACCTTGGGACGGGCGGCCGACAGCGCGCGAATCAGTGTCGATTTGCCTGCATTGGGCAGGCCGAGCAGGCCGACGTCAGCGATGACCTTGAGCTCGAGCGCGAGCGCGCGCCGCTCGCCCGGCAGGCCCGGCCCGAACTGCCGTGGAGCGCGATTGGTGCTGGATTTGAACCGGGCATTGCCATAGCCGCCCTTCCCACCCTCGGCTACGCGCAGCATCTGCCCGGCTGCGGTCAGATCTCCGAGCTCCTCGCCGGTGTCGGCATCCTGCACGGTGGTGCCGACTGGCACCGTGATGTAGAGGTCCGTGCCGCTACGTCCAGTGCAGCCGTTGCCCGAGCCGGGCTGCCCGGCAGGGGCCTTGAAGGTGCGCTCGATGCGAAAGTCGGCGAGTGTGTTGATACCTTCGGCGGCGCGCAGTAATACGGCCGCACCATGGCCGCCATCGCCTCCGTCGGGTCCACCAAAGGGCACGAACTTCTCGCGCCGGAAGCTCACACAGCCGCGACCGCCATGACCGGCCTGCACCCGCACGATGGCCTCGTCGACGAATTTCACAGGCAGTGGCTCGGCAGGCGGCGGCGCGATCGCCGGGAACGCGGTCGGTGGGGACGAGGTCGGCGGGAACGCGGCCGCCCAGCGCGCCCTCAGGACGCCGGGCGCCCGGTCGCTGGCTCAGGCGCCGCGGACGCGGCAGCTCCATCGCCCGAGATCTTGGCGGCGGGTTCTACGCTGACGAACAGGTGCCGCTGCGCACCTCTCAATCGGAACTGCACCTGCCCGGTCACCCGAGCGTAGAGCGTGTGATCGGTCCCGGTGCCGACGTTGACGCCCGCGCGCACCCGGGTGCCCCGCTGGCGCACCAGGATGTTGCCAGCGAGTACGTGCTCGCCGCCGAAGCGCTTCACACCGAGGCGCTTGCTGTGTGATTCGCGGCCATTGCGAGTGCTGCCGCCTGCCTTTTTATGTGCCATACACTGGACTCCAGCTATCGGCCTCGCCCGCCGCGAAGGTGCCCGCCGCGAAGGTGCTCGCCATCAGGGCGCGCTGATCTCGGTGATGCGCACCTCGGTGAATGGTTGACGGTGCGCCTTCTGGCGTAAATAGTGCTTGCGGCGCCGGAACTTGACCACCGTGACCTTTTCCGCCCGCGCGTGCTTCTGAACGGTCGCCAGCACTTTGACGCCGTCGAGCAGTGGCGCGCCGAGACGCACCTGGTCACCGTCGGCGAGCAGCAGGACCTCGTTGAACTCGACCGTGCTGCCGGCTTCGGCCGCCAGCTTCTCGATGCGCACGACACCGCCCTTCTCGACTCGATACTGTTTGCCGCCTGTGGCGATGACCGCGTACATTGTCCGATGCTCCGTGTGTGTCGCCGCATCTGAAGATTCGGCGCTGCGCGCGCCCACAACCAGCCGGCTCACGTGAGAAGCGGCGAAGGGCCGCGCATTCTAACGGCGGAGTGCTGGCCGGTCAAACGGCACATTCTCTTGGAGAAACAGAGAGTTGAGCACAGATCAGGGCAGCCAGGAGGCACTCGAGGAGATCCGTGCGCTCGTCCAGGGGGAGCTGGCTGCCGTGGACGTGACCATCCGCGAGCGCTTCCGCAGCTCGGTGAGCCTGGTCGATCAGGTCGCCCAGCACATCATCGCCGGCGGTGGCAAGCGCCTGCGTCCACTGATGGTCGTGCTCGCCGGCCGCGCGTGCGACGGTGCGCGAGTGGAATGCATTCTGGCCGCAGCGTTCATCGAATTTATTCACACCGCTACGCTGCTTCATGACGACGTGGTGGATATGTCGGTGCGGCGTCGTGGCCGCGAGACGGCCAACGAGGTCTACGGCAACCAGGCCAGCGTGCTGGTGGGAGACTTTGTGTATTCGCGGGCGTTCCAGCTCATGGCGGCGACGCGCTCGCAGCGGGTGATCGAGATCATGGCGGACGCGACCAACATCATCGCCGAGGGCGAGGTGCTGCAACTGATGAATTCCCACGACCCCGATACCACCGAGGCGCGTTACCTGGAGGTCATCTATCGCAAGACTGCGCGGCTGTTCCAGGCCGGAGGCGAAGTTGCTGCCGTGGTCAGCGGCGCCGACGAATCCGCGCAGCGCGCTCTGGCCATCTATGGCCGCCATCTGGGCACCGCCTATCAGCTGATCGACGATGTGCTGGATTACCAGTCCGATCCCGAGACACGCGGCAAAAATCTCGGTGAAGATCTGGCCGAGGGCAAGCCGACGCTGCCGCTGATTTACGCCCTACGCAACGCCACGCCCAGCTGCACGCGACTGATCCGCGAGGTCATTCGCGACGGCGGCCGTGAGCACCTCCAGGAGGTCATGGGCGCGATCGAGTCGGCCGGCGGGTTGCAGTACACCAGCGCGCTGGCGCAGACCGAGGCCGAGCAGGCACTCATTGCGCTGCAGGCCCTGCCGCCCACGCGCTATCGCGATGCCCTCGCGGCGCTCGTGCGATTCACCGTGAGCCGGCGCAACTGAGCCGCCAGCGCCGCAGCTGAGCCGCATCATCGAGAGCGACGCGATGGATAGGGGCGCGATGCAGAGCGATGGGCTGCAGCGATTCATCGAGCGCCATCCGCGTCTGTTCGTGCTCACCGGAGCCGGCTGCAGCACCGATTCGGGCATCCCGGACTATCGCGACGCCGAGGGCAACTGGAAACGCAGCACCCGCCCGGTAACGCTGCAAGCCTTCCTGGCCGATGCAGCCACGCGGCGGCGCTACTGGGCGCGCAGCTTCATCGGCTGGCGGCACTTCGGCGCCGCGCGGCCCAACGACGCGCACCGCGCCCTCGCACGGCTGCAGCAGGAAGGACACGTCGAGCGGCTCGTGACGCAGAATGTGGATCGGCTGCACCAGGCAGCCGGCAGCGCCGCAGTGATCGATCTGCACGGCCGGCTCGATCAGGTGCGCTGCATGGGCTGCGCTCGCCGCAGCGCCCGCGAGGACCTGCAGCGTGAGCTGCTGCGGTGTAACCCTCATTGGGCCGCGCTCGAGGCGGATCGTGCCCCGGACGGCGACGCCGATGTGCGCGCCGCGCAGGCGACCGAAGCGCAGGTGACCGAAGCGACTGACGGCGGCACCTTCGAGGTGCCGGGATGCAGCCATTGCGGCGGGGTGCTCAAACCCGACGTGGTGCTCTTCGGCGAGAGCGTACCGCCTGCGCGGGTCGAATCGGCGCTGCAGGACCTACAGCGCGCCGACGGCATGCTGATCGTCGGCTCCTCGCTGACGCTGTACTCCGGCTACCGCTTCGCGCAGCGAGCAGCCCAGCTCGGCAAGCCCATTGCTGCCGTCAATCTCGGCCGCACGCGCGCCGACGCGCTGCTGTCCCTCAAGCTCTCGCAACGCTGCGCGGCCGCGCTGGCCTTCCTGCTCGAGGTGCAGCCGCGTGTGGCCTGATAGCGTCGCGATGCTGCGTCTTCTGGCCGCGCTGCCGCTGCTGATCTGGATTTATCTGCTCATCGCGCGCGGCGGATTCTGGCGCATCTCGCACCAGACGAATCCCGGGGCCGCCGAGTCCGCAGGCCGGCGCGTCAGCGCGCCGATGTCGCGCGTGATCGCTGTGATCCCGGCGCGCAATGAGGTCGCTTCGATCGGCACCGCGGTGAGCTCGCTGCTGCGACAGCAGTTCGAGGGGTCGTTGCAGGTCATCGTCGTGGACGATGGCAGCACCGACGGCACGGCCGCTGCCGCGCTCGCAGCCGCACACGCCGCAGGCGCCGCTGCCCGACTGACGCTGATACATGGGGCCCCGCTCGCTCCCGGATGGACTGGCAAGCTCTGGGCTCTGCACCAGGGCATCGAAGCAGCGCAGGCGCTGGCGCCCGATTACCTGCTGCTCACGGATGCGGACATCGAGCACGAACGTGGTTGCCTCGCCGGCCTGCTCGCCAACGCCGAGGCCGGTCAGCGCGACCTGGTTTCCTACATGGTCGAGCTATCGGTGGATACGCCTGCAGAACGTTGTCTGATCCCGGCCTTCGTATTCTTCTTCCTGAAGCTCTATCCGCCGCGCTGGATCGCATCGCCCCGGTCGAGGACTGCTGGGGCGGCAGGGGGTTGTATCCTCATCCGTGCTCGGGCGCTGCAGCGCATCGGCGGCATCAGCGCACTGCGCAGCGAGATCATCGATGACTGCGCGCTTGCGCGCGCGGTCAAGGACAGTGGCGGCAGGCTCTGGCTCGGCCTGACACACAGCGCCCGGAGCCTGCGCCGCTACGGATCGTTCGCGGAGATCGGCGGCATGATCTCGCGTACCGCCTTCAGCCAGCTGCGCCATTCCTACTGGCTGCTCGCGGCGACGCTGCTGGGACTCACCGTCACCTACCTGCTGCCTCCGCTGCTGCTGTTCACGCGCGATCCGGTTTCGGTCGCGCTGGGCCTGGCGGCATGGATTCTCATGAGCGCCTGCTACCTGCCGATGGTGCTGTTTTACGGCCTGTCCGCGGCGTGGAGTGCGTGCCTTCCGGCGATCGCCGCATTCTACGCAGGGGCGACCGTGCACTCGGCCGTGCAGTACGGCCTGGGCCGCGGCGGCCTATGGAAGGGCCGCGCGCAGGATCTGAACGCCTGAGCGGCTGCACGTGCAGGAGTCCGAACCGCGCGCAAGAGCCCGGCCAGCGCACAGGGCCCGGACTGGCACAGGGCCCGGACTGGGCGCAGGGCCCGGACTGGGCGGAGTAGTATTGCGGCTTCAATTCCACGGTCTGATGAGCTTCGGGGGGCATGGCCATGAATAGACACCATCAGGCGCGGCGTGCCGGACCGCTGACGCCGCGCGCCGGCCTGACGCGGCTTGCCGCCGCCGTGCTACCGACAGCATTGCTGCTGTCGATAGTCCCTGCGCTGTCGGGAGCCAACGTAGCCAGGGCACAGGATGCGACCATCGTGAACGCGCGAATCGCCGTCGGGGATGGCCCGGTGATCCGCCGTGGTTACATCATCGTTCGCGACGGCCGCATCGTCATGGTGGCTCCCGGGCAACCCGCTCAGACGAGCGGCACGATCATCGATGCCATGGGCATGACCGCACTGCCCGGCTTCATCGACGCTCACAAGCACCTCAACACCAGCCCGTTGGGGGAGAAGGAGCAGATGCAGGATCTGATCGACAACGGGTTCACCACCGTGCTGTCGGCTCTCGGGCCGGCGCAGAGCAACCTGGAGCTGATCAAGAAGATCGATTCGGGCCAGATCAATGGGCCACACATCATCGCCTCGGGACGCGTGAATCTGCGCGGCACGCCCGAGCAGGCGCGCGAGGCCGTCCGCCAGATGGCGGCAGAGGGCATCCACTTTACGGGCGAGATCGCCGTGACACCCGAGCCCACGGCGACCCCGGCAGAGCTCGCGGTGTTGCGTGCCGCGGTCGACGAGGGCAACAAGGACGGCGTACAGGTGCTGGTGCATGCAGTTTCCACTCCGGCGATGCTGGCTGCGACCGAGGCGGGCGTGCGCCACATGGTGCATCTACCGAACAAGGACTTCATGGGCTACGACGATGCTCAGAAGATCGTCGGCAGCGGCACCTACGTGCTCGACACGGTCAGCTTCGGCGCGCCGCTCATCGGCGTGTTTCAGAGGGATGACGTGCCGCGATTTCGCACCGGACTGGACTGGCCCGACTCCATCGCGGGAGCGAATCGCGACGCGCAGGGCCGCGCCACCGGCACCGAGGCCGGCTACGCGATGATGAATGCGCGGCGCATCTGGGATGCGAGCCACGGCCGGGGCCTCGGATACGGCAGCGATCAGAACTATCCCGTGCACGATGTGCTCGAGCACGAGATCAAGTCGCTCATGGTGATGCTATCGGTGCCGGACGTGCTGCGCGTCCTCACGATCAACACCGCCACCTTCCTCGGCATGCAGGATGAGATCGGAACCCTCGAGCCGAAGAAGCGCGCCGACATCGTGCTGGTCCAGGGCGATCCCTTCGAGGATTTCAACAATCTGCTGAGGACCGAGGTCGTGCTCGAGGATGGCAAGGTCGTGGTGGACAAGCGCACGAACCGCGCGCCATCGCAGGACCTGGGCTCGGCGGGCGCTGCACCGACAGCAGCAACGGCGAGTGCAGCGGCGGATCCGATGGTCGGCACCCTGACCGCCGCGGTCGCGCGGCCCGATCAGGCCCCGGTCGAGAGCTGTGAGCGCCTGGGCGCCACGCCGCTCACGCAGGCGCGGGTGATGAGTGCCAAAGACGTGCCGGCCAGCCCCCTGCCGCAGGCAGTCTCGCAGAACGGCGCGCCCACGCAGCCGCGCGCGCCGGTCGATCTGCCGCCGACGACGCTGCCGGCACATTGCGTGCTGAGCGTGCGGCTGGGCGACGGCCGCCGCGGCACTCTCGGGTTGCAGCTCTGGCTGCCCAGCAGCGACTGGAACGGCAATTTCCTGATGGTCGGGGATGGCAGCTCGATTGCCTCGGAAGCGATGAGCGGGGCGCTGCTGCGCGGCTATGCGGCGGCCTCCGCGGATACGGGCCGCCAGGGCGCACGCGCCCATACGCGGCAGCGCCTCGAGCTTGCGAGCCGTGCCCTGCATGAGGGCGCGGAGCAATCCAGGGCATTGATCACGGCCTACTATGGTGGCACGCCGCGCTATTCCTATTGGATCGGCGCGATGGCGGGCGTGCCGCAGGGACTCTCAGAGGTGCAGAAGTACCCGATGGACTTCGATGGTCTCGTGATCGGCGGAGCAGTCGGTGCCGGGGGCAGCGGCAGTGGCAGCGGCGACGGCAGTGGCGACGGCAGTGGCGCCGGCGACGCGGCGTCATCGGATCTCACCGCCTTCGCGGCACGCGGCGGGAAGATCATCGAGTATCAGCGCGGCCCCGATGAGGGTCCGGCGCCACAGGGCAGAGGCAACGCGAGGGGTGGCGATCAGCCCAACGCAGGCGCTGACGCTCGGGCAGACGCCGCCAATCAGAATGCCGTGGATGATTACCAACGCGTCGCGGACCGCAGCGGCGGGCTGCAGCAGACGCGCGGCTTCTACCGGCTGTTTCTGATGCCTGCGCGACACGCCGGTGATGGCTACCGGGCCAATTGGATCACGGTGCTGGACGAGTGGGTGCAGCGTGGCCGCGCTCCCGAGGAGGTGCTGGCCGCTCACAGCCCGCCGCCGGGCCTGAGCCTGCCTCCTGCCACGGGCCTCGTGTTCGAGCCGCGCTTCGGCGTACACACGGTTTGCGCCTACCCGCAGGTCGCGCGAGTACAGAACGGCAGTGGGGAGAGTCCAGTCGATTATCTATGCCTGCAACCTTCTGAAGTGACGGGCGCGGCGGGGGCCGGCGCGCAAGGGCCGCCTGGGCACTGATGCCGCGCCGCGGCGGCTGGGAGCACCGCCCTGGCAGCGGGCGCACTGTCTGGGCAGTGGCCGCACTGCCTCGGAGCGGCCGGCCGGCGGCGAGGCGTCATTGAACAGGGCCTCCCCGTTCATTAGACTGCGCGGCTCCTCTGCTGTCGGCAGCGGTTCTCGGGGTGTAGCTCAGCTTGGTAGAGCGTTTGGTTCGGGACCAAAAGGTCGCAGGTTCAAATCCTGTCACCCCGACCACTGATTCCGGCTCCGACGCTCGGAAGTCGAGAGGCCACCGGCTCATAGAGGCGTCAACCGATCCGCTCTCCTCAGCGCCGGGAACAGGCGCATCCACAGTCCCGCGGCGATCAACGCGCCAAAGCCACCGACGGCAACGGCCGGCACCGTCCCGATCAACGCGGCGAGTAGACCGGACTCGAAGGCACCGAGCTCGCTCGAGGTGCTGACGAACAGCATGTTGACTGCCGAGACGCGGCCACGCAGGGCGTCCGGCGTTGCCAGCTGCACGAGCGAGGAGCGGATGTTGACACTGACCATGTCGGCGGCGCCGACTACGATCAGCGCTGTGATCGATGCGAGGAACGATGCGGAAAGCGCAAACACCACGGTCGCAAGCCCGAACGCCGCCACGGCGGCAAACAGCTTGTGGCCGGCCGCGCGCACAGGCGGGTGGCGGACCTGGTAGAGCGCGGTTGCGCAAGCCCCCACGGCCGGGGCACTGCGCAGCAGACCCAAGCCGATCGGCCCGGCGTGCAGGATGTCGCGCGCGTAGATGGGCATGAGGGCTGTAGCCCCGCCGAGCAGTACGGCGATCAGATCGAGCGAGATCGCACCGAGCAGAATGGGCCGTGATCGCACGAATCGCAGCCCTTCCACCACACGAGCCGCGCGATCCACGAGCGAGGGGGTATCCGCGGCTGGCACGCGTCGGCCCGAGACGGCAACGACGCCGAGCGCGGCTGCCAGAAACGCCACGCAGCACATCCCGTAGGCGCCGGCGGATCCGGCCACATAGGCCAGCCCTCCGAACGCGGGACCCGCGATGACGGCGACCTGCCAGAGCGAGGAGCTCCAGGCGGTGGCTTGCGGCAGGCGTTCGGACGGAACCAGGAGGGGCAGCAGCGCCTGGCCGGCCGGCTCCGCGAAAGCGCGCGCTGCCCCGGATAGCATCAGCACCGGATAGAACGGCCAGAGCGGCAGCGATACTCCCCGCGCCACCACCAGAAAGCCGCCTGCACACAGCGCCTGAAGAGCGAGGGCACCAACCAGGACGCGTCGCGGTTGCCAGCGGTCACAGATCTCTCCCGCCGGCAGCATGAGGAGCATCATCGGGAGGAACTGCGCGAGACCCACGAGTCCGAGCGCAAGCGGCGTGTTGGAGCGCAGGTAGACGGTCCAGCCAATCGCGACGGACTGGGCCAGCGATGCAGCTTCGGTGAGGAACCGCGTCGCGAGGCAGATCCACAGATCGCGCTCGCGGTATACACCACGATCATCGAGTGTCAGGGTGACCGGCGCGCTCATCGGATCTGCCGCACGGGACGTCTCGACTCGCCCCCTGGAATGCGAGCACAATGCTCATATTGTGGTGAAGCACACCCTGTTGGCTACTCGCATTCCGCGCCGCTCGGGTGCGATGCGCAAACGGCCAAAACAGGCGCGTTCCCGAGCGACCATCGAAGCGATACTCCAGGCTGCAGCTCACATTCTGGGAGAACGCGGCTGGGAGGGGCTCACGACCAATGCCGTGGCCGAGGTGGCGGGGGTCAGCATCGGCTCGCTCTATCAATATTTTCCCCACAAACTGGCTCTCGTAGAGGCCGTGCGGCGACGGCATTTCGACGACGTGCTCGCGGTGCTTTGCGCCGCAGCCGACAGCCAACTACCGCGCGCGCGCCGTATCGAGGCGCTGGTCGACGGCATGATCGGTGTGCACAGCCGGAATCCCGCAGCCCATCGCGTCCTGCTGGAAGAAACACCACGCGGCAAGGAAGCCGGCGCCGTCCACGATCGATTCGGGGTCATCCTGCATCAGCGCTACGAGGCCATCGTCAGGGCGAATGCCCGTGGCACTTCCACCGAGCACACTCGCCTGGCTGCGCGGGTGCTGGCTGCCGCGGTCGCCGGGGTGGTTCACGAGGCGGCCAGTCAGGGCACGCTGCAGTCCGGTAGCTTGAGGCTCGAGCTGGTAAGGCTGGTGGAATCCTACTTGGCAGCGCGACCGAGCCTCCGTCACGAGCCGAATCATCCTCGAGGAGACCGCACATGGTGAACTCAGTGGCCGTCGTGACAGGCGCCAGCCAGGGCATCGGTCAGGCAACCGCATCGCGATGCCTGGGCTCCCGCTGATCGGCGCTTCGATTCGCATGGACGGCGGTGAGATCAAGGGCGTCTAGCCGCTCAGCTTGCGCAGACCAGCATCGACGGGCCTGCGAGGAGTCAACCGTGAAAGCAGCGATGATCGTCGAGCCAGGCAGCTCGCCCGTCTATGGGGACTTCGATGACCCGGTGTCCGCACCGGGTAAGAGCGTCATCCGGGTCACGGCGACCTCGATCAGCCACCTCACGCGCAGCCGTGCGTCGGGGAGCCATTACAGTTCAGCGGGCACTCTGCCACTGATCCCCGGCATCGACGGCACCGGCGTCACCGAGAATGGACACCGCGTCTACTTCGCGGCGCCGGAGAGGCCGTACGGCGCCATGGCCGAGCGTTGCCTCGTGGACAATGACCACTGGTTCGTCCTGCCGGAGGGCATCGACGAAGTCACGGCGGCCGCCCTCGCGATCCCGGGAATGTCCTCGTGGGCGGCGCTCGTGGAGCGCGCCAAGCTGCGCGCCGGCGAGACGGTCCTCATCAATGGAGCGACCGGCACCTCGGGTCGATTGGCAGTGCAGATCGCCAAGCACCTGGGAGCCGGGAAAGTCATCGCGACGGGACGCCGGGCCCAATCGCTCGACGACCTCCGCGCCGTCGGCGCCGACGCGACCGTACAGTGGGCGCAGGACAGGGATGCGCTGGAAGCGGCCGTGAGACACGAGTTCGAGCAGGGTATCGATATCATTCTCGACTATCTGTGGGGCACGAGCGCCGAGACCCTGATAGTCGCGGCTGCGAAGGCCGGCCCCGAGGGAGTACCGATCCGCTACGTACAGATTGGCGCCATCAGCGGACCGGACATCACTCTGCCGGCCGCTGCGCTGCGCGCCTCCGGTCTGCAGCTCATGGGTAGCGGGATCGGTGGCATCCCCCTTCCGGGACTGATGAAAGCGATCCGAGGCGTCCTGGAGGCTGCCCCGTCAGGCGGCTTCAAGATCGCCACCCGAACGTTGCCACTGTCGCAGGTGACGCAAGCCTGGGCCATCCAGTATAGCGGCTCGCGTATCGTTCTTCTGCCCTGAAGGGCACCGACGGTCTGCGGCCGACAGACCCCCGGCTCACGGAGGCGTCAATTGATCTACTCTCCTGATGTACTCTCCTCAGCGCCGGGAACAGTGGCTAGCGCCCGATGAGGTGTCTGAGGGCCTCTTCCACTGTCTTCAGGACATTCGGCGGGACTTTGCAGTACCGAAACATGAACCTGGCATTCGAGACCGCGCGGATTTGATCGATCAGAAGGTCCGTATCGAATTTCAAACCGTCTGCTTTTTGAATTCGGACTCGAAGCGGAAAATGATCGCCAGGAGGCGGGGAGTCCGTCTGGCTGGTTCCAGGGATGACGATGGTGGTCGCGTGCCCCGCAGTGTTCAGGGCATCGGTCTGAAGGACCAGAGCGGGTCGCTCCTTTTTCCCTGGCTCCTGTTTGTGAGTTTGCGGTTCGAAATCCACCGCCCACACTTCACCGCGCAGTCGCTGACTCATGTCAGCCCATCTGAGACGCTCGCGTCCATTGCCTCCGCCACCGCCGCGCTGTGAGCGGCCAACTGCGCCGAGAGCTCGGCCATGCGGCTTTGCATTTGCTGCTGATTGAACGCTTCCATCGCGCGACGCGCGTACTCGGACCTGCTCAAGCCCGAACGCTTGGCCTCGGCCGCCACCTGGCGTGCCAAATCCTTCGGGATACGCAGAGAAAAGGTCGTGAGTGCTTCCATGAATGAAGCGTATCACAAAAGGTATTGCGAACACGTATTACAATACGCAAGACATCCAAGCCCAGAAACTGCTTTTATAACAATGGCCTAGAGGCGTTCCACTCGGGCACGACCCGATCCCGAGGGTCGATCGCGGTTTCGCGTCCAGCGCCTCGACGAGCGCGTCATTCCGCGCATCGACGATGTCCCGCTCGAGCGCCGAGCGCCGTGCGAAATTCAAGCGATTACAATTCTGGATTGCGGCTCTCTGGAATTTGTGCGCACCGGCGCTAAAGGAAACTGGACTCCCAATAGCTGGCACCTTATTTGGTTTGCGGATGAAGCGGTGGGAATGTTCGACGAAATCTACTGTGACGCAGTGCTGCCCGACGGTCGCGACCCCCGGGAGACGTGTTTCCAGACGAAGTCTTTTCCCGATCCCTGTATGTGTCGCTACCGAATCACGAGCGCGGGGCGCCTGATCGATTCCGCTGGCAATGACTTGCAGCCGGACGGATACATCACGTTTTATACGGTGGACCGTGAGAGTGACGACGGCGCAACGTCGGCAAGAGCCGCAACGCTGCGCGAGTATCGCGCTCGATTCTCATCAGGACAGCTTCAAACCATCGTGCGTGTCGACCAGGATCGTGTTGAACACACCCGCTACGGGTTGGCTTCGTATCGATGGTTCGAGCCGCGCTCGTTTCTCTTTGGTGATCCGGACGAGCCGTTCAGGTGATCGTGGGCTGGGTTCACCGGCTCATCTCATCGAACGCATCTCATGGTGAGTATTCTAAAGTGTCACTTTAGAAATCTCATTTCTAGCGCTCAGTGGACAAGGGGACGAGAATGGTATTTGCCCGCTGTCCGCGGATTCGCGACGCGCGGCCCGTTGGTAATAAGATTAGGCCCATAACTTCCAACCAGTCGGCGCACGGACCGCGCGTGCAGCCCAACCGGAGATGTTCCATGAAGCGTATCGCCGCTGCGCTCGCCTCGGGCCTGCCGTTATCCGCTGCCCTGGCGCTGGCCATGATGGCCCTGCCGCTGACGGCGATGGGCGCCGCTCGGGCGAGCGACTGCAACCGCGCCTGCCTGCGCTCGATACTCGACCGCTACCTTACTGCCGTCGTGAAGCACGATCCCGCGGCCGCGCCCTTGGCGCTCGGCTATCGCCAGACGGAAAACGCCATCAACGTCCCCATCGGCAAAGGCATCTGGCAAACGATCACCGCCCTCGGCCAGGTACAGCGCCGCTATATCGATCCGGTCAGCAGCCAGGCGGCCTACTACGGCATCGTCGATGAGAGCGGGCGGCTGGCCATCGTGACCGCGCGACTGCGCATCGAGGACCACGCCATCACCGAGGCCGAGTGGTACATCGCCCGCAACGGCGATCCCGGCCTGCCGGGCGCCAAGCCTCCGAACATGTGGAATCCCACGAGCCTCATGGCAAATCCTCCGCCTGACCGCATCGTCCCGGCCGACAAGCGCCTGCCGCGCCGCGCGATGATCGCGATCGTCAACAGCTACTACGATGGCATCACCTCCCACGATCGCAGCGTCGTGCTGGCACGCCCGGGCTGCAATCGCTACGAGAACGGAACCCGCGTCACCGGTCATCGCGGCGGTAAGGACGATGATTGCATCGGCGGGCTGGCGCACTTCAATCTGTCCAACGTCGCGGCGCGCCGCGTCTCGTTCGTCGACGCCGAGGCGGGGATGGTGCTGGGTATGGCGGTGTTCATCCGGCGGCCCGGATCACCCGTGCCTCGCAACGCGTTCAGCGAATGGTTCGCGATCGACAATGGCGAGATCAACAACATCTGGACGGCCATGTACTATCCCGGCCCCGAGCGGCCCGTGCCCAACTGGCCGCCCTACGACGGTAATTTCCCGCTGCCGGCAGACGTGATTCCGGCGCCACCCGCTGCGCGGCCCTGAAATCGCGGCTTGTCGCGCGAGCCCGCCTCGCCCGTGCAGGCCGACACCGGCGCAACCGGCGCAACCGGCGTCAGGGGCGACAGCGCGACGGCATCGCCGCCGCGGGTGATGCCGGGCACGCGCGCCTACGCGCGCATCAGCATCGGCTTGTTCTTTGCCGGCGCGACGACTTTCTCGCTGTTGTACTGCGTACAGCCGCTGCTGCCGCTGCTGGCGCGCGACTTTGCGGTGGACGCGGCGGCCAGCTCGCTCGCGTTGTCCTTCACGACCGCCTGCCTGGCCGTGGCGATCGTATGCGCACCGCTCGCCGCGGAGAATTTCGGGCGGCTTGGTCTGATGTTCATCTCACTCAGCGCCGCGGCGCTGCTGGACATCGCGGTCGCGGCCACGCATCAATGGGCAGTGCTGCTCGCCCTGCGCGCCCTCGAGGGCGTTGCACTCGGAGGCGTACCCGCGGTGGCCATGGCCTACATCGCGGAAGAGATGGATCCACGCGGCCTGGGATTTTCCATGGGCCTGTATATCGCGGGCACGGCCCTCGGTGGCATGGCGGGACGAATATGCGCGGGGCTGCTGACGCAAACTTTCTCCTGGCGCATCGCCCTGCTGGTGCTCGGCGCCGCCGGCCTGGCCGCCGCCGCCGCCTTCATCGCACTGATGCCGCGCGCGCGGCATGCTGGGCGCGCCAGCGAATCGCGCACGGGCGAATCGCGCACCGAGCCGCCGGGGCGCGAGTCGCCGCGCGGCGCACGGCCGCGTCATCTGCAGGTCTGGATGGGACATCTGGGCAGTGCGCCCCTGCGCCGGCTGTTCGCGATCGGCTTTCTGGTCATGGGTGCGTTCGTGACCGTCTACAACTACCTGGGCTTTCGCCTGATGGCACCGCCGTATGGTTTCGATCAGCGGCAGCTGGGGTTGATCTTCATCATCTACCTGTTCGGCGTTGGCGCGTCCTCCATCGCCGGCGCCCTCGCCGACCGCATCGGCCCGCAGCGCGTGCTCTGCGCGGGTATCGCGGTCGCGGCACTGGGCGTAGCGACGAGCCTGTTGCAGCCGCTGCCATGGCTGCTGTCGGGAATCACCATCGTGACGATCGGGTTCTTCGCCGCGCACGCGGTCGCGAGCGGGTGGATCGGCCGGCTCGCTGCAGGTCACTACGGACACGCGTCCTCGCTGTACCTGCTCGCCTATTATCTGGGCGCGAGCCTGGCCGGCTCGGCCGGTGGGTGGTTCTGGGGCGCAGGCGGCTGGCCGCTGGTGGCCGGATTCACGCTCGCGCTGTTGGCCGCGGCCTTCGCCGCCTCCGTAGGCATCGCGGCGCTGCACCGAGCGCCGACCACAGCACGCTGATTGCGTTAGACTGCCCGACAGGAGCCCCGATGATGACAACCCATACGGGCCGGGCCCGCCGCTGGTGGTACCTGCTGTTCCTGGTGCAGTTCGTGGCCGTGCTCTGGCCGCCGTTCTACAACCGCGTCGAACCGCGCTGGATGGGCATTCCGTTCTTCTACTGGTACCAGCTGCTGTGGGTGATCCTCGGCGCGGCCTGCACGGCGACCGTCTACTTCGCGAGCGCAAGAGCAGCACGATAGGAACGGCGGTGCCGAGAATCGATTGGGTCGCGCTGACCATCTTCGTGGCGCTGTTCGCCTTCGTGGCGTGGCTGGGCCTTGCGGCCGCGCGCTGGCGGCGCGGCGACCTGACGCTGCTGCATGAGTGGGGCCTCGGCGGCCGGCGCTTCGGCACGCTCGTCACCTGGTTCCTCGTCGGCGGGGATCTCTACACCGCATACACCTTCATCGCCGTGCCGGCGCTGGCCTTCGGTGCCGGCGCGACCGCCTTCTTCGCGGTTCCATATACCATCCTCGCCTATCCGATTTTCTTCATGGTATTCCCGCGCATCTGGCATATCTGCCACGAGCAGCGCCACATCACGATCGCCGACTTCGTGCACGAGCGTTTCGGAAATCGCTGGTTGGCGCTGGCCGTCACGATCACCGGGATCATCGCGACCATGCCGTACATCGCCCTGCAGCTCGTCGGCCTGCAGGTGGTGATCGGCGGTCTGGGCATCGCAGGCTCAGGCCTCGCCGGCTACCTGCCGCTGCTGATCGCGTTCGTCATCCTGGCGGCGTTCACGCATTCGAGCGGACTGCGCGCTCCGGCCTCCATCGCCATCGTCAAGGACATCCTGATCTATGCGACGACCCTCGCCGCGATCATCTACATTCCGATCCGGCTCGGGGGCTTCGGGCACATCTTCGCCGCGGTGCCGTCCGCGAAGCTGCTGCTGGCTGCGCCCGGTGCGCACAGCACCGGCAGCTTCAGCGCCTACGCGACGCTGGCACTCGGCTCCGCGCTCGCGCTGTTTCTCTACCCGCACGCCATCACCGGGGTGCTCAGCGCGAGCAGTGGGCAGGCGATCCGGCGTAATGCGGCGCTGCTGCCCTGTTACTCGTTGCTGCTCGGCCTGCTGGTGCTGATGGGCTTCTTTGCGGTCGCCGCGGGCGTCGCGCAGCGTCCCGAGTACGCCCAGGCTTTCAAGCTCTTCGGTAACAGCTTCTCGGTACCGGCGCTGTTCCTGCAGCTCTTCCCTGCGTGGTTCGTGGGCATCGCCTTCGCCGCCATCGGCATCGGGGCGCTGGTGCCGGCCGCGATCATGGCGATCGCGTCCGCCAATCTATATGCGCGCAACGTGCATCGCGAATTCATCCGCCGCGATTCCACGGAGCGGCAGCAAGCGGCCACGGCCAAATGGGCGGCGCTGTTGATCAAGCTCGGCGCTCTGGCGTTCGTGCTGTTCGTGCCCACCGACTACGCGGTCTACCTGCAGCTGCTCGGGGGAATCTGGATCATTCAGACCCTGCCCGCAGTGATGTTCGGTGCCTTCACACGCTGGTTCAACGACTGGGCGCTGCTCGCCGGCTGGGCGGTGGGCACCGCCGCCGGCACCGTGATGGCCGTGCAGGCGCATCTGACGCCGACCTATCCACTGCATCTGGCAGGCTTCACGCTGCCCGGCTACACGGCGCTATACACCGTGATCCTGAATCTGGCGCTCGCCGCGGCGCTCACCCCGCTGTTGGATACGATCGGTGCCCGGCATGGCCAGCTGCAGCGGGGCGGGCGCGGGCGTGTCGAGACCGGGTCGCTGAATTAGCGCCGAGTGAATTAGCGTCGAGGGAGAACCGTGCCAATCATCAACTGCATCGAGGACCTGCGGCTGCTGGCGCGACGGCGCGTGCCGCGCGCGCTGTTCGAATACGCCGACCGCGGCTCCTACGACGAGCTGACCCTGCGACGCAACCGCGCCGATCTGGATGCGCTCGAATTCCGCCAGCGCATCCTGGTGGATCTGTCCGCGCTGTCGGTACAGACTACGCTCCTCGGGCAGAGCGCCGCCATGCCCCTGGCGATCGCGCCGACCGGCATGACCGGTCTGTTCTATGGCAACGGCGAGATCCACGGAGCGCGCGCCGCACAGGCCTTCGGAGTGCCCTTCTGCCTGAGCACGCTGTCGATCTGCTCGATCGAGGACGTGCGCGAAGCCACCGGACAGCCGTTCTGGTTTCAGCTCTATCTGATGCGCGATCGCGGCTTCAATGAGGAGCTGATCGCGCGGGCGCACGCCGCACAGTGCCCGGTGCTGGTACTGACGGTGGATCTGCCGGTGCAGGGCCTGCGCCGCCGCGACGCCAAGAACGGCCTGACCGTGCCGCCGCGCCTCACTCTGCGCAACGCCGCCGAGATCGCGCTGCGGCCGATGTGGGTGCTGCGGCTGCTGCGCGCCCGGCGGCGCAGCTACGGCAACCTGGTCTCGCACCTGCCCGGCACCGGTGGCCTCGTGACGCTGTCACAGTGGATCGCCACGCAATTCGACCGCTCCGTGACGTGGAAGGACATCGATTGGCTGCGCCAGCGCTGGAACGGACGACTCATCGTCAAGGGAATTCTGGACGCCGAAGATGCGCGCGCTGCCTGCGCGGCTGGCGTCGACGCCCTGGTGGTCTCCAATCACGGCGGCCGCCAGCTCGACGGCGCACCCTCGACGATCTCGGTGCTGCCCGAGATCGTGGCAGCGGTCGCGGGGCGCTGTGAGGTGCTGTTCGACGGCGGCGTGCGCTGCGGCCAGGACATTCTCAAGGCCGTCGCCCTGGGAGCGCGCGGCTGCCTCATCGGGAAGAGCTTTCTTTACGCGCTGGGGGCGATGGGTGAGAAAGGCGTCACGCTGGCGTTGAACATCCTGCGCGACGAGCTGACCGCGACCCTCGCCCTCACCGGCCGCACGCGCATCGAGGCGGTGGACGCGGGCATCCTGCGCCGCCGGACGGCGTAGCGCGGGCGCTCAGTACGGGGGATACGGCACGAAGTCGAGCGCGACCGAGTCGATGCGGTAGCGCAGATGCGTGGGTGCAGGACCGTCGTCGAACACCTCGCCCAGGTGCGCATCGCAACGCCGGCAGGAGACGGCCAGGTGGTGTACGTCGCCCTGCGCATCCGCCTCGCTCTCCAGGCTCTCGACGACGTTGTAGCGCGAAACCGGCGCGCTGAAGGTCAGCCAGCCGGCGCCCGGGTCGAACCGCGACCGCCCATCGAACAGCGCCGTGCCACAGCAAACACAGCGGTACAGGCCCGATGTGTGGTTGTGCAGGTATTGGCCGGAGAACGCCGGCTCGTCTTCCCCCTGGCGCGTCACCTGGTACGCAAGCGTCGAGAGTCGTACGCGCCACTGCTCGTCGGTTCTGAGGATGCGGGGCACTTCCATCGTGGCCAGACTGCGGCCGTAGATCGAGAAGCGCTCGATCTGCACCGCCTCCCCCGCCGGCACCACGAACGCGCTGTCCGACTGCGTGTCCTCGCCGGTATCGGCGGGCCCATCACCGTCCGCCGCCAGCGCCGCGCACGGCATCACCACCGCGATCCCGGCGGCGACACCGCCAACCAGCAGCCACCTGCGCGAGCAGTCGAGTTCGGAAGCTGCCATGCCACGTTGTATATCATCACTCATCACGAGCAGGCAACGATCCAGTGCTCTGATTGGACTCAACCGGCCGGCGCCTTCGCGACGCGCCGCCGGCGCAGCGGCAACGTCAATAGGAACCACAGTAGTCGCGGCCGCAGCATGCGCAGCCCGGCGCGGGCCTGCTCTGCGTCCAGCCGCGCCGTAATGGGCATAGTGCCGAAGACCTTGCCTCTGATGAGCAGCTGATCGGCCTCGCGCTCCAGCGATGTCACGGTCAGCAGCTCGCGGTTGTCTGAGCCGTAGAGCCTCACGGCGGACAGTGTAACGCACCGCATCGGACTGGCGATGCTATGCTTTGAGACATCGGCAGATACATCGGCAGATACCTAGCGCCAGGGTGCAATCATGGAAAAGCTCCGACGATTCAGGAACATTCCCCTATGGTCTTGCGCGTCGATCGTGGGGCTGGCGCTGCTCGTCGGCGTCGCGCATGCCGACCGCTACAGCGACACCACCGACCTGTTCCGGCATGCGGGACAGAGCGGCCACTTCTTCAGCGACTGCTACGGCTATGCGGTCTTTCCCACCATCGGCAAGGGCGGCTTCGGTATCGGTGCGGCGCATGGTGACGGGCGCGTCTACGAGCATGGCCGCTACGTCGGCAACACCTCCATGACGCAGGTGAGTTTCGGATTTCAGCTCGGTGGCCAGGCCTACAGCGAGATCCTCTTCTTCCAGGACCGCGGGGCCCTGAAACGCTTCGAGTCCGGCAACTTCGCGCTGAGCGCCGATGCGAGCGCGGTCGCGATCACGGCGAGTGCCTCGGCCTCCGCCGGGACCACGGGCTCGGGGGCCACGGCCAGTGGCGGTGAGGACAATGCGCGCACCGCCGGCTATTACCAGAACGGCGTGGCCATATTCACCATCGCCAAGGGCGGGCTCATGTACCAGGCGGCCGTGGCCGGCCAGAAGTTCTCCTTTCGGGGACTGTGACGCCTGGGAACCCGGACGCCGGGACGCCGCGGACTGTGGCGTTCGGTCGCGCTACAGCCCTCGGCTGATCAGGCCCGCTGCCGCTGCGCCTTCCAACGCCGCAGCAGCAGGGCGTTGCCGACCACACTGACCGACGAGAGCGCCATCGCCGACCCCGCGATGACCGGGCTGAGGAACCCGAGCGCCGCCGCCGGCATGCCCAGTACGTTGTAGACCAGCGCCCAGAACAGGCCCTGCCATACCTTGCGGCGCGTTGCGCGGCTGATGGCAACGGCATCGGCGATCAGTTGCGGCTCCGCTCGCAGCAGCGTGATCGCAGCGCTCTCCATCGCTACGTCCGCCGCGCCGCCCATGGCCATGCCCACATCGGCGGCCGCGAGCGCCGGGGCATCGTTGATACCGTCACCGACCATGGCGACGCACCGCCCCTGCGTCTGCAGCCGCCGTATCTCCGCGGCCTTCGCCGCCGGCAGCACCTCGGCAAGCACGCGCGTGATGCCGAGCTCGGAGGCCACCGCGGCGGCGGTACGCGCGTTGTCCCCCGTCAGCAGGACCGTATCGATCCCGAGCTTGCGTAGCCGCTGCACCGCGGCGCGCGCATCTGGCCTGAGCGGGTCAGCCACCGCGATCAGCCCCAGCACGTGCGGCAGCGGCGCCAGCGTCGCGACCCACATGAGTGTGCGTCCGCGCGCCTCGAGCTGCGCCGCCTGCGGCTCGTAGTCGCCAGCGGCGATTCCCTGCGAACTCATCAGCGCGCGATTGCCGATGGCGATGCGCCGCTCGCCGATGCGCGCGGTCACCCCAAGCCCCGCGTGCGCTTGAAATTCCTCGGGCAACGCAGAGGCCGCCATGATCGGCGCGGCATTGCCGGCCGCGTCGACCGCGGACCGCCGCGCCTCGGCCAGCACTGCGCGCGCCAGCGGATGTTCACTGGCGGATTGCACCGCCGCCGCGACTTGCAACAGCTCGCGCTGCGCGGCCTGCGCGGCGGCTCCAGCGCCCAGCGCCGGATCGACCAGGAGCTCCGTCACGACGGGCCGGCCCTGCGTCAGCGTGCCGGTCTTGTCGAGTACCACGGTATCCAGCCGATGCGCGCGCTCGAGTGCCTCGGCATCGCGGATCAGGATGCCTGCGCGGGCGGCGGCCCCCATGCCGACCACGAGCGCGGTCGGTGTGGCCAGACCCAAGGCACAGGGGCAGGCGATCACCAGCACCGATACCGCGTTGACCACCGCCGAGGTCACGTGGCCACCGAGCAGCCACCCGCTGACGAACGTGACCAGCGCGATCGCCACCACGACGGGCACGAATACCGCGGAGACCCGGTCCACCAGCCGCTGCACCGGCGGCTTCTCCAGCTGCGCGGACTCGACCAGCGCGATGATCCGCGCCAGCGTCGACTGCGCCCCGACGGCAGTGGCACGTACGCGCAGCAGCCCATCGCCGTTGATGGCTCCTCCCGTCACCCGATCGGCGGTCGCCTTGGGAACCGGCAGGCTCTCGCCGGTCAGCAGACTCTCGTCAACGGCACTGCACCCCTCGATGACTACGCCATCCACGGGCAGCCGTTCGCCCGGCCGCACCAGTACGATATCCCCGGTGACGACTGCGTCGGCCGGCACGTCCAGCAGCGCGCCGCCCCGCTCCACGCGCGCGCTTTCGGGCCGCAGCGCCGTCAACGCCCGCAGCGCCGCCGTGGTCGATCGGCGTGCGCGTGCCTCGAGCCACTTGCCGAACAGCACCAGCGTGATGACCACCGCCGCGGCTTCGAAGTACAGCGGCGTCCCCGGGGCCGCCGCGAGCAGCAGGTACAGGCTGTAGAAATAGGCTGCAGAGCTGCCCAGCGCCACCAGCAGGTCCATGTTGGCGCCGCCGGCGCGCAGCGCTTTCCAGGCGCGCGCATAAAAGACAGCGCCAAACAGAAACTGCACCGGAGTGGCCAGCGCCAGCTGCAACCACGGCGACAGCGCGACGCCCAGCATCGGCAGCAGCAGCGGCGCGGTGAGAATCATCGCCGCGATGAGCTGCCACTTGCGGCCGCCGAGTCGCGACGCTGCAGCTGAAGCGCCGGACACTGCGCGGGCGCCATAGCCAGCGCGGCGCACTGCCTCGATCAGCGCTTCGGGTCGAAGCTGCCCGGCTGCCGCTTCGACCATGGCACGCTCGGTCGCCAGATTGACGGCCGCGCGCTGCACACCGGATACCGAGGCAAGGACCTTCTCGACGCGCACGGCGCACGCCGCGCAACTCATGCCCTCGATCGAGAGAATCAGTTGCTCGTGTCGCGCGTCAGACAGTGTCGCCGTGGCATCCACTGCGGCATCCACTGCGGCATCCACCCGTTACTGCCCGGGGCCATGGCGCGCTCAGGGTCATGACGCGTGGGCTTCAAAGCCGGCAGCCCGCACCGCGGCGAGCAGCGCCTGTACCGGGCTGCTGGTGCGCACGCTTGCGTGTCCGCTCGCCAGATCGACGCGCGCATCCACTACCCCAGGCACCTGTTTGAGCACGCGCGTCACCGTAGCGGCGCACCCGTCGCAGACCATGCCGGTCACCGCCAGCTCGATGGCGACAGCCTCACCAGGCTGAGCCGCATTCGGCCGAGCCGCACTCGGCTGGGAAGCATTCGGTTGGGACGCATTCGATCTGGACGCAGTCATGGCGACTTCCTCGCAGGCGCGCGTGGGCCAGACCCACGCTATATCCATATAGGGCCGCGGTCCGGCCGGGTCAAGTCGCGGCCTTGCGCGAGCGAATCAGCTGCTCGAGCTCGGGCACCACCTGGAACAGATCAGCCACCAGGCCGATATCTGCGACCTCGAATATCGGCGCTTCCGAGTCCTTATTGATCGCCACGATCGTGCGCGCATCCTTGATGCCCGTCAGGTGCTGGATCGCTCCAGAGATACCCAGGGCGATGTACAGCTCGGGTGCGATGATCTTGCCGGTCTGACCCACCTGCAGATCATTCGGCACATAGCCGGCATCCACGGCCGCACGCGAGGCCCCCACGGCAGCCCCGAGCGCATCGGCGAGCCGATACACGAGCTTGAAATTCTCGGCGCTGCCGAGCGCGCGGCCTCCGGAGACCACGCGCGCCGCGGTCTGCAGGTCCGGGCGCCCGGTGCTGGGTGCCGAGCGGGTGACGAAGCGTGTGTGCGAGGGCAGCGCGACCTGCAGCTGCGCCGCCTCGATCGCCGCCGAGCCGCCCGTCGCAGCAGCCTGGAAGGAGGCGGTGCGCACCGTCGCTACCACATGACGCTGTGCCGGCGCTTCGACGGTCACGAGCACATTGCTCGCGTAGATGGGTCGCTGGAAGCGGTGAGGTGTCTGCACGGCCATGATGTCGCTGATCTGGCCGACGCCCAGCAGCGCCGCGACACGTGGCATGAGATCCTTGCCGAACGTCGTGGACGGCCCGAGCAGATGCGTATAGTTGCCAGCCAGCGCCACGAGCTGCGGCGCCCACAGCGCCGCGAGCGGCTCGGCATTCTCGCTGCGCTCGAGCGTGATCACGCGCCGCACACCGGTCAGTGCCGCGGCAGCGCTTGCCACTTGCGTCACGTTCGCACCGAGGACGGCCACGTCGACGCCCGTCGCGACCGCAGCCGCAGCCGTCGCACCTGCAGTCGCAGCCGCAGCCGCAGCCGCAGCGCTGACAGCGCCGGCGGCATCTGCGCTCAGAATCGCCTGCGCGCAGGTCACGCATTTGGCGGTGCTCGGATTGAGCCGCCCGCCGGCGTGCTCGGCCACGATCAGCACGGCACTCACAGCACACCTCGCTGCTCGAGCGCGTCCAGCAGCTCCGCCGCGCTGTTGACGCGCACACCGCGTGCGCGCTGCGGCGGAGGCTCATACCTGAGCACACGCGCCGCGCTGGCGACATCGGTGACGCCCAGCTCCTCCGGCGTGACGGTATCCAGCGGTTTCTTCCGCGCCTTGGTGATCTCGGGCAAACGCACATAGCGCGGCTGGTTCAGCCGCAGGTCCGTGGTGATCACCGCCGGCAGATCCACCTCGAGAGTTTCGAGTCCGGCGTCCACCTCGCGCGTGACGCGCGCGCGTGTCCCCTCGAGCTCCACTTTCGAGGCGAAGGTCGCCTGGGGACGATCCCACAGCGCCGCGAGCATCTGTCCGGTCTGTCCATTGTCATCGTCGATGGCCTGCTTGCCGAGGATCACCAGCTGTGGTTGATGCCGTTGTGCGAGCGCCAGCAGCACGCGCGCGACGGTGAGCGGCTCGAGCGGCTGCGCCGCCTGCACCAGCACCGCCCGATCCGCGCCCATCGCCAGCGCGGTGCGCAGCTGCTGCTGCACATCGGCCGGCCCGATGCTCGCGACGATCACCTCGCCGGCCAGACCGCGCTCCCGGATGCGCAGCGCCTCCTCGACGGCGATCTCGTCGAAGGGATTGATGCTCATCTTGACCCCGTCGGTCACGACGCCCGAGCCATCCGGCTTGACGCGCACGTGCACGCTGTAATCGATGACGCGCTTGATGGGGACGAGAATGCTGTTGCTCATGCCAGTACCAGCGCTGCCATCAGCTCACTGACCGGCAGAGCCTCGAGGCGCTGCCGGTCAGTGAACAGTGCGATGATGCGCCCGGCCTGCTCATTGCCGAAGTGCCCGCGAACCCCCGCGGCAAATTTCTGCTGCAGCAGCGGCAGCGCCTCGGCGCGTCGCAGACGATGGCCGATGGGGTAGTCCACCGCTACGCGCTCGGTGCAAGTGCCGTCGCCGAAGAATACCTGCACGGCGTTGCCGATATAGCGCCTGGACGGATCGTAATAGTCGCGCGTGAAGCCCGCGTTCTCGCGTACGCGCATGCGCTCGCGCAGCGCATCGATACGCGGGTCGGCGGCGACCTCGCGCTCGTAGTCGGCGGCGCTCAGCCGCCCGAAGATCAGCGGCACGGCGATCATGTACTGCAGGCAGTGATCGCGGTCGGCAGGATTGGCGAGCGGACCGGTCTTGTTGATGATGCGCATGCCGGCCTGCTGAGTCTCGACGGCGACGTGATCGATCGCCTCGAGTCGCGCGGCCACCTGCGGGTGCAGCTGCATCGCAGCCTCGACCGCAGTCTGTGCGTGGAATTCCGCCGGATAGGAGACCTTGAACAGCACGTTCTCCATGACATAGCAGCCGAAGGGCTGCGGCAGCGAGAATGCGCGGCCGCGGTTGAGCGCATCGTAGAAGCCCCACGTGGGCGCCGACAGTGCCGTGGGGTATCCCATCTCCGAGCGCAGCGCGAGCAGCGCCTGCCACACCCCGCGCGCCGTGGCGTCGCCCGCCGCCCAGCTCTTGCGCGAACCGGTGTTGGGCGCATGACGGTAGGTACGCAACGTCCCGCCATCGACCCATGCATTGGAAACGGCATTGATGACTTGCTCGCGCGTGCCACCCATCTGCGCGGTGACCACCGCGGTGGTGGCGACGCGCACCAGCAGCACGTGGTCCAGACCGACGCTGTTGAAGCTGTTCTGCAGCGCCAGCACTCCCTGGATCTCATGCGCGCGGATCATCGAGCGCAGCACCTGGCGCACCGTGACCGGTTTGCGCGCCTCCAGCTCCGCGGCGCGCGACAGGTAGTCTGCAGCCGCGAGGATGCCGCCCAGATTATCGGACGGATGGCCCCACTCGGCGGCGAGCCAGGCATCGTTGAAGTCGAGCCAGCGGTTCATCGAGCCGATGTTGAACGCCGCGGTCACCGGATCGAGCTCGTAGCCCGTGCCCGGCACGCGCGCCCCGCCGCGCACCAGCCCCGCGGGCACCACCGGTCCGAGCAGCCGCGTACAGGCCGGATAACGTAACGCCTGCAGGCCGCAGCCGAGCGTATCCATGAAGCAGTAGTAGGCGGTCTGCCAGGCGAGCTCGCTCGGCTCGGCGTCCCCGACCGCGAAATCGGCAATTGCGCTGATGACCTCGTCCACGGATTGGGGAGTCATTGACGGCAGCTCCGTGGCAGGCAGGGTCGCCGCGGCCGCTAGGCTCGCTCTTGCAGCGGGACGAAGGCGCGCGGTTGTGGCCCCGTGTAATTGGCGGTCGGGCGGATGATCTTGCCATCCAGACGCTGTTCGATCACGTGCGCCGACCAGCCGCTGGTGCGCGCCACCGCGAACAGGGGTGTGAACATCGCAGTGGGCACGCCCATGCGGTGATAGGCGACCGCCGAGTACCAGTCCAGGTTCGGAAACAGATTGCGTGTCGCCTTCATGAGCTGCTCGATGCGCTCGGCGATCGCGTAGAGCTGCATCTCACCGGCAGCCTCCGACAGCGAGCGTGCCACGCGCTGGATGACCTCGCTACGCGGATCGGTGACGGTGTAGACCGGATGGCCGAATCCCATGATGACCTCGCGCGCCTCGAGGCGACGGCGAATGTCCGCCTCAGCGGCCTGCGGCGAGTCGTAGCGGCTCTGGATCTCGAAGGCAACCTCGTTCGCGCCGCCGTGCTTGGGGCCGCGCAGCGCCCCGATCGCCCCCACGATGCAGGAATACAGATCCGAGCCCGTGCCGGCGATCACGCGCGCAGTGAAAGTCGAAGCGTTGAGCTCGTGTTCGGCGTACAAATTCAGCGAGGTGTGCATGGCGCGCGTCCAGGCCGCGGGGGCCGGCCGGCCATGCAGCAGATGCAGGAAATGCGCGGCAACCGAATCATCATCGGTCTGCACCTCGATGCGCCGTCTGTCGCGACTGAAGTGGTACCAGTAACACAGCATCGAGGGTAGCGCCGCGAGCAGTCGGTCGGCGAGCGCACGCGCGGGCTCGGCGGCATGGGCGGGCTCTTCACCCTCCAGGCAACCGAGCGCCGATACGCCGGTACGCAGCACGTCCATGGGATGAGTCGCGGCCGGCAGCAGCTCGAGCGCGGCACGCAGCGGCGCCGGCAGCGCGCGGCCGCGCCTCAGGCGCTGTTTGTAATCGGCCAGCTCGTCGGCGTTGGGCCAGCGCTCGTGGATCAGCAGATGCGCGACTTCCTCGAACTCGCAGCGTTCGGCGATCTCCAGGATGTCGTAGCCGCGGTAGTGCAGATCGTTACCCGCCAGCCCCACGGTACACAGCGCGGTGTTGCCGGCGACGACGCCCGAGAGCGCCACGGACTTTTTCGGCATCGGCTAACGCTCCTTGCCCTCGGCGAACAGCCGATCGAGCCTCTGTTCGAAGGCCGGATAATCCAGGTAGCGATACAGCTCCTCGCGCGTCTGCATGTGATCGAGCATGGCGCGCTGACTGCCGTCGCGCCGGATCACGCGGTAGGTCTGCAGCGCCGCGGCGTTCATCGCCCGATAGGCCGAGCAGCAATACAGCACGATGTCCACGCCGTGAGCCCCGAGCTCGTCGCGTCCGAACAGCGGCGTGCGGCCAAACTCGGTGATGTTGGCGAGGATAGGCACCCGTAGCGCATCCTTGAAGCGCCGATAGTGCCCGAGCTCGGTCACGGCCTCGGGGAAAATCATGTCGGCGCCCGCCGCCACGCAGGCGGCCGCGCGCTCGATGGCGCGCTCCAGGCCCTCGTTTGCCAGCGCGTCGGTGCGTGCCATGATGACGAACCCGGCGTCGGGACGCGCGTCCACCGCTGCCTTGATGCGGTCCACCATCTCCTCGAGCGGCACGAGCTGCTTTCCCGGGCGATGGCCGCAGCGCTTGGCCTGCACCTGGTCCTCGAGATGCAGGCCGGCCGCGCCCGCCTTGGCGATCGCGCGCACCGTGCGCGCGATGTTGAAGGCACCGCCCCAGCCGGTGTCTGCGTCCACCAGCAGCGGCAGCTCGCACGCGTCGGTGATGCGGCGTATGTCCGTCAGAACATCCTCGAGCGTACTGATGCCGAGGTCCGGCACTCCGAGGGAGTTGGCCGCGACACCACCTCCGGACAGGTATAGCGCACGAAAGCCGGTGGCGGCAGCCAGGCGCGCCGCGTAGGCATTGATCGCACCGACCATCTGCAGCGGCCGCTCGGCCGCGAGCGCCGCACGCAGATGCGCCCCTGCCGAGCGCTCGCGCGCGCCCTCGGACGGCGAAGCACGCGCACCCTCGGACGGCGAAACAGGCGGGGCGTTCATCGCTGAAACCCTACACCCCCGCGCTCTGCCGGGCCAGTGCGACGCGCGAGCGCGTCGGCCGCGAGAGCGCCTCGCAGATATAGCGATCGGCTCGCAACAGCGCGTCCAGCCGCACGCCGGTCTCGATCCCCAGACCGTCGAGCATGTACAGCAGGTCCTCGGTGGCGAGATTGCCCGAGGCGCCCGGCGCGTAGGGGCAGCCGCCCAGTCCCGCGACCGATGCGTCGAACACGGTCACGCCCAGTTGCAGCGCCGCGTAGACATTGGCGAGCGCCTGACCATAGGTATCGTGGAAATGGCCGGCGAGCCGCTCCAGTGGCACGCGCCGCGCGCAGGCCTCGAGCATCGCCAGCGCAGCGCGCGCAGTACCCACTCCGATGGTATCGCCCAGAGAGATCTCGTAGCAGCCCAGATCGTGCAGTGCCCCGGCGACGTGCGCCACGGCCGCAGGCGCGACGGCGCCCTCGTAGGGGCAGCCGAGCGCACAGGACACGTAGCCGCGCACCGGCACGCCCGCACCCCTGGCGGCCTGCGTGACCTGCTCGAAGCGCTGCAGACTCTCGGCGATCGAGCAGTGGATGTTTTTCTGCGAGAAGCTCTCCGAGGCCGCGCCGAACACCGCCACCTCCTGTGCTCCGGCAGCCAGCGCGGCCTCGAAGCCGGCAAGGTTCGGCGTCAGCACCGAGTAGCGCACCCCGGCACGCCGCGGTAGCGCGCGCAGCAGCGCCTCGTGGTCGGCCATCTGCGGCACCCGGCGCGCGGATACGAATGCAGTGGCCTCGATGCGCGTCAACCCCGCGGCGGCGAGTCGCGCGATCAGCTCGAGCTTCACGTCCGTGGGGACCGGTTGTGTCGCCGGCTCGTTCTGCAGCCCGTCGCGCGGTCCCACCTCCACGATCTGGACGCGCGCCGGTAAGCTCATCGCAGCCTCATCGACGCCATCTTTGTGGCCGGTGCGTTCAAGGCTGCGGCTCGAAGTCGATCAGCAGCGTGCCTTCCTGCACCTGCGCGCCGACGGCCGCGCGATAGGCACGCACGACACCATTGGCCGGCGCGCACAGGGTGTGCTCCATCTTCATCGCTTCCATGATCAACAATGGCGTGCCCTTCGCCACCGTCTGCCCGACGCCGGCGAGCGTCGCGATGATCCGCCCGGGCATGGGAGCGGCAAGGCTGCTGTCGGCGCCGCGTTCGCCCGCGACCACCTGCAGTGGATCGTGCCGGTGCATGCGGTATTGATCCAGGCCGAGCCCGATGCGCAGCTCTGCCTCATCCTCGATGAGGCTCACGCGCACCGTCGTGTCGGCGAAGCGCACGGCGAATTCGTCAGTGCCGGCCGACAACAACGACGCGACGCCACGACGCTCGCCGATCGCGAGCCAGGTTTCCGACGGATGGTATTCGACCACGACCGGCAGGCGCGGCGTCCCCGGCGCATCTGCGCTGGCCGCGGACGCTCGAGCGGCCATGGCACCCACCCGCTCGAACCACAGCGTGCGCGACCCGGTGGCGTTCAACCGCCAGCCATCTGCGCGCCCCCAGGGCGATGACGCCGCGTATGGCGATGACGCCGCCCATGGCGATGACGCCGCGTATCCGACCTCGCGCTCCCGCGCGAGCGTCCAGAGCGCGGCGGCCGCGAGCACCGCATCGGGCACGGCAGTGGCCGGCGCAGGCGGCTGGCCTGCCGGTGCCGCGCTCAGCCGCGGCAGCTCGCGCTCGATGAAGCCGGTGTCGATCCGCCCATCGCGTAGCTCGGGACTCGCGGCCAGGCGGCGCAGCAAGCCGAGATTGTTGCCGACGCCGACGATGCGCACCTCGCCGAGTGCGCTCTGCAGCGCCGCCACCGCTGCCGCGCGCGTGCCTGCATGCACGATGAGCTTGGCAAGCATGGGGTCGTAATCAATTCCCACGATGTCTCCAGCGCGCACGCCGGTTTCCAGCCGCAGCGCATGACTCGCGGGCGGAAGCTCGAAACGCCGCAGCCGGCCGCTCGCTGGCAGAAAACCCGCTTCTGGCTGCTCGGCATACAGCCGCGCCTCGATGGCGTGACCGGCGATGTGGATCTGCGTCTGCCTCAGCGGCAAGGGCTCACCCGCGGCGATGCGCAGCTGCCACTCGACCAGGTCCACGCCGCTGATCATCTCGGTCACTGCATGCTCGACCTGGATGCGCGTATTCATCTCGATGAAGTGGTGCCGGCCCGCCGCGTCCAGCAGAAACTCGACGGTACCGGCTCCGCGGTAGCCGACGGCGCGCGCCGCCTCGCAGGCCGCGCTGGTCAGAGCAGCGCGCTGCGCGGCGGACAGATGCGGTGCCGGGGCCTCCTCGAGCACCTTCTGGTGACGGCGCTGCGCCGAGCAGTCGCGCTCATGGAGGTGCACCACCGTGCCCGCGGCATCGCCGAACACCTGTACTTCCACGTGCCGCGGCGCCGGCAGGAATTTCTCCAGCAGCACCCGCGCATCGCCAAAGGCGCCGCGCGCTTCCCGCTGGCAGGCCGCGAGCGTCGTGGCGAGCTCGGCGGCATCCGCCACCATGCGCATGCCCTTGCCGCCGCCCCCGGCGACCGGCTTGATCAGCACCGGGTAGCCGATCTGCTCGGCCTGTGCAGCCAGAAACGCGCCGTCCTGTCGCTCGCCCTGGTAGCCCGGCAACACCGGGACCCCCGCGCGCAGCATCAGCTCGCGCGCGGTGGCCTTGGAGCTCATCGCGCGCATTGCCGCCACGGGCGGCCCGATGAACACCAGCCCCGCGGCCGCGGCGCGCTCGGCGAGCAGCGGGTTCTCGGCGAGAAATCCGTAGCCGGGGTGGATCGCCTGCGCGCCGCTCGCGCGCGCCGCTCCGATCACGCGCTCGATATCCAGATAGCTCTCACGCGCAGGGGGCGGGCCGAGGCGCCGCGCCTCGTCGGCCAGCCGCACGTGCAGTGCGCCGGCATCGGCATCCGAATACACCGCCACGCTCGCCACGCCCAGGCGCCGGCAGGTCGCGATGATGCGGCAGGCTATCTCGCCGCGGTTGGCGATCAGGATGCGCTCGAACAATCCACCGCTCCGCCGTGCCCCACCGCTGCGCCGCGTCCTAGGGCGCCCACGACGGCTTGCGCCGCGCGAAGAATGCCTCCATGCCCTCGCGCGCTTCTTCGCCGGCGCGGATGCTCGCGAGACTGCGCGCGGTCTCCTCGAGCCGCTCGAGCGCGTTTCCCTCCCCGCGCAGCTCCGCGAGCAGCCACTTGCAGTGCTCCTGCGCCTGCGGGCCGCCGAGCGCGAGGGCGGCGAGCATCGCCTGCAATCGCTCATCGAGCTGCTCGGGAGCAACCGTCTCCTGCACCAGCCCGAGCCGCTGCGCCTCCTGGGCGTCGAAACGTTCGCCGGTGAGGAAGCAGCGGTGCGCGGCGCGATCCCCGATCGCGGCCACTACGTAGGGAGCGATGGTCGAGGGGGTCAGCCCCAGCCGGGTCTCGGTCAGTCCAAACACGGCGTCGGTACTGGCCAGCGCGATGTCGCAGGCGGCGATCAGGCCGACACCGCCGCCGAGGGCCGCGCCATGCACGCGCGCAATCGTCGGCTTCGGGCACTGCGCGACGGCACGCAGCGTGAAGGCGAGCTGGCGCGCGTCCTGCAGGTTGTCCTCGAAGCTACCCGCCGCCCGGCCGCGCATCCACTGCAGATCTCCGCCCGCGCAGAAGCTCGCGCCGCGCCCACCGATGACGATGGCGCGCACCGCTTCCTCCTGCGACAGCGTATCGAGCGCATGGTGCAGCTCGGCGATGAGCTCCCCGTCCAGCGCGTTGTGTCGCTCGCGGCGGTTCAGCCAGAGCAGCGCGTAGCGCTCGCGGCGCTCGAGCTGCAGACAGTGATAGTCGTTGCTCATGTGGTCACATCCTGAATATCCCGAAGCGGGTTTGCGACTCTGGAGCTTGCAGGGCGGCGTGCAGTCCGAGGCCGAGCACCCGACGCGTCTGCGCCGGATCGATGATGCCATCATCCCACAGGCGCGCAGTCGCATAGTACGGGTCGCTCTGCTGCTCGAACTGCGCGCGAATCGGCCCGGCCATGCGTTGCTGCTCCTGCTCGGAAAATTCCTGCCCGTGGGCGGCGAGCGCCTCGCGGCGCACACTGGTGAGCACACCGGCCGCCTGCTCGCTGCCCATGACGGCGATGCGCGCATTCGGCCAGCTCCACAGGAAACGCGGCCCATAGGCGCGGCCACACATGCCGTAGTTGCCCGCCCCGAAGGAGCCGCCGATCAATACCGTGATCTTGGGCACCGCGCTGTCGGCCACGGCCGAGACCAGCTTGGCCCCGTCCTTGGCGATGCCGCCGTGCTCGTAGCGGCGACCGACCATGAAGCCGGCGATATTCTGCAGGAACAGCAGCGGGATGTTGCGCCGTGCGGCAAGCTGGATGAAGTGCGTGCCCTTGAGCGCGGATTCGGAAAACAGAATGCCGTTGTTGGCCAATACGCCCACCGGGCAGCCGTACAGCTGCGCAAATCCCGTCACCAGCGTGGATCCATAGCGCGGTCGGAATTCCTCGAAGCGTGAGCCGTCCACCAGCCGGGCGATGACTTCGCGCACCTCGTAGGGTTTGCGCACGTCGCTCGGGATGATGCCGTAGAGCTCCTCGGGATCGTAGCGCGGCTCCTCCGCGGGCCCGAGCGCCGCCAATTGCGAAGGCGGCGAGGACGGCGAAGGCGGCGAGCACGGCGGGGGCGGCAGGCGCAGCGAGGGCGGCAGAGGCAGCTGCGCGACGATCGCGCGCAGAATGGCGATGGCGTGCGCATCGCTTTCGGCATAGTGATCACACAACCCGGAGATGCGCGTGTGCACATCGGCGCCGCCGAGCTCCTCGGCGCTGACCACCTCGCCCGTCGCCGCCTGCACCAGCGGCGGACCGCCCAGGAAGATCGAACCGTTACCCTGCACGATGACGCTCTCATCGGCCATGGCCGGCACATAGGCGCCGCCCGCGGTACAGGATCCCATCACGGCGGCGAGCTGCGCAATGCCACGCGCCGACAAGCGCGCCTGGTTGTAAAAGATCCTGCCGAAGTGCTCGCGGTCGGGAAACACCTCGTCCTGCATCGGCAGATATGCGCCGCCCGAATCGACCAGGTAGATGCACGGCAGGTGATTGTCGCCCGCGATCTCCTGAGCGCGCAGGTGTTTCTTCACCGTGAGCGGATAGTAGGTACCGCCCTTGACGGTTGCGTCATTCGCGACGATCACGCATTCACGGCCCATGATGCGGCCGATGCCGGTGACGACGCCGGCGGCGTGCACCTCGTCGCCGTACAGACCGTGCGCGGCCAGTGGACTCAGTTCCAGGAATGGGCTGCCGGGGTCCACCAGCAGGTCGATGCGCTCGCGCACCGGCAGCTTGCCGCGCGCGCGGTGTCGCTCGCGCGAAGCCTGAGGGCCGCCGGCGGCCGCCGCCGCCGTGCGTGCGCGCAACTCCTCCACCCGGGCACGCATCTCGCGCGCGTTGGCCGCGAACTGCGCGCCGTGTACATCGACGTCCGAGTGCAGCACTGCAGGCATGTTCACCGTTCTGCTCACCCTCGGCGCTGCGGCGGCTGCAGCCGCGGCGCCCGCCGGCCATGCGAGTCGGCCACGCGCGCCGGACCGCCTGCCTCAGCGCACAGTCAAATAGCCGCCCGGCACACCGTGCTTGGAGAGTACCAGCTGCCACAGCTGGATCACGCGCGCGCGAAAGCCGCCCGCGCAGGACAGCAGATAGTACTTCCAGATCCGGTAGAAACGTTCTCCGTAGCGTGATGCGATCTGCGGCCAGTTGCCATCGAACTTATGAAACCACGCCATCAGCGTGTTGTCGTAGTTGGCACCGAAATT
>JASHPX010000045.1 GCA_030037905.1 Gammaproteobacteria bacterium
GGGCTCGGGCACCGGTCGATCGCCGGCCGGCTCGAAGTACATGTACCACACCACGCGCAGGTAGTAGTACGCCCCGACCACCGAGATCAGCACGACGAAGGTCGCCACCCATACGTGCGCACCGCCGAGCAGCGCCTGGATGATCCACAGCTTGGCCCAGAAGCCGATGAAGGGCGGCACTCCGGCAAGCGAGAACATCATGGCCAGCATCAGCAGCGCGAGCAGTGGATCGCGCGTGGCGAGACCCTTGAAATCGTCGATCTCGTCGTGCTCATGGCCACGGCGCGCGAGCATGAGGATCATGCCGATCGCGCCCAGCGTGGTGAGCACGTAGGCGATCGTGTAGTACAGCGCCGCCCGATAGCCGGCGGTGGTGCCGGTGGCAAAACCCAGCAGCACGAAACCGGCATTGGCGATGGCCGAGTACGCCAGCATGCGCTTGAGGTTCGCCTGCGCGATGGCTATGAGATTACCGATGAGCAGTGACAGTATCGCGATCGCCATGAGCATCTGCGTCCACAGCGCGGGCAGCCCCGCGAGCCCATGGGCGAGCAGGCGCATGACCAGCGCGAAGGAACCGAGCGTGGACACCGTGGCGATGTACAGCATCACGCTGGTGGGCGCGCCCTGATAGACGTCCGGGACCCACATGTGGAACGGCACCGCCCCGAACTTGAAGCCGATCGCCACCACCACGAACGCCACGCCGATGATCACGCCGGCGTCGGCGCCGTGGCGCACGAGCCGCGCGAGCGTGTCCAGGTCGAGCGTGCCGGTCAGGCCGTAGAGCATCGACATCCCGTACAACAGCACGCCCGAGGCGATCGCGCCGAGCACGAAGTATTTGATGGCCGCCTCCGCGGCGATGCCGGACTCGCGATCGAACGCCACCAGGGCGTACAGCGACAGGGACAGCAGCTCGATGCCGAGGTACACCGTCAGCAGATTGTTGGCCGAGATCAGCACGAACACGCCCAGCAGCGCGGTGAGGCACAGCACGTAATACTCTCCGCCGCGGATGTCGCGCTGCTCGAGGTAGTCCTGCGAGTAGAACACCACCGTCGCCATGGTCGCGAACGCGACCAGCTTCAGAAAGCTCGCCAGCGGGTCCGATACGTAGAGCCCGTCGAACAACAGCTGCCGATGCCCGGCCATGGCAAACCAGCCGGTCACCACCACACCCGCCAGCAGGGCCAGCAGCGTCAACGATGGGGTCAGCGCACGGCGTACCGGGCCGCCGTACACGTCGAACAGCAGGATCACGCACGCTGCGCCCGCCAGGATGATCTCCGGCAGCGCCGGCAGCACCGAGGAGTCACCCGCGGCGATCATCGCAGCGCCACCGCGGGGATCTTGCTGGCCACCACCTGGTGCACCAGGTGTTGCACTGAAGCGTCCATCATGTTCAGCAGCGGCGTGGGCCATACACCCAGCAGCAGCACCGAGGCCGCGAGCACTCCGAGCACCAGGAACTCGCGGCCATTGAGCTCCTGCATGCGCGCCACCTTCTCGTTGCCGACTGCCCCGAAGATGACGCGCTTCACGAGCCACAGGTTGTAGCCGGCGCCGAACACCAGGATGGTGGCCGCGAGCAGCGCATACCAGAAGCTCGCATGGAAACTCGAGAGAATCACCAGGAACTCGCCGACGAACCCGGAAGTGCCCGGCAGGCCGGAGTTGGCCAGCGCGAACAGCACCATGAAGGCCGCGAACGCCGGCATGACGTTCACGACCCCGCCGTAGGCGGTGATATCGCGCGTGTGCAGCCGGTCGTACATGACTCCGATGCACAGGAACAGCGCTCCGGAGATCAGTCCATGCGAGATCATCTGGAACTGCGCGCCGTCCATGCCGGAAGCCGCCCCGTCGAGCGTGCCGGTAGCCGCAATGATCAGGAACACCAGGAACGCCCCGAGCGTGACGAATCCCATATGTGCGATCGACGAGTATGCGATCAGCTTCTTCATGTCCGTCTGCACCAGGGCGACGAGCGCAATGTAGACGATCGCGATCAGCGACAGCACGAGGATCAGCCAGTCCAGCTCGCGGCTCGCATCCGGGGTTATCGGCAGACTGAAGCGCAGCAGCCCATAGCCACCCATCTTCAGCATGATCGCCGCGAGGATCACCGAGCCCCCGGTCGGCGCTTCCACGTGCGCATCCGGCAGCCAGGTGTGCACCGGCCACATCGGCACCTTCACGGCGAACGCCACCAGGAACGCCAGGAAGATCCAGCGCTGCACCGACAGCGACAGCGGCATCTGCTGCATGCTGGCGATCGTGTAGCTGCCGGTCTTCTCATACAGGTAGATCAGCGCCACGAGCATCAGCACCGAGCCGAGGAACGTATACAGGAAGAATTTCAGTGTCGCATAGACGCGCCGCGGGCCGCCCCACACCCCGATGATGACGAACATCGGGATGAGCATCGCCTCCCAGAAGAAATAGAACAGCAGCGCATCGAGCGATGCGAATACGCCGATCATCAGCCCTTCCATGATGAGGAATGCGGCGAAATACTGCGCCACGCGTCGCTCGATCACGCTCCAGCCGGCGATCACCACCGGCACCGTCATGAAGGCGGTCAGCAGCAGCAGCGGCAGGGAGATGCCGTCGACGCCGAGGTAGTACTGCGCGTGCAGCGCGGGAATCCAGGCGGTGCGCTCGACGAACTGGTAGCTCGCCGTGCCGTTCTGGAAGCCGGTGTACAGCGGCACGCAGGCCGCGAGCGTCGCCAGCGAGCCGACGAGCGCCGTCCAGCGCGCCGCGCGGGCCCGGGTATCGCCCAGCGCCAGTACCACGATGCCGACCACGATCGGCAGCCAGATCACGAGCGATAATAGCCAGCTAGAGTGCATCGGCCCACTTCCCTGACCGTAAACGGCGTGTGAGGTGTGTTTGCGCGCGCAACAGCTTCACGACGGGCGGCTCAGAAACCAGCCGAGCAGCGCCGCGAGCCCGATGATCATCCAGAAGGCATAGGAGTACAGAAACCCGGTCTGCACCCGGCGGATCGCGAGCGCGAGCCACCCCACCGTCTCGGCCGAGCCATTGACGGCCACGGTGTCGATCAGCGTCTGATCGCCCCCGCGCCACAGCAGCCAGCCGACCCCGCGCGCCAGCGGCGCGACGAGATTCTCGTTGAACCAGTCGAAATAGAACTTGTTGTCCAGAATACGGGTGAGGAGACCGAGCCGCTCGCGCGCCGCGTCGCCCCACGCCGGCTTCTTCAGCACGAATAGCCAGGCGGTCAGCACGCCGGCGGCCGCGATGTAGATGGCCGGTGAGTCGAAAGCGCCGAAGGAGAAGCTCAGGCTTCCGTGCCATTCCCTGGCGAGCGCGGCGAGCATGTCGTGAGCGGGCAGCACGCGAATCGAATCGGCGAAAAAGCCGCCGAACAGCACGGGACCTACCGTGAATTCGCCGACCAGGAACGACGGAATGGCCAGTGCGATCAGCGGACCCTTCATGTTCCAGCCGACGTCGTGGAAGTGCTCCTGGGCGTGATGATCGAGCCGCTCTTGGCCATGAAACGTCAGAAACATCATCCGGAAGGTGTACAGCGCGGTCACGAACACCGCCAGCAGCACGCACCAGTAGGCATAGCTCGCGCCCCATTGCCGCGATCCATGAATCACGTCGATCAGCACGTCCTTCGAATAGAACCCCGAGAAGAACGGCGTAGCGATCAGGGCGAGGCTGCCGATCATCGCGGTCCAGTAGGTGACCGGCATGCGCTTGCGAAGCCCGCCCATCTTGCGCATGTCCTGCTCGTGATGCATCGCGATGATCACCGCGCCCGCCGCCAGGAACAGCAGCGCCTTGAAAAACGCGTGTGTCATCAGGTGAAAGATCGCCGCGCCGTAGGCTGAAGCGCCCAGGCCCGCGGTCATGTAGCCGAGCTGCGAGAGCGTCGAGTAGGCGATCACCCGCTTGATGTCATTGTTGACCACACCGAGCAGCCCCATGAAGAACGCCGTGGTCGCGCCGATGATGAGCACCAGCGACAGCGCGGTGGGGGACAGCTCGAACAGCGGCGACATGCGCGCCACCATGAAGATCCCTGCGGTCACCATGGTGGCCGCGTGAATCAGCGCGGAGATCGGGGTCGGGCCTTCCATCGAGTCCGGCAGCCACACGTGCAGCGGCATCTGCGCGGACTTGCCCATGGCGCCCACGAACAGGCACACGCAGATGAAGGTGATCGCCGAGCCCGGGGCGCTCGACAGCACCGGGATGCTCCTGGCGGCGATCGCCGGTGCAGCCGCGAACACCGTGTGGTAGTCGAGCGAGCCGGTGTAATAGAGCACCGCCGCGATGCCGAGCAGGAAGCCGAAATCCCCGATGCGGTTGACGATGAAGGCCTTCAGGCTCGCGAAGATGGCGCTGGGGCGCGTGTACCAGAAACCGATCAGCAGGTAGGAGACCACACCGACGGCCTCCCAGCCGAAGAACAGCTGCATGAAGTTGTTGGCCATCACCAGCATCAGCATCGAGAACGTGAACAGCGCGATGTACGCGAAGAAGCGCTGGTAGCCGGGGTCGTCGTGCATGTAACCGACGGTGTAGACGTGCACGCACAGCGATACGAACGTGACCACGATCATCATCAGGGCCGTGAGGTGATCGACCAGGAAGCCGACCTGGATGCGCAGTCCCCCGGCCATGCCCCAGACATACACCGTGCCGTCGAAATCCGGCGCATGCCGGGCGAGCATGCGCCACAGGACCACACACGAGAGTATCCAGGACAGCGCCACCGCACCGATGGCGAGCGAGGCGGAACCGGCACGGCCGATGCGCCGGCCGAACAGTCCCGCGAGGATCGCCGCGGCGAGCGGCAGCAGCGGAATGGGCAGCAGCAGCGCGAGGCTCACGCCCTCAGCCCTCCAGCCGGTTCAGCTGCTCGACGTCGATGGTGCGCCGCTCGCGCGACAGCACCACCACGATCGCCAGCCCGATGGCGGCCTCGGCCGCCGCCACCGTCAGCACGAAGAACACGAACACCTGCCCATCGAGCTGGCCGAGGTAGCGCGAGAACGCGATGAAATTGAAGTTGGCCGCCAGCAGCAGCAGCTCGATGCACATCAGCAGCAGCAGGACGTTCTTGCGATTCAGGAAGATGCCGGCCACCGCGAGCGCGAACAGCACGGCCGAGAGCGTCAACACGTGCGCCAGTGTGATCATTCGCGCCGCTCCGCCGGCATCTTGACCATGCGCACGCGCTCGCTGGCCTCGACGGCGACCTGCCGCGCCACATCCTGCACCTTCAACCCCTGTCGGTGACGCAGGGTCAGGGCGATCGCGGCCACGATCGCCACCAGCAGCAGCATCGCGGCGATCTCGAAGGGATAGAAGTAGTGCGTGTACAGCAGCGTGCCCAGCGCCGTGGTGTTGCTGTAATTCGCGGGCAACGGCGTGGGCGAGCGCAGGGCATTCACGCCGAGCCGCTGGCCGAGCACCACGCCCACGATCTCCAGCACCACCACCGCCGCCACCAGCCAGCCGAGCCAGGCGTAGCGCGTGAATCCCGCGCGCAGCTGCTCGAGGTTCAGATCCAGCATCATCAGCACGAACAGGAACAGCACCATGACCGCCCCGACGTACACCAGCACCAGCACCAGCGCCAGGAACTCCGCCTCCATCAGCATCCAGATCACCGCCGAAGTCACGAAGCACAGCACCAGCCACAGAGCGCAGTGCACGGGGTTGCGCGCCGTGATCACGCCGAGCGCCGCGCCGAGCAATATGGCGCCAAAGCAGTAGAACAGTATCAACGGCAACACAGTGAAATCTCCCTCCCTCCCGGCCGCCTCGCGCCGTGCGGACCTCTGTCGCTCGAGCCCTCAGCGATAGCGCGCATCGGCACTCTTATCCGCATTGATCATCGCTTCGTAGCGCTCACCCACGGCGAGCAGCTTGTCCTTGGACATGATGTTTTCGCCGCGATGCTCCATGTGATACTCGTGAATGCGGGTCTCGACGATGGCATCGACGGGACAGGCCTCTTCGCAGAACCCGCAGTAGATGCACTTGAACAGATCGATGTCGTAGCGCGTCGTGCGGCGCGTGCCGTCCGGGGCCACGTCCGAATCGATGGTGATCGCCAGCGCTGGGCACACAGCCTCGCACAGCTTGCAGGCGATGCAGCGCTCCTCACCGTTGGGATAACGGCGCAGCGCGTGCAGGCCGCGGAAACGCACCGACTGCGGTGTCTTCTCCTCGGGGTAATACACCGTCACCTTGCGCCGGAAGAGGCTGCGCAGCGTGACACCCATGCCCTCCAGCAGCTCGGTGAGCAGGAACGTCTTGATCGGATTGCGCACCGGCATGGCCGCTCACACCCTCCAGGGACCGACGTGCCAATAGGCCATGAGCCCCTCGGCCACGATCCACACCAGCGTCACCGGGATCAGCACCTTCCAGCCGAGACGCATGATCTGGTCGTAGCGGTAGCGTGGAAAGGTGGCGCGCAACCACAGGAATATGCACAGAAACACGAAAATCTTCAGCACGAACCAGTAGGTCCCCGGCGCTCCCAGCCCGGTATCGCCGATGCCCGGGTAGCCCTGCAGGGGGCTGAGCCAGCCGCCGAAGAAGAACACGGACGTCAGGCCCGCGATCAGGATCATGTTGGCGTATTCGGCCAGGAAGAACAGCGCGAACGCCATGCCCGAGTACTCGACGTGAAAGCCCGCGACGATCTCCGACTCACCCTCGGCCACGTCGAACGGCAGGCGGTTGGTCTCGGCGACTCCGGAGATGAAGTACACCAGCACCAGCGGCGCGAGCCAAAACCAGTTCCAGGCGAGTACCCCGCCCTGCTGGCGCTCGACGATGGTGCCCAGATTCAGGCTGCGCGAGGCCATGAGCACCCCGACCAGCGCAAACCCCATGGCGATCTCGTAGGCGACCATCTGCGCCGCCGAGCGCATCGCCCCGAGGAAGGCGTACTTGGAGTTGGACGCCCAGCCGGCGAGTATGACGCCATAGATGCCCATGGAGGTGAGCGACAGCACGTACAGCAGTCCCGCGTCGGCGTTCGCGATTGCGTAGTGCGGCCAGATCGGCACTACCGCCCAGGTCGCAAATGCCGGAATCAGCGCGATCGCCGGCGCGAGCGCGAACAACATCTTGTTGGCGCGCGCCGGCACGATGACTTCCTTGATCAGCAGCTTGATGACGTCGGCAAAGGGTTGCCCCCAGCCCGGCAGCATCCCGAAGATGCGCACGCGGTTGGGGCCGAGGCGCATTTGCATCCAGCCGATGAACTTGCGCTCCCACAGCGTCAGATACGCTACCGAGAGGATCAGGATGATCATCAGCACCACGGTGATGACCGTGGAGTGCGCCACCGCGGGCAGCTGTGCCCAAAACTGGCCCACGGCGCTCACGAGCCGCCCCCGTAGCGCTGCGGCTGTGCACGTCCTTCGCGCGTGCGCTGTAGCGCATCGGAGCGACGCACGATCGGATCGACCGCATACATCGGCATATCGAGCACCGGCGCGATGCTCCGTGCTGTCGCCTTGGATGTCTCCACGGGTGCGGCCTTGGCCGTGACAGCTGGTGAGTCGGCGGCAGCAGCCGGCGTCTCCTGCTTCAGGCGTGCGGCCAGCTCCTGGGACACTCCTGCCGAGGACTGGTACTCGAAGCCCGCGAGGCCGAGCAGACTCCCGAGCACGCGCAGGATCTTCCAGGCCGGACGCGCCGCGCCCAGCGGCCGCGCCGCTCCGGGATAGCTTTGCCAGCGGCCCTCCAGATTCACGTAGGTGCCGGAGGTCTCGGCAAAGGTACCGGCCGGCAGCAGCACGCGGGCCACACGCCGCAGCTCCTCGCTCGCATAGGGGGTCACCGCGACGATGTCGCGCGCGGTTGCAAGCATCTCGAGCGCCTGCGGCACGGCTGCGTCAGCCCAGGGCTCGGTGTGCAGCAGCAGGTAGCCGGGCAACGCCTGCTCGAGCATCTGTCGGGCGTTCTGCCCTGGGCGCTCGCGCATCGCCCCGCCCACACCGCGATGGGGCAGGACGCCCGCTAGCCACGCGCCGGCGGCATTGCCGCCTTCGGCGAGCTCACCGAAGCTCGCCCCGGTCGCGCGCGCCAGTGCGCGCGCCAGCCTGCGCGCTTCTGCATATGCATCACTGCGCAAGGCCAGCGCCCCCAGCCAGATGGCGCGCCGCTCGCCGCCCGCCAGCGCCGCGGCGATGGCACGGTGCGACTCGCCGACCTTGGCGCCGGCAACGTGCGCCTCGAGCTGCGGCGGCAGCGTCTCCTGCGCCCCATGCTGCATCGCTGCGCTCGTGTGTTGGCGCGCGGCGGCGAGCAGGGCGGCTAGCTCGCTCGACTGCGCCGCGGGATCGGCCAGCAGGTAGTCAGCCACCGGGAAGAAGTACTCGAAGCGCGCCGGATTGAGAAAGCTGACACGCGCTCCGCGCAGCGCCGCCTTGCGTACACGATGCGCGAGGATCGGCACTTCGCGGCGCAGGTTCGCGCCGACGACGAGCAGCGCGTCCAGCTGGTCGACCGCGGCGATCGGCATGCCGAGCTCGGGCATGCCCGGCACCGGCACGCCCGGCGCGTCGTACGCGTCGCCGCGAAAGTCGCGCTGGCGCAGCCGGTGATCGAGGTTCGCGCTGCCCAGCCCTTCTGTCAGGCGCGCGGCCAAGTACAGCTCCTCGAGCGTGCTCGAGGGATGCGCGAGCAGCCCGAGCGCGTCGCCGGCGCGCTCGAGAGCCTCTGCGGCCGCGGCCAGTGCCACATCCCACTCCACCTCGCGCCAGCTGCCGTCGGGGGCGCGCACCGCGGGGGCGAGCAGCCGGTCCTCGCTGTAGATGCCCTCGTAGCTGAAGCGGTCACGATCGGCGATCCAGGTCTCATTGATCTCCTCACAGGGACGCGGTACCACACGCATCAGGCGGCCGCGCAGCACGTGCCCGTAGAGCTGCGTGCCCACTGCGTCGTGCGGAGAGACGAGCGGGTACTGCGTCATCTCCCAGCCGCGCCCGTGATAGCGGAAGGGCTTGCTGTTGAGCGCCCCGACCGGACAGAGGTCGATGATGTTGCCCGACAGCTCGTGGTCGACGCTGCGCTCGATGTAGGTGCCGATCTCCATGTGCTCGCCGCGACCGGTGGCGCCGAGCTCCTGAATGCCGGCGATGTCCTGGCCGAAGCGCACACAGCGCGTGCAGTGAATACAGCGCGTCATGTCGGTGGAGACCAGCGGTCCCAGGTTCTTGTCCTTGACTACGCGCTTCTTCTCGACGAAGCGCGACACATCTCGACCGAAGCCCACGGCCAGATCCTGCAGCTCGCACTCCCCGCCCTGATCGCAGATCGGACAATCCAGCGGGTGATTGATCAGCAGAAACTCCATGGTGGCGCGCTGCGCGCCGGTCGCGCGCACCGAATTGGTGAAGATCTTCATGCCCTCGGCCACCGGTGTCGCGCACGCGGGCAGCGGCTTGGGGGACTTCTCCACCTCGACCAGGCACATGCGACAGTTGGCCGCGATCGGCAGCTTGTCGTGATAGCAGAACCGCGGGATGTACACGCCCTCCCGGTCGGTGGCGCGGATGATGACCTCGCCCTTGCGCGCCTTCATCGGCACGCCGTTCACCTCGATATTGACCAGCTCTTCGGTCATGCGACCCCGCTCATGCGACCCCGCTCATGCCCCGCCGCTCATGCGGCCGCGCCCGCCGGCTGCATCTGCGCCTGCGCGTCGACGATGCTGCGCCCGCCGTGCTCGACCATGTACTCGAACTCGTGGCGGAAGTGCTTCAGGAAGCTCTGTACCGGCCAGGCGGCCGCGTCTCCCAGGCCGCAGATGGTATGACCCTCGATGCGATTGGCCACGTCCAGCAGCAGATTCAGATCCTCGGAGCGCGCGCGCCCACCGAGAATGCGGTTGAGAGTGCGGTTGAGCCGGCCGGTGCCCTCGCGGCACGGCGTGCACTGGCCGCAGGACTCGGACATGTAGAAGCGCGAGATGCGCTCGAGCATGCGCACCATGCAGGTGGTCTCGTCCATCACGATCACGGCGGCCGAGCCGATGCCCGAGCCCACGGCTTTGATGGAGTCATAGTCCATGTTGGTCTTCAGCATGATCTGCCCGGGGACCACCGGCACCGAGGAGCCGCCCGGGATCACGGCCTTCAGGCTGCGCCCCTTCCACACCCCACCGGCCATCTCCAGCAGGTCCGCGAACGGCACACCGAGCGGCAGCTCGAAGTTGCCCGGCCGGTTGACATGGCCGGACACCGAGAAGATCGCCGTACCACCGGAGTTCTTGGGTCCCAGGTCCGCAAACCACTGCGCACCGCGGCGCAGAATCGTAGGCACCGAGGCAAAGCTCTGCGTGTTGTTGATCGTCGTGGGCATCCCGTACAGCCCGAATGCCGCGGGAAACGGCGGCTTGAAGCGCGGCTTGCCGGTCTTGCCCTCGAGTGAATCGAGCAGCGCGGTCTCCTCCCCGCAGATATAGGCGCCCGCGCCGATGAACGTATGCAGATCGAAGTCGATTCCCGAGCCGCGGATGTTTCGGCCCAGGAGGCCGGCCGCATAGGCTTCCGCGAGCGCCGCCTCGAAGCGCGGAATCGGCTCGCCCAGAAATTCGCCGCGGATATAGTTGTAACCCACGGTGGCGTTCATCGCATAGCCGCCGATCGCCAGCCCCTCGATCAGCGCGTGCGGGTTGTAGCGCAGGATATCGCGATCGTGGCAGGTCCCCGGCTCGCTCTCGTCGGAGTTGCACACGACGTACTTCTGCATCGTGGCGTTGCGCGGCATGAAGCTCCACTTGACCCCGACCGGGAAGGCCGCCCCACCGCGCCCGCGCAGCCCCGAAGCCTTGACCGTGTCGATGATCTGCTCGCGCGGCGGCTTCTCGGCGAGGATGCGCTCCCACGCCTGATAGCCCCCGATGCTGCGGTAGCTCGCCAGCGTCCAGGAGCGCGGCAGATGCAGCGGCTCGAAGCAGGTCAGGTTGCACTTGTCGTCCCACTGGCCCACGACCGCTACTCCAGTGCGTCGAGCACCTGATCGACCTTCTCGGGCGTCAGATGCTCGTGGTAGACGTGGTCGATCATCATCATCGGCGCGCCGGTGC
>JASHPX010000008.1 GCA_030037905.1 Gammaproteobacteria bacterium
GCAGCAGCAGCCGCGGCGGCGGCCGAGCAAGCGGCTGCCGCGATCGCACGGCCTGCCGCAGCGACCGGCGCGCAGAGCAGTCGATGGGTGGGCTGGATCGTGACGGCCGCGGTACTCGGCATCGCCGCCGGCGCGGCGCTTGGGGTTCCCGCCTCTCGTTATCTGCGCGAGACGCCGCCGCCCCCGCCACCCGAGACGCGCCTCGCCATCATCACGCCCGCGACGAGCCAGCCCGACAGCTTCGCGCTCTCGCCCGATGGCCGGCAGATCGTGTTCGTGGCCTCAGGCGATGGCGCCTCGCGTCTGTGGTTGCGGTCGCTCGCGTCGACGACGGCGCAGCCGCTTGCCGGAACGGAGGGCGCAACCGATCCCTTCTGGTCGCCCGACAGCCGCTCGATTGGCTTCTTCGCTGACAGTGCGCTGAAGCGCCTTGATCTGGGCGGCGGCGCGCCGTACACGCTGGCGCCTGCACCTAACGGGCGAGGCGGGACATGGAACTCGGCCGGCGTCATCCTGTTTGTGCCGACCCCAGGCAGTCGCTTGATGCGCGTCTCCGCCACCGGGGGCGCGGCGCGGGCGGTGAACACGCTCACGGCAAGGACTGACCAGGCTGGACCCTTCTTCCTGCCCGATGGCCATCATTTCCTGTTCGGTGTGTTTGCATCTTCGGACGCGGGTGGGTACCTGGGCGATCTGGCCGGGGGCGCTGCGACGCGGCTGACGAATGCGCCGAGCAGACCGGTGTATCTGTCCACCGGCTGGATGCTGTGGGTGCGGGATGGCGCGCTCGTCGCCCAGCGGTTGGATGTCCGAAAGGCTGCGCTCACGGGTGCGCCGGTCACGCTGGCCACGGGCCTGCCGGCAGGGGCAGTTGCCGGCCCCGTGTCCGCGTCGGCGACGGGGCTGGTGGCTTACCGGGTCGGAGTGGCCGGCCTGGGGCAACTCACGTGGTTCGACCGCTCGGGCACCGCGCGCGACAGCGTTGGTGCCCAGGATGCCGGTCTAGCCGGTCTATTTGTTCCGCGTGTCGCACCCGACGGCCGGCGCGTGGTGGTCGCGCGCGCAACGGCGCAGGGCGGCGCAAATATCTGGCTGCTGGATGGCGAGCGCATGAGCCGCCTGACGTTCGGGGCGAATTTTGACTACTACCCCGTGTGGTCCCCCGACGGCACGCGGATTGTGTTCAGCTCCAACCGGTCCCGTGCCGGTGCCGTCGACCTTTACCAGAAGCTCGTGAACGGGGCGGTGGGTGACGCGCAGCCGCTCCTGCGCTCAGGTCAAGTCAAGGTGCCGAGGGTACCGACCAGCTGGTCGCCGGTCGGCCGATTCCTGCTGTATGGGAGCCCTGATCCGCAGACTGGCTGGGACCTCTGGGTCGTCCCGATGGTCGGGGCACACACGCCCTCGGCGTTCCTGAAGACGCCGTTCGACGAGGAGCAAGGTGTGTTCTCGCCGAACGGTCGGTGGGTGGCGTACCAGTCGAACGAATCCGGGCGATTCGAGATTTACGTCCGCCCGTTCCACCCGCCGGGTGCCCAGGATTCGGACGCGGCCTCGGGTGCGATGCAGTGGCAGGTGTCCACCGCGGGCGGCATCGATCCCACGTGGCAGCCCAACGGCCAGGAGATCGATTACATCGACCCGTCAGGGGCGATGATGGCGGCACCGATCACCGCCAGGGGAACCACGTTTGCAGCGGGCACGCCGGTGAAGCTTTTCCAGACGCAGATTCTCAATGATGGCGTGGGTCCACAGCAGGTGCGCGAATATGACGTCGCCTCCGACGGGCGCTTCCTCATCGACATGCTGTCGTCGAGCGCCGCAGCGCCGATCACGCTGATCCAGAATTGGAATCCCGCGGCAACCGCGCAATGAGCGGGGCACGCCGAGGCGATGCGTTGCTGCGCAGAGCCGTGCCCACGGCATTCGCTCAGAAGACTTCAGCGCTGGCACTGCGCGAGCAGGTTCACTCCCGGGATGTGTTCGATCCGAAGCAACCGTTGGATGCAGGAGGGGCTATGCCGGCTCTGGCTGCTCCATGTGCCGTTATTAAACAAACCGGCGCAAGCCGTCAGTCTGTCAAGAGCTCGCCAAAATCAATACATTTGGCAAAGTATCCCTGGTCGATGACATCCTGGTGTACGCCGTTCACGTGGATCAGCACCGGCCGCACCGAGAATTGCCCCGGCAGGTTTAGCACGTTGATCTTTTGCTCGACTTCGTCGATGACCGACGGCTTTATCGATGATCTGGAAAACTTGATTTCGCACACGTGGACAGTGTTGAAGCGACTCTGGATCGCCAGGTCCAATTGGCATCCTGGATGCAGCCGCGTGGCGCGCTGAAAGAACGGATTGGCAAACACGATCTCCTCTCGCGGGATACCAAGCCGGTCGATTACTACATGCATGTTGTTCAGCACGAGGTTCTCAAACTGCAGCGCAAGCATGCTTTCCCAGCCCGGCAGGGAAGCCAGTGAGCGATTCTCGAACAGTCCACTCTGGATTCTCGGCCTGTTCGGCGCAACATGGCGCAGGTAAAAGCGGATGAAATTATCCTTCAGCCGGTACCTGCTGAGCTTCGACACCTCGCCGGTCCGAGGCTTCCAGGTGTAGTCACGCGCCAGAAATCCAGCGTGTACCATGTCGTCGAGGTAGTCGCTATAGTCGCCTGTCTTCGACCGCTCGGCGGCAGCGAGTACCTGCGCCAGCGAAGCAGAGCCCGGGAGCAGGCTCATTACGATCTTGCGATAGATTGCGCTCACCCCCGGGTCAATCATCTCCAGGTATCGGGGAACGCCGCCGGTGACCGCCAGGAGCTTCAGTTTCTCGTAAGCGGAAATGCGCGTCTTGTTCGGCCAGAATCGATTGCACTCGGGCAGGGTGAGATCTCATCGAGCAGCACGATCACTGCCCCCCGAGACACTTCCCGACACAGAAGCTGGAACAGCGCCCCCCAGTCATCACTCGACACCTTGGGCAGATCGGTCTGCGAAGCGAGCATCCGCGCGAACTCATCCCGTTGAGTCTGGGCGGTCGTCTGTGGTGCGCGCGCAAGCCCGGCAAACTGCAGGAACCGACGCCCGCGAGCGAACTCGCCGACCAGGCGGCTTTTGCCGATCCTCCTGCGCCCCTCGACGATGACAAGCTGCGCCTGACGCGCTTCGCGCAGCCGCGCGAGCTCGGCCAGCTCGCCGGCGCGACCTATGAACGGGCTCATCGATGGATCTCGGTGATAGGTATCGGCCTATCAGAATGCGATTTGGTGCGGCAGACCTCATCCCTATTTTGCCGCACCAAATCGAGAGTATTTCGATTTGGTGCGGCTTAAATCCGGCGAATCCATGCTATCCAAGAATGTGCTCGATGTGACCAGTGCCGATCGGTCCGCTAAATCGGGCGAAATTTTGAGGAGGAGACACACAGGAGACAAGATCGCCTTGCCTCCTCCAACTCCACCACGGCAACGATCAAGGCCGATGGCACTGGACCTGCGACCGTCATGAACGAATGGGCTTTCCCAGAGCCGCCATTCGACCTCGAGGCCCGGGGGCGCATAGACTTCCGCGGTATATATCCAAGGAACGGCCCGGTCGCGACGATGAGATCATCCGGGTCATAAGAAAGCGGAGTGAGTCTTGTCGGGCATTTTCATCAGCTACCGCCGCAGCGACAGCCCGGACGCCACGGGCCGCATCTACGATCGCCTCGTCACCGAGTTCGGCAAGGCGCAGGTGTTCAAGGATGTGGATTCGATTCCGCTGGGGCGCGATTTTCGCGGGCATCTGAACGACATCGTGGGCAACTGCGGGGTGATGCTCGCCATCGTGGGTCCGCACTGGACGCAGGCGCGCAACCCGGCGGGGCAGCGGCGGCTGGAGGATGCGGACGACTTCGTGCGCATCGAGCTGGAGACCGCGCTCGCCCGCGACATCCCGGTGGTGCCGGTGCTGGTCGGTCATGCGCAGCTGCCGGTCGCCGCGGAGCTGCCGGGTTCCTTGGCATCGCTGGTGTTTCGTCAGTCGATCGAAGTGCGGCCGGATCCGGACTTTCACAACGATGCGACGCGCCTGGTGACGGCGCTGCGGGCGATCCTGGACCCGGCGGCGGCGGCGGCAGAGCAGGCGGCTGCCGCGCTCGCCCAGGCGGCCGCGGCGAGGAGCGCGCAGAGGGCCCGACGGCTGGGCTGGATGCTGGCATCGGTCGCAATCGTGGCCGCGGTACTGGGTATCACCGCCGCCGTGCTCGCGGTTCCCGCGATCCGGTATCTGCGCCTTGCCCCGCCGTCCGAAACGCGCGTCGACATCGTCACGCCTGCGACGAGCCAGCCCGATAGCTTCGCGCTCTCGCCCGACGGCCGGCAGATCGTGTTCGTGGCCTCAGGCGATGGCGCCTCGCGTCTGTGGCTGCGGTCGCTGGCGTCGACGACGGCGCAGCCGCTGGCCGGTACCGAGGGCGCAACCGATCCTTTCTGGTCGCCCGACAGCCGCTCGATTGGCTTCTTCGCTGACGGTGCGCTCAAACGCCTCGATCTCGGCGGCGGGGCACCGTACAACCTGGCGCCTGCGCCGGTCGAGGAAGGCGGGACATGGAATACGGCCGGTGTCATCCTGTTTGGGCCGCACGCAGGGATTCCCTTGATGCGCGTCTCCGCCACCGGGGGCGCGGCGCGGGCGGTGACCACGTTGCAGGCAGGACAGTCCGCACATGTGGCGCCCTTCTTCCTGCCGGACGGGCACCATTTCCTATTCGGTGTGCTTGGATCTTCGGACGCGGCTGGGACCTACCTGGGCGATCTGACCGGAGGCGCTGCGACGCGGCTGACGAGTGTGCCGAGCAGCCCGGTGTATCTGCCCTCCGGCTGGATGCTGTGGGTGACGGGTGGCGCGCTCGTGGCCCAGCGGCTGGATGTGGGGAAGGCGGCGCTCACGGGTGCGCCGGTCACGCTCGCCACCGGCTTGCCGGCAGAGACAGATGGCACCCCCATGTCCGTGTCGGCGACGGGGCTGGTGGCTTACCGGGTTGGCACGGCCAGCCAGGCGCACCTCACGTGGTTCGACCGCTCGGGCGTCGCGCGCGGCGGCGTCGACCAGCCGGATGGCATTCCACGTGTGCCACGTGTCGCGCCCGACGGCCGACGCGTGGTGGTCGTGGGCGATACGGGGCAGAGCGTGAATCTCTGGCTGCTGAATGGCGAGCGCATGAGCCGCCTGACGTTCGGGGCGTATATCGACTTCTACCCCGTGTGGTCCCCCGACGGCGCGCGGATCGTGTTCGACTCCAACCGGTCCGGTGCCTACGACCTTTACCAGACGCCCGCGAACGGGGCGGTGGGTGACGCGCAGCCGCTCCTCCGCTCTGGGCAGGTCAAGATACCCGGGTTCCCGACCAGCTGGTCGCCGGACGGCCGATTCCTGCTGTATACGAGCAGTACTCCGCAGACTGGCGACGACCTCTGGGTCCTCCCGATGGTCGGAGCGCACACGCCCTCGGTGTTCCTGAAGACCCCGTTCGACGAGGCGTGGGGCGTGTTCTCGCCGGATGGCCAGTGGGTGGCGTACCAGTCGAACGAATCCGGACGATTCGAGATTTACGTCCGCCCGTTCCACCCGCCGGGCGCCCAGGATTCGGATGCGGCCTCGGGTGCGATGCAGTGGCAGGTATCCACCGCGGGCGGCGTTGATCCCATGTGGCAGCCAAACGGCAAAGAGATCAATTACCTCGATCCGTCAGGGGCGATGATGGCGGCACCGATCACCGTCAGCGCAGCCCGGCTGGTAGCGGGCACGCCGGTGAAGCTTTTCCAGACGCGGATTCTCGGTGGGGGCGAAGGTGCAGAGTCTGCGCGCCAATATGACATCGCCCCCGACGGGCGCTTCCTCATCGACACGCTGTCGGAGAGCGCCGCAGCGCCGATCACGCTGATCCAGAACTGGAATCCCGCGGCAACCGCGCAATGACGGGGATCCGCCGAGGCGCATAGACTTAAGCGGTGGACATGCAAAGAACGGCCCGGTCGCGACGAGGAACTCCTCCGGGTCATAAGAAAGCGGAGTGAGTCTTGTCGGGCGTTTTCATCAGCTATCGCCGCAGCGACAGCCCGGACGCGACGGGCCGCATCTACGATCGCCTCGTGGGCGCGTTCGGCAGAGAGCAGGTGTTCAAGGATGTGGATTCAGGCCGGGGAGGATGTCAAGGGCCAAGAAGTACCGCGGGGACAACGGCGACACCATCCTGCCGCCGATAGGCATGCTTGGCGGTTGTGATAACGATCATGTCCTTCAGGGAAGAACCGAGCTGTTCCTTCAGCCAGAGAAGGTGCTGCACACTCGTGTTGGTAATTTCTGCGCTTGCCTTCACCTCGATAGCGATCACGCGCCGATCGTTCGTCTCAATGATCAAATCAACCTCATGCCGCCCCTCATGGGTTCGGAAATGATAGACGCGTGCTTCGATCGCCTGCGCATATACCAACACCGACTGAGTGACCAATCCCTCGAATAGTTGTCCGAGAAGCGTCCCGTCTCCTGGCGAGCGCGCAGCCGACGCAACAGGCACCAGATTCGCGCCAGCAGCGATGCCGCCGAGCAGGGCCCGCTCATCCGCGCCTAACAGGCGAGCTGCCAGGGCGGGGTCAACCAAGTGGTGCTTCGGTGCTTGGGTAAGGCGTCGTAAATTGTTTTTTGTGGGCGCCCAGCCTGGCACCTGATCCAGGATCCACAGCCGTTCGAGGACGTTGCGATATTCAATGACAGTAGTTTTAGCAGGAACGTCTTCAGCTCCAGTCGCAGCGGCATTCCGGATCTTTTCCAGCGAAGTAGTGGTGCTCGTGGCGGCAGCGAACGCCGTCATCCAGCGACGCAGCGCCTGCGGACGCCTGACCGTGTAGCCTTGTTCTTCGAAATCGCGATCTACGATTCGCTCGAGATACCCGTCGAGCTGAGCCCGCAATGCTCTTGCAGATAACTGTCGAATTCCCGGAAATCCTGAGACAACGATTTCGTGCACATAATCGGCCAGACCAAGGACCGTGTGCCCTGTTACCCTGGCGGAAGCGGAACGAAATAGTGCGGCGAGGCTTACGGTTGGCTTGGCAATACCCCTCTCTGCCAGGCTGAGCGGACGCATACGGAGGCGCACGATGCGGCCGGCCCCGGAATGGCTTGGAGCCTTAGTCGGGGCTGCTGAGCCTGCAAGGATAAATCGGCCCGGCTTCGGATCTCGATCGACTGCAGTTCGCACAGCACTCCACACGGACGGCACGTGCTGCCACTCATCGAGTAATACAGGAGGTGTACCGCCAAGCAGAACCGTCGGATCTGCAGCGGCAATCGTGCTGATTTCTGGTACATCCAGCCGATGAACGGTTTTAGCGCGGCGCTCGGCCGTCGCTGTTTTTCCGACCGCTTTTGGACCTTCCAGGGCGAGGGCGGCAAGCTCCGGGAGAAGCTCATCGAGCTCATCATCGATGATCCGACGTGTGTAATCGGCCATGCTGGCTGGTGCGCCGCCTGTCGCATTGTCCTCAGGCGACCCATACGCTACCATTTAGCCGCGTTCTACGCTACCGTTTACGCATCTCCTAGGCTACTATTCGTACATGGCGCCGTTTTCACGGGCTGGATGTCCGGCAAGCTGGCGCTACAGTGAGGCCTGACAGGGGTTACGAAACGAGAATCACGACGGCTTTCAACTTTCTCGCGGTGCTGGCCAGTTGGCCGTCTGCAGTGAGGATCGGGATTTCCTCGGTCAGCGCGATGGCCAGATGCAATGCGTCCAGAGTGCGGAGCGCTGATGCGGCTCCGATCAACTGCTGAGCCCTGATGAAATGCTCTGCGCCGACGGATATTCGCCGGTAGAAGCCTTCGTCGACATGGTTGCCGAATGTGCTCGCGACCTGAGAAGCCTGGCGCGAGTCCAGTTCCTTCAGATGCCGCCTTCGTGCCAGCAGGGAACTGAACTCCACCAGGGTCAGGTTGCTGATGACCGGAATTTGAACATTCCTTAGCGCGACTTCAGCCGCGAGGCTCAGCGGTTCCGGGCAGTAGTAGGCACCCAACACGCTGGTGTCGATATAGGCGCTTTCAACGGGCATCGCGCTCGCTGCGCAGGAGGTCGGCGGCTGGTGTCCCCTTGTCTCCCAGTGACCGCCTGAATTGCATGAGCGAAGGCAGGGTCTTGGGTGAGCGCGGAATCGCCGTGATCTTCGCCACGGGCTTGCCCTGGCGGGTGATCACGATTTCCTCCCCGGCCTCGGCGCGGTCGACGAGGTCCGGCAATTCCTGACGGGCCTGCTTGATGCCGATGTGTCTCATAGGTGGCTCCATGGTGTGCGCCCGAGGCGGGTGTACACCATAAGTGTACACAAATGCGCGAGACCATCAAGCACGCTTGGGCGGTTCCGCACGCAAATCACACGTGGTATTGTAGCCTCCCTGTAACCTGTTGAATTTCCATATTTAAAGAGATGTTCTGCCATCGGTTCGATTCCCTAAGAACGGCCCGGTCGCCACGATGAGGTCATCCGGGTCATAAGAAAGCGGAGTGAGTCTTGTCGGGCGTTTTTATCAGCTACCGCCGCAGCGATAGCCCGGACGCTACGGGTCGCATCTACGATCGCCTGGTGGGCGAGTTCGGCAGGGCGCAGGTGTTCAAGGATGTGGATTCGATTCCGCTGGGGCGGGATTTTCGCGGGCATCTGAACGACATCGTGGGCAACTGCGGGGTGATGCTCGCCATCGTGGGTCCGCACTGGACGCAGGCGCGCAACTCTGCGGGACAGCGGCGGCTGGAGGATCCGGACGACTTCGTGCGCATCGAGCTGGAGACCGCGCTCGCCCGCGACATCCCGGTGGTGCCGGTGCTGGTGGGTCATGCGCAGCTGCCGGTCGCCTCGGAGCTGCCGGGTTCCTTGGCATCGCTGGTGTTTCGTCAGTCGATCGAAGTGCGACCGGATCCGGACTTTCACAACGACGCGACACGCCTGGTGACGGCGCTGCGGGCAATCCTGGACCCGGAGGCGGTGGCGGCGGCAGCGGCGGCAGAACAAGCGGCTGCCGCGATCGCACGGTCTGCCGCAGCGACAGGGATGCAGAGCAGTCGGCGGCTGGGCTGGATCGTGGCCGCCATGGCGATTCTGATCGCCGTGTTGTTGGTTCCCACAGTGAGGTATCTGCGCGAGACGCCGCCGCCCGAAACGCGCCTCGCCATCGTCACGCCCGCGACGAGCCAGCCTGATAGTTTCGCGCTCTCGCCCGATGGCAGGCAGATCGTGTTCGTGGCCTCGGGCGATGGCGCCTCGCGTCTGTGGCTGCGAACGCTGGCGTCGACGACGGCGCAGCCGCTTGCAGGCACGGAGGGTGCAACCGATCCCTTCTGGTCGCCCGACAGCCGCTCGATTGGGTTTTTCGCTGACCATGCGCTCAAGCGCCTCGATCTGGGCGGCGGGGCACCGTACACGCTGGCGCCTGCACCTCACGAGGCCTACGGGACATGGAACTCGGCCGGTGTCATCCTGTTTGAGCCGAATTTGGGTAGTCCCTTGATGCGCGTCTCCGCCACCGGGGGCACGGCGCGAGCGGTGACCACGTTGAAGGCAGGACAGACTACACAGGGTGGACCCTTCTTCCTGCCCGACGGGCACCATTTCCTGTTCGGTGCGTTTGGATCTTCGGACACGGGTATCTACCTGGGCGATCTGGCCGGGGGCGTTGCGAGGCGGCTGACGAGTACGCTGAGCGTCCCGGTGTATCTGCCCACCGGCTGGATGCTGTGGGATCGGGATGGCGCGCTCGTGGCCCAACGGCTGGATGTGGGGAAGGCTGCGCTCACGGGTGCGCCGGTCACGCTGGCCACCGGCCTGCCGGCCGGGATTTTCCGCTCCGTGTCCGTGTCGGCGACGGGGCTGGTGGCTTACCAGGTCGGTGCGGTGAGCCAGACGCAACTGACGTGGTTCGACCGCTCGGGCGCCGTGCGCGGCAGCGTCGACCAGCCGGGTGATGCTTTTTATGAGGAGCCACGTGTCGCGCCGGATGGCCGGCGCGTGGTGGTCGCGAGCGTAACAGCGCAGGGTACGAATCTCTGGCTGCTGGATGGCGAGCGCATGAGCCGCCTGACCTTCGGGGAGCATGGTGACGCCGACCCCGCATGGTCCCCCGACGGCACGCGGATCGTGTTCGAGTCCAACGCGTCCGGTGCCTTCGACCTTTACCAAACGCTCGTGAACGGAGCGGTGGGTGACGCGCAGCCGCTCCTGAGCGCAGGTCAAGCAAAGATACCGGGGTTCCCGAGCAGCTGGTCACCGGATGGCCGATTCCTGCTTTATACGAGCATCAGTCTGCAGACGGGTTACGACCTCTGGCTCCTCCCGATGGTCGGAGCGCACACGCCCGCGGTGTTCCTGAAGACCCCGTTCGACGAGGCGTGGGGCGTGTTCTCGCCGGATGGCCGGTGGGTGGCGTACCAGTCGAACGAATCCGGGCGCTACGAGATTTACGTCCGTCCGTTCCACCCCCCGGGTGCCAACGAGTCGGATTCGGCCTCGGGCGCGATGCAGTGGCAAGTATCCACCGCGGGCGGCAGCTATCCCATGTGGCAGCCGGACGGCAAGGAGATCGACTACGTCGACTCCTCCGGAGCGATGATGGCAGCGCCGATCACCGTCAGCGGCACCACGTTTACAGCGGGCACGCCGGTGAAGCTTTTCCAGACGCACATTGTCGTGGGCGACGAGGACACGGCGAGCGAATATGACATCGCCCCCGACGGGCGCTTCCTCATCGACACGGTGTCGGTGAGCGCCGCAGCGCCGATCACGCTGATCCTGAATTGGAATCCCGCGGCAACCCCGCAATGACAGCTACGGCACGAAAAGGCGGCTGTCCCACCATACCGGTTGATACCCACGCTCGTTGTGAGCGAAGTTGCAACCCTTTCGGGCATTCGTCATCGAGATCCCCGATCATTTCATCTCGCAGCCGCGGTCGTATCCAGCGCAATCACGCCGGGAGAATGGAATTATCTGTTGAACCCGCTGCACGCAGATTGCTCACTGACGTGGGTCAGGGCGGGGCCGAGCCGGTACGCGTTCGATGCAAGGCTCCTCGAGCGGCGCAGATCGACGCATTGAATTCGACAGCTCCTTCTGCGGATGATGCAGGAGCGAAACTCATAGCCCATTCGACCTCGAGGGTGCGGGGCGCATAGACTTCCGCGGCAGACATCCAAAGAACGGCCCGGTCGCGACGAGGAACTCCTCCGGGTCATAAGAAAGCGGAGTGAGTCTTGTCGGGCATTTTCATCAGCTACCGCCGCAGCGACAGCCCGGACGCGACGGGCCGCATCTACGATCGCCTCGTCACCGGATTCGGCAAGACGCAGGTGTTCAAGGATGTGGATTCGATTCCGCTGGGGCGGGATTTTCGCGGGCATCTGAACGACATCGTGGGCAACTGCGGGGTGATGCTCGCCATCGTGGGTCCGCACTGGACGCAGGCGCGCAACCCGGCGGGGCAGCGGCGGCTCGAGGATCCGGACGACTTCGTGCGCATCGAGCTGGAGACCGCGCTCGCCCGCGACATCCCGGTGGTGCCGGTGCTGGT
>JASHPX010000046.1 GCA_030037905.1 Gammaproteobacteria bacterium
CCGAGCCTGAGCGTGCTCGGCCGTACGTCAGCTACATGCCGCAACGCTTCGGATTGTACGAGGACCTCACCGTCGCCGAGAACATTTACTTCTATGCCACGCTATTTGAAGTCCCCGCACGAGTTCGCCGTGAGCGGGGCCGCGAATTGCTCGAGGCCGCGGGCCTGATGCGCTTTCAGCGGCGCCTGGCCGGACAGCTCTCCGGAGGCATGAAGCAGAAGCTCGGCCTGGTATGCGCCCTCATCCATACGCCCAAAGTACTGCTCCTGGATGAACCGACCACGGGGGTGGACCCGGTCTCGCGCCGTGACTTTTGGGGAATTCTCTACGGGCTGCGCGAGCAGGGGGTGGCCATCCTGCTTTCCACAGCCTATATGGATGAGGCCGAGCGCTGCTCGCGGCTGGCACTTCTGCAGGCCGGTGAGATTCGCTACTGCGATACGCCTGCCCGGCTCAAGCAGCGCATGCCTGGCGCGCTCCTGGCAGTCGTTACTCACGATCCGCGGGGTGCACACGCTGCGCTGGAAGGTGCTCCGGGCGTGCAGGGCCTGCTGCTGATGGGCGATCGCGTCAACGTTCGAGTGGATGTGGCCGATCGGCGCTTGCCCGAGCTACGCACAAAGTTGGCCGAACGCGGCATCGCGGACGCTGAGATCGCGCAGATCGAGCCAGGTATCGAGGATGTCTTCGTCGCGCTCGCCGGCTCGGAGTCCTTCAAATGACCGATTCGGGTTCTCCGGCGGTTCTGGCGCAGGGACTCACCAAGCGCTTTGGGGCGTTTACAGCGGTGGATCACGTAGATCTGAGCATCGTGAAGGGCGAGATCGTCGGATTCATCGGTCCGAACGGCGCCGGCAAGTCCACGACGATCCGCATGCTGTGTGGGCTGCTCAGGCCCAGTAGTGGTAGCGCGCGAGTGGCCGGCTTCGACGTTGCGGTGCATCCGGAGACTGTACGCGAGCACATCGGCTACATGTCGCAGAAGTTCTCGCTGTACGGCGATTTGACCGTACGCGAGAACCTGCGGTTTTTTGGCGGGCTGTACCATGTGCCACGCCACGAGATCGAGGAGCGCATCCACGCGGCCGTTGGAATGGCGGGACTGTCGGGCCGGGAGGACGCATTGGTGCGAACGCTCGCCGGCGGCTGGAAGCAGCGTCTGGCCCTGGGCTGCGCCATTCTGCACCGGCCACCGGTGCTGTTTCTCGATGAGCCCACCTCGGGCGTCGAACCGGAAGCGCGACGCAAGTTCTGGGACCTGATTCATGAGCTCGCTTCCGGAGGCGCCACCATTCTCGTCTCCACGCATTACATGGATGAGGCCGAATACTGCAACCGCATTGCCCTCATTGATGGCGGACGCATCATCGCCATGGGCAGTCCCGGCGAGCTGCGGCAGCGTCGTCTGGGCGGCACCCTGTACGAGCTCGAGTGTTCCGCTCTCGGGAAGGGGCTGGAAGCTCTGCGACAGGCACCGGGGGTCATCGATGCTGCGATCTTCGGCGACGGGCTGCACGTGTTGTTGCAGGCGACCGTGGTGCCTTCTGATCTGCAGGCGCTGCTGCTCCGTCTTGGAATCAAGGCAGGAACCCCGCACCAGATCACCCCGAGTCTCGAGGATGTGTTCGTGCAGCTCGTTGCGAGGCCTCCCGCCGCGCAGGTTGCCGCATGAACGTCCGGCGCATATTCGCGCTCGTATTCAAGGAGGCGCTGCAAATCTGGCGCGACCCGCGCAGTCTGGCAATTGCACTGCTCATGCCCTTTATGCAGATGGGGCTGCTTGGCTACGGCGTCAGCCTGGACATCAAGAAGGTACCGCTATGCGTTTATGACCAGGAAAACAGCCAGCTCAGCCGGGAGCTCGTGCAGCGGTTCATCGCGTCCGGCTGGCTCTCGGAAGTGTTGGCGGTGCAGGACGAGCGTGGCTTGCGCGCGGCCATGGATCGACGTAGCTGCATTGGCGTGGTCACGCTGCCGGTGAATTTCTCGCGCACACTGGCCACGACGGGGTCGGCAGCCATACAGGCGGTTTTCGATGCAACGGACGTCAATACCACCAATATCTCCATCGGCTATGCCCAGGGGGTAATCGCGCAGACCACTGCTGACTTTGAAGCAGCCTGGGCTGCAGCGCATGGAACGCCTCTGCCACAGGCCGGGAGCGTGGACTATCAGCCGCGTGTCTGGTTCAACGAGGGGCTCGACAGCCGCAATTTCATCATTCCGGGGGTCGTCGCGGTGATTCTGGGGCTGATTGGAGCCCAGCTCACCTCGCTCACGCTCTCGCGCGAGTGGGAGCGGGGCACGATGGAGCAGCTTATCTCGACCCCCGTCAGCTCCTCCGAGCTGATGATCGGCAAGCTCATCCCGTACTTCCTGATCGGCCTGATTGATGCGACGTTCTGCCTGTGCGTCGCGGTCTTCTGGTTCAAGGTGCCTTTCCGTGGTGATGTTGCGACGCTGGTTTTCACGACAGCGCTGTTCAATGTGGTGATGCTGTCCATTGGCTATCTGATCTCGGTCCACGTGCGCAGTCAGCTCGGTGCAAGTCAGATTGCAGTGACGCTCACCATGATGCCCATCACGCTGCTGTCGGGCTACACCTTTCCCATCGATCAGATGCCCGCGCCGATCCGCGGTGTTACGCTGCTCGTGCATGCGCGCTATTTCATCAGCATCCTGCGTGCGGTGTTCCTCAAAGGCAGCTCGATTACAGAGCTGACGACGCCGCTTCTGGCGCTACTGTTGTACGCTGCGATGATCCTGTGGCTTGCGGCGCGCGGCTTCCGTAAGTCTTTGGAGTAGCAGCATGTTCGAGCGCCTTCGCGTCATGCTGATGAAAGAGTTTCTGCAGCTGCGCCGCGATCGCTGGGCGATTTTTCGGTTGATCGTGCCCATGGTCGCCCAGGTGTTGGTATTCGGGTATGCGGCCACCTTCACAGTCAATCACGTCTCCACCGCCATACTCGACCTAGACCACAGCCAAGCAAGCCGCACGCTCGTCTCGCACTTCGTGGCCACCGGTCGATTCGATGTGGTGGATCAACCGGTCACGCAGCGTCAGATCACGCAGGATCTAGACAATGGCCGTGCGACGGTGGCAATCGTCATTCACGCGGGATTCGCGCGCTATCTCAACAATGGCCGCACTGCACCCTTGCAGGTCTCGGTCGATGGAACGAACTCCAATACCGCACTCATCGCGCTTGGCTATATCGCGCAAATCGTTGCGCAGTTCCAGGCAGAGCAGCAGGCTGCCGTATGGCCCGCATCGACGAGCGCGGTACACGCTCGGCCCCTGCTGCAGGAGCGCCCCTGGTTCAACCGTGGGCTGGATGATCGTTGGTTCTTCATACCCGGGATCATCGGTACGTTGACGCTTATCGAGGTTGTCAGTCTGACCGCCTTCGCGGTGGTGCGGGAGCGGGAGGTCGGCACTTTGGAGCAGATCATGGTGAGTCCCATCCGGCGCAGCGAGTTCATCCTCGGCAAGGCGGTGCCGTTCTTTGCGATCGGTCTGGGCGAGGTGGCACTTATCACGCTGCTGGGCGTGACGTGGTTTCACGTGCCGTTCGTCGGTAATCCGCTGCTCATGCTGCTCGGCGCGTCGCTGTTCTTATCCGCGGCCGTCGGTCTGGGCCTGCTGCTCTCGACCCTCGCACGCACGCAGCAGCAGGCGTTCGCGCTGAATTTCTTTCTGATCAATCCTTTCTTTATCCTGTCGGGATTCGCCTTTCCGATCGCCTCTATGCCGCGCGTGCTGCAGTGGTTCACGGTGATCAATCCACTGCGTTACTTCCTCGTTGTGACCCGCGCGGAGTTTCTTAAAGGCGTCAGTATCGAGGCACTCTGGACTCAGCTGCTGGCGCTGGCGCTGCTCGCCGCAGCGATGCTGACGCTGAGCACGTTGCGCTTCAGCAAGTCACTGGACTGAAATCCTGGCGGAGGTGGCCGGAGCTCCCGGGCCCCGTACGAGGCGTAGCGCCAGATCGATTCGGGGTTCCTCAACCCGTGCGGACGATGGCGTGTGGGCTTAGCGGACCGCTTTCTCATCTCAAGAACACCGGACGCCCGTAGGTCACGGTCGCTACCTACCGCATCTACAACCAGCCGCACCCGTATCAGGACTTTACCCATTGCCGAGTCCGTCCCTCGTTGGGCTCCGGAAAGGGCCCATTCCGCGCCCCTTACGGCATTTGCCCTGTCTCGGGCGGACAAGGAGGAGCCGAACGGCCCTGCCGACGATAGCGGTTTTCCGAAATGGTGCGGCTGGTGCGCGCCGTCTACGCTGCCACGTAGGAAGTATGGCCGAACAGCTGGGTCGGGCCAGGCTCAGAAATGTCGAGATAGTCGCTCTATGCCGCCAATTCTGCGAGCTCGTGACTCGGTGCTGGGCCGCGTGTCGACCCCACCGTGGCCGGTCCCTCGTCGGACAGGGGCCGGCTGGGGCGTGCCGGTACCGCCCGACGCAGTGCCGCGCATGATACGCACCGGTCAGCACCTGTTCTGGACTGGCGATTCGATCGGAGAGCTCTGGGCAATCCAGCATGGCACGATCAAGACCTATGAGGTCTCCAGCGGTGGGGCCGAACGGGTGAGCGGCTTTTTCTTCGCCGGGGACATCCTCGGTTGGGAGGCGCTGGCCTGTGGTTCTTTCCGCTCGAATGCCTTGGCGCTCGAGCGCACCGTGGTGATCGCACTGCCAGTTACCGCTCTGTTGGATGCGGCGCTGGGTCGCCCACAACACCAAGCCCAGCTACTCGATGGCATTCGCAGCGACTTTCTGCGTCTGCACGCACGTCTGCGCCTGGAACAATGCGCTGCAGACCAGCGGCTGGCAGGCTTCCTGCTGTGGGTTGCGCGCTGTCAGGGCGAGATGGCCGAAGGTGTAATGGTCAGGCTGCCGATGCCACAGAACGATATCGCCAATTACCTCGGTCTGGCCGCCGAGACGGTCTCGCGACGGCTGGCAAGGTTCCAGCGAAACGGTTGGATCCGACTGCAGCGGCGCAGCTTGTGGCTAGAGGCGCTTGCTCCTCTTCAGCAGCTTAGCGAGATGGAATAAGGGCAGGGTGTGCTGGACATCGCGGTCGAGCGTATCCTCCCCTTTCGTCCCGAGCAGCTGTTCGACATCGCCGCCGATATCGAGCGCTACCCGCAGTTTCTGCCGTGGTGGCGCGAGGTGCGTGTCGAGGAGTGCAGCGGCGAGCGTTGGCGTGTCGAGAACGACGTAGCCCTCGGTCCATTGCACCTGAAGTTTCGCTCCGAGGCGCAGCTGCAGCGGCCACAGCGAATCGACGTGAGTTCTGACCAAGCCCCCTTCGAGCACCTGCAGTTGGCGTGGCTATTCACACCGCTCGGCGAGAGCGGCTGCCGGGTCGGTCTGAGTACGCGTCTGCAGATGCGCTCACTCGTGATGCAGGCCGTTGTAGGGCGGACTTTGCACGGTTTTTTATCGGACATCATGAGCGCGTTCGAAAAGCGCGCCCAGCAGTTGTATGTCACAAGTAATCGATAGGCTGAGCGCCAAGCTCGAACGGCACGGGAGTACCTACGCCCGGCGCGGAAGTACGCGTAGCGCCCGTTGCGAGTGGCGTGGTGAGAGTGCTGCCTGGGTTACGGTACCACGTGATCGATGAGGACATGCACGGGTTTGCCGTCACCGCTATAGAGCGCCTGGCCTTCCAGATCACCGGGCTGCGCCGATACGCCTCCGTGAAGCGTCACGCGTGCGGTGAGCTGCAGCGGCGCGTTGGCGTTCAGCGCCCCACCGGTCATGATGGCATCGGCACCCGTTAGCTCGACCTCGGTGGGCAAAGCGCCGACCGTCAGGCGACGCACGGCGAGTGGAGGTCCACCGCTGTTGCCGGGGGCACGGCCGAAGATGAACACGGTGGCCGTGCGGGGGGCGCGCGCAGCGAGGGCGCCTGACAGATCGACTCGCACGTGTACCCCGTCGATCGTGTTGCCAGTGCGAGCGCTGCCTTGCACGCCGGTGCGAGCCTGAGCAGTTTGCGCGGTTGAGCTGGTTTGATCGACCGGGTCGTCCGCTGGGGAAACCGCTGCCGGGGTTGCACGCAGTGCCTGCAGGTGCTGCTGCACGGCGCTGCGGAAGTCATCCGGAAGCCCCTGCTGTGCGAGCAGTGTGCTCCAGCGTTGCATCGCCAGGGCATCGTCGTGGCGGGCCTGCGCCAGTAGCCCACCGAGCCATAGCGCCTGCGCATTGGCCGGTGCGGCCGCCAATGCGCGCTCGATCAGCGGAGCGGCCTGACCGGTCAGCGCCTGCTCATCAGACAGCACAAGCGCTTCGGCGTAATTTGCGTCGATGTCCGGATCGCCGCTGGAAAGTCGATCGGCCTGGGCGTAGGCATGGGCTGCATCGGCGTAGCGGGCCATGACCAGGTAGGAGCGGCCGAGCAATGTCCAGCCTTGCAAATCATTGGGATTGCTGCGCAGCCGGCCGGCCAGACCGTCGACCATCTGTGCTACGGTCGGCAGCGCCGCGGCCGGATGGGATGAACCATCGAACGCCGCGGGGTCGCCGATGTAGAGGTAACCTCCGACCACCAGCAGCGCTGCGGTGAGCGCAACGCTCAGGATCGCTGTGCGTCGACCGGAGCCCGCGACTGCCGCCGCTGCGGGCGCGCCTGCGGCAAGAAGCGCGTCGGTCAGACGTGTGCTTAACGCTTGGCGCTGCCCGGCATACAGTTGCGCATCGATTGCCCCGGCACGCAGCGCGCGCTCGAGCTGCTTGAGGGCGATCCGGTGGGCGCGCTGCAAGCGATGTAGGCCGCCCGTCCCGTCGCGCCATAACGGGCGTGTGAGCACGACCACCAGAGCGGTAACGCCGAGGGTCGCCAGAGCGATGAACAGCGCTAGACTCATTGATATTTAGACTCCTCGATCGCGCAGTTTGACCGAGTTCGCACGACGTTCGGTTCGCCCACGCATCAGTCCCAATCCGTATCCTGCAATGGCACCAGCGCGTCGGGCAGACGCGCGTGCCGGCGCGCGATGCGTACGACGAGCAGCGCACCGGCGAGCAGCAGCAAGAAAGGACCCGCCCACAGCAGCCAGGTCAGCGGCTTTACCGGCGGGCGCAGCAGAATGTAGTCACCGTAGCGCGCGACCATGTAGGCCTTGATCTGCGCATCGCTGCGTCCTTCGAGCAGCTGATCATGCACCATGGCACGAAACTCTGCAGCGAGGCTCGCCGTGGAGTCCGCGATGGTCTCATCCTGGCATACCAGGCAGCGCAGCTGATGCGTCAGGTCCTCATAGCGTCGTTGCAAGGCTGCGTTCGGTAGCGCCGGCTCGCTGTCCACGGCGAAAGCCGGCACGCATGCTGCTAGCCATCCCAACAGCGCACAGAATCCCAGGGCGCGCAGAGCACAGCCTCGGGCCGTGGTGCATGGCGCTGTCGAGGAACGCAGCACTTAGGCGGCTCCGTCCGCCGGCAAGATTTCGCCGGCCGCTACCGCCGAGGTGCTTGCACGCACTGCCCGGTAGCGTCGATCGCTGACTGCAAGCATGGCTCCGAGCGCCATGCACAGACCACCCAGCCAGATGAAGCGCACGAGCGGCTTGACCTGAACTCGTATGCTCCAGCTGCTCTGATCGGTCGGCCGGTCCGGCTGCAGCGGTTCACCGAGCGCGACGTACAGGTCGCGCGAGAGGCCTGCGTCGATCGCGGCCTTCGTGGAAGGTGAGCCCTGATTGTCATAGGTTCGCTTCTGCGGATGCATGAGCGTCACGACGCTGCCGCGGTGGCTCACGAGCACATCGCCCTGCACCGCCTCGTAGTCGGCGCCGCGCACTGGTCGCAGTTGCTGTAATGTGAAGCTGTAGCCGTCCAGCTGGATCGTTTGCCCAGGCTCGATCGCGGCATCCCGTGCCTGGCTGAGCAGGCTACTGCCGGTGATCCCGAGCACAGCCAAGCCCAGGCCCAGATGCGCGATGCTCATCGAGAGCATCTGCCGCGGCACCTTGAGGCCGGCACGCAGGCGCAAGAGCGGTTCATACGCCGCGCTCGCCACGGCCCAGAGGGCGAGCCCCAGTCCTGCGAGTAGTGAGAGTCCCCCGCCGAGGCGAGTCCCTGCGATGAGTAGTATCAGCACCAAGACCGCCGCGGCCGGCCAGCGCAAGCGACGCAGCGCCGCACGCAACCGATCGCTTTTCCAGCGTACATAGGGGCCTAGGCCAATCAGCAGCAGCAGCGGCACCATCAGCGGGATAAATACGGTATTGAAATAGGGTGCTCCAGCGGAGATTTCCCCGAGCCCGAGCGAGTTGACGATCAGGGGATAGAGCGTGCCGAGCAGCACGGCAGCGGCCGCGCCGACCAGCAGCACGTTGTTGATCAGCAGCAATGTCTCGCGTGAGCAGAGGGCAAAGCCGGCAGCCTCCTCGCGCAGCGTGGCCGCGCGCGCTGCGTACAGTAGCAGCGCGGCGCCGATCACCGTGGTGAGCAGCGCGAGCACGAACACGCCACGTCGTGGATCGCTGGCGAAGCTGTGCACTGACACCAGGACACCCGAGCGCACCAGGAAGGTACCGAGTAGGCTCAACGAGAAGCCAGCGATCGCCAGCAGCGCCGTCCAGCTCTTGAACGCCCCCCGTTTTTCGGTCACTGCGAGCGAGTGCAATAGTGCCGTGGCAACCAGCCAGGGCATGAACGAGGCGTTCTCGACGGGGTCCCAGGCCCACCACCCACCCCAGCCAAGCTCGTAATACGACCACCAGCTGCCCAGGGTGATGCCTGCGGTGAGGAACAGCCACGCGAGCAGCGTCCAGGGGCGCGTCCAGCGCGCCCAGGCGGCATCCATGCGGCCGCTCAGCAGCGCTGCGATCGCGAAGGCGAAAGCCACCGAGAGTCCCACGTAGCCCATGTAGAGCATTGGGGGATGGCCCGCCATTGCTGGGTCCTGCAGGATGGGATTCAGATTCTGCCCCTGCGCGGGGGCGGGAAAATCCCGCAAGAAGGGGTTGGATACGAGGATCAGGTACGACAAGAACCCGGCCCCGATCCAGCCGAGCACACCGAGCACACGCGACACGAATGGCTGCGGTAGACCCCGACTGTATAGCGCCACAGCGATCCCCCACACCGCCAGGATGCAGATCCACAGGAGCATCGAGCCCTCGTGCGCCCCCCAGGCAGCGGCGATCTTGTAAATAAGCGGCATCGCGGTATTCGAGTTCTCCGCGACATAGCGCACCGAGAAATCGTCTGCGAGCAGCGAGCGCTCGAGCAGCAGAAAGGCGAGGGCGAGACACACGAATTGACTGGCAGCGGCCGGACGCACCACCGCCATCCAGCCCTCGTCACGCCGCTGCGCCCCGGCGACGCCAAACACCCCCTGGGCGAGCGCTGCACAGAGGGCAAGCAGCAAACAGAGTTGTCCGAGCTCGGGAGTCATTCAAGTGACAGCTATGCTACGAGCCTGCCTCGTACCGTGCGGTAAGGGTAATTGCGTATCGACAGCGCGGGGTGCCGCCCCCGATCCTGACCCCGCCGCCGTGGTAGTGGTCAGGGAGGCTTGCCTGGTGAAAGCAGCGGGGGCGCTGGTCGCCCTGTCGATGATGACGTGCTTGGCGCTGGCTGCCCCTGGTGCGAAAGCGGCAGCCCCGCCGGCATTGGCTGGCCAGACCCCCTCCGGGGAGACTCGCCCGGCCCAGGCTGCTCCGGCGCAGCCTGCGGCGATCCCCAATGGCCGCTGCTTGGGCTGCCATGCCAATGGCCTGGGCGGCGCCCCGCGGGTACAGGCAGTTACCCTCGCGCACTCGGTGCACAGCGATCTGCAATGCGTGGATTGCCACCGGGCGATCACGACCTTACCGCATCGACCGATCGTGCCGGCGGTGAATTGCGGCAGCTGTCACGCACTGCAGGCCCGCCAGCTCGCTCACGGTGGCCATGCGCCTCCCAGCGCCGCACAGACGAGCTCGGGGAGCGCGAGTCCGCCGACCTGTGTCGATTGTCACGGCAGCCATGCAGTCGCGCCGGTCGCCTCAGTGCGCTTTCGCGAGGGTGTCGCCGCGAGCTGCGCGACCTGTCATGCGCAGCCCTATCAGAGTTACGTGCTGACCACACATGGTCAGGCCGCGCTGCTCGGGGATATGGCAGCCCCCCGCTGCAGCGACTGCCATGACCCGCACGCGGCGCGCTCGCCGGCCGATCCACTCTCACAGGTGTCGACGGCCAACCTAACCACCACCTGCGGTAGCTGCCATCGCGGGGCGAACATCCGCTTCACCGGCTTCGACCCGCATCCCGCGCCGCTCGACCGTACGCATTCGGCGTTGGTGTATTACGTCGAGCTGTTCATGATCGCCCTGCTCGCGGGTGTGTTCGGCTTCTTCGGCCTGCACACGCTGTTGTGGCTGCAGCGCAGCATCGTCGGCAAGCTGCGCGGCGAGCTGCCGCGCACGGCGTCGGTTGGCGGTCAGTATGTGCGTCGTTTCAGTCTCGTGGAGCGCGCGACCCACGTGATCGTCATCATAAGCTTCATGCTACTCGCCCTCAGCGGGCTACCCCTGATGTACGCGGGAACCCCCTGGGCGCGCTGGCTCATCGACGTCCTGGGCGGCGTGCGCAGCGCACACCTGATTCATCTGATTAACGCCGCGATCACGTTCGGCTACTTTCTGTTTCACGTGTGCTATCTCGCCTGGCGCGTGCTGGTCAAGAAACAGACCTTCAGGGTCTTCGATTCCGACTCGCTAGTGCCGCGATGGCGCGATATCGCGGATATTGGCCGGAATTTTCGCTACTTCCTGTATCTCGGGCCGCGCCCGCAGCTGGATCGCTGGTCTTACTGGGAAAAATTCGACTACTGGGCGGTTTTCTGGGGCGTGGCGATTATTGGTGTATCTGGCTTGCTGCTGGCCTTCCCGGTGCTGTTCACGCATGTACTGCCCGGTGTGTCCTTGAACGTGGCGCTGGTGGTGCATGGCGAGGAGGCCCTGCTCGCGACCGGCTTCATCTTCATCTTTCACTTCTTCCACAACCACTTGCGCCCGGAGAATTTCCCGATCGATGTGACAGTGTTCACGGGGCGTGTATCACTCGAGCGCTTTAAGGAAGAGCGGCCGCTGCAGTATCAGCGACTGGCGACCGAGGGGCATCTGCCTCAGGTGCTGGTCGGGCCGCCCACGACCTTTGCAACCGTGCTGTCGATTTTGTTCGGCTACGCCGTGGTCCTCACAGGCTTGGTGCTGGTGGTGCTGATGATTGTCACCCAGCGTCTCTGAGGCAACTCGCGCAGCACAAGGCCATACCGAGACCATCATGCGCAACGAGGCTCGCAATGACAGATCCCCCCTGAGCGCCGCGGGCAGTCGGCGCTCAGGGAGCGATTGCCATGCTTCGAGGCGACTGCCGCTGCAGCGCGGCGGTATCAAGGGGTGGGATCCGCGGCCGCTGACTGCACGCCGCGTCGCCTGGCCTGTGTTACTGCTGATGGCGCTAGCCAACGCGCCGCTGTGGGCGGCGGCGGTGAGTCAGCAGGAGCTCGCACGTGCGCTCGCGAGTCGGCCGGATCGCAATCACGGCCAACAACTGTTCCTGATCTGCGCTGGTTGTCACGGTGCTAGCGGCAATGGTTCCGTCGACGGGCGCATCCCGGTGATCGCGGGCCAGCACTTCAGCGTGCTGGTGGCACAACTGGTAGATTTTCGCAACGCGCGCCGACTTGATGTGCGCATGCAGGCGGTCTCGCAGAGTCACCGTTTGCCGAGTGCACAGGACATCGCTGATGTAGCCAGCTACGTGAGCGAGCTGCCCGCACCGCCAGCGCAGAGCATCGGCGACGGTAAGCAATTGGTCTTCGCCGCCGACGTCTATGGGCGGTTGTGCGCGTCCTGCCACGGCGTCACAGCAGCCGGTGACGGTGCCCGTGAAGTGCCGCGATTAGCTGGTCAGAACTACAATTATTTGTTGCAGCAGCTGTCGGACGCCGCCTCGGGGCGGCGCCCGCGGATGTCGGCCGATCATCTGGCGCTATTGCAGCGCTTCATGCCGGCTGATCTGGGCGCCGTCGCCGACTATCTGTCACGCCTGATGCCGTAACCCCTTAAGTTTAGAGGGGGCGGGTCGCTCCAAGAGCTCGATCCCGTGAGTGTAGATTCAAAGCAAATAGGCTGTGAGCCGTCACTTATCCGGCACGATTGAAGTGAACACTATTTGGCAGTCGAGGGTTTCATTTATTTGAATCTGCTCATACCACATGCTGTGCCTGCGCGACCGTTCACGGCGACAAGGATTATGGCTATGCCGATCATGAGGACGCTGTGCATCCGTGGATCAAATGCAGCTCCAAGCGATATCTGACCTTGCCAGCAGAGGTTGTCACTTGCGTGGAAGAGCGTTGGCGCGAGCGCGTGGTGATCGCTGCGCGCGTATAGCCAGACGAGAGTTACCCGCATCGCGACCGTACCGACGATCCACCACGCAATCCACGTCGGAGAATGCCCGACTTGAGTCAGGGGAATCAGATGCCACAGCGCCCAAATCGCCCCAATGACTAGCGCAGTCGATACAACAGCGCGTGCTGGTAGCAACGTTTCTGCTGCTAGCGCAGACCACCCGGCTTCCTCCAGCCAGGCGCCGATCAGGAACGCAGGCACGAATGCGAATAGCGTAATGGGCGCAAGTGCCCGCGTGTGCGACGCGGTTTCCCCACGTTGCCAGATCATAGAAATGAGCATGACGCCGATGGGTAGCGTACTAGCCAGAAATAGTAACCAGTGGCCGCGCGCTGGTAGCTCTAGTCGGGCATGCTTCCACCATGCCGCAACGCCAACCGAGCCGTAAGTCGCTTGGGCGAAGACCCATGCTGCCAGTGCCGGGCATACCACGGCCACGGCCGCCGCTGGAAGGCCGGGGGCAAGGGGCCTCATTTTGCTACTCATGAGCCACAGTGGCGCTGTAAGCGCGAACACAAGGGCCGCATAAGCGAGGACTTGTCCGAGCGGACTAGACGTTCCCGTGCTAGCTCGCGACATCGAACTAATTCTAATCAGAATGGGGCAAAAGTCTCCGCCAGGCCGCGTATCAAACGTTCTTGTTGTTGAAGTGGCTGCGCACGCGCGGGCGCAATCTCTCGATGCGCCGTGAGTGCTTGAGCAGCGCTCGCTTGAGCTACTCGATCTTTGAGCAGTCGCTGCATACGCTCCACCTGCCGGATGCAATTACTGCTTGTTTCCTGCGCGACAGTTCGGAGGCAGGTCCTCCGCCAGCGGAACGGCGTGCGAGAGATGGGTCACAATGTTTTGGGTCGGAATCTCAGGTTTGAACTCGCGATGACAGGCCTCGCAGTTGAGCACCAAGGCGTCGCCGGCCTTCTTTAAAGCGGCCACGTCGTGGGCGCTGGCGGCGCGTGCCGCGTCGAGCGCGATCTGGGTCATGTTGTCCGCGTACGGGGCCCAGCGCGGGGAATCTCGCCACTGCATGTCCAGCGGGCCCGTGCCGCCTACGCGCAGCAGTGTTCCAGTCGTGGCCAGCTGCGTTGCCCGATATTCGACCTGATCCCACTCGCATGGCCTGCGAGGGGGGTGCACCGCGGCAGACCAAATGGTATCGGCGGCCTGATCGACGAATTTCACCATCAGCACATTGAAGCTGATGACTGGTTTGATGCGAGCGGCGGCTGCGCCATCGTTCAAGGCCGTCTGCACAGGTTGCGCGGCCAGGGCACTGCTCAATACCATCGGGCTAGCCAAACATACGGCGGGGCCGATGAGTCCCGCAAGCGCTCGTATCAGGTTCATGGCCACCCTCCCTGCGGACAACGAAATGCCCGTCAACCGCCAATTATTTAGCCCATAGCGCGCATGGTGCGTATTAGGACTTTCCCTTATGGCGTCCGTAGGCAGCGCCAGCGCGGTGCACAGTTGGGCGGATAGGCCTCATGGAAGGGGCGCCGCTAATGGGGAGCGGCGCTCGCCCAGTAGGCGGCGAGATCGGCGATCTGATCGGCGCTGAGCTCGACCATCTTGGGATGCTTGACTTTGCCGGCTACGACTTGCTTGATCTTGTCCTCGATTTGCGCGGCGCTGGAGCCCTGCCAGTCGGCGGGGTCATGACAACTGGCGCACTGCTGCTGCTGCGCCAGAGTCTTGCCGGCCGCAGGATCCGCCGCGACGGCGGTTCGAGTGGCAGCTGTGGCGGCGAGCGCGCCACAGATCGACAGGCCCAGCAGTGCGGTTCGCTTGAGCATGAAAATCTCCTTCTGATGGCGTCCGTGGGTGCCGCAATGCCCCCAAACGGGCAGACTGCGTCATCTGTCCGGGACGTAGCAATAGCGGAAAACCCTGATGCGATCCGATTAGGCCGGCGCTCACTGCCAACCGATCAGCCAGTCCTAGGTCATCTAGTCAAGCGCCCAAGTGGCATTTGCGTGCAGCAGCAGCTCAGGTTGGGTGCGGCAGGCGCGCACGAATTGGGCAACTTCGGCCCGGCGCCAGCCGGCACGATAGGCGTCCCACGCTGCGCTGATCGACTCCTCGCGCAGATCCGAGACGGTGAACGGTAGGGCATTGAGTAGCTTGACTCGCCCGTTCGGAACGATCAGGAGCATGGCCTGGGGTTGCTCTAGCCGCCGCTGCATCTCCTCGAGGATGTCCCAAGGGTAGATCGACAGGCGCGTACGCGCTGAACCGACAAGGCTACGCGCGCGCAGGGAAGCGGTCGCATGAAGCCAATCCGCATCGCTGCAGGCTAGCTGCGACCAGCCCTGCGCAGCACGGCCGATGCGCATCATCGGGCCGGTCACGAACGCCTCACAGCCTAGTTCGCAGGCTCGATCGTAGGCCCTCGTCACCTCGGCGATATTGAAGCGGTTAGGAACGAAGACCCACTGGGGCGGGCGGCCTCGCAGCGCGAGGCGCTCGATAGCCGCAAGAGCGGCCGCGTGGCTGGCGCCGGGACGGGCGCGCTCATGGGTCGCAGCGAGTGCACCATCGAGGGAAATCTGCACGCACTGTGCGGGCAACTGCACGAGTCGGTCGGCGGCTGCATCGTCGATATAACAGCCATCGGTTTCGATCTTCAGCGCGACCCCGCCAGCCGCCAGGCGCTCGAATAAATCCCAGCAGTGCGGTACCCCCAGCGGCTCGCCGCCTCCAAAGGCAACATAGGGAACCCCCGCGGCGACGATCTGCTCCGCGAGCGCCAGGGCCTCCTCGCGCGTGAGTTCATCGGGCCAGGTGCGATCGGGGCCCGATTCCTCGCAGCATGCCACGCAGCGCGCGGTGCAGCGGTTGGTCAGCTGCCACGCGATGAATAGCGGCGCACCGTAGTCCTCGGCGCTGCCGCCGTCCCCGCCGTCAGTCCCGGCCGTGTCCGCTGCTGGGGGCAGAGCGCTGTCAGGTGAAGCGGATATAGGGCTGCGCCATCACCTGCTCGGAGACATCCTGCATCTTGGGTGCCTCCCAAGCGGGTTTCTCGGTGGGCTTCGCAGCCTGCGTGGTCGGTCGATCAGTCGGCTCGCGGTTCTGCGCCGGAGAATTGGGGCTCTTCATCATGCCTCCACTGAGCAATACGCTCTGTATATATAGCAGATTCTAGGCTTCCACAGCATGACTGAGCGCACGCGTGGCTGTGGAAAGCGCATGGGTCGATTCGTCCTCGATGGCACGGGTTGCCGCCGCGATCAGCGCCGGGCTGCACCAGGCGGCGCGGTAGGCCCCCCACGCCTGTGCGAGACTTTCGTGCCGTAGGTCGGCGCACAGGAAGGGCAGCGCGGCGGAGACTTTCACCGTCCCGTTGGGCAGGATCAGCAGCGTCGCTGGCGGTTCGGACAGGTGAGCCTGTAGCGCCTCGGCCACCGAGAAAGGCTCGTAACACAGCTGCAGGCGCCCCGCGAGTCGGACACGCTCGGCGTGGAGCGTCGCGCGCAGGTGCCGGTACTGCTCGGCACTGGGCGCCAGGCGACCCCAGAGGCGCGCGGCGGTACCGATGCGCATGAGCTGGCCGGTGTTGAACCGAAATGCCTCGAGGGCAGCCGCGCGTTCGATGACCGCACCCGCCTCGTGGATGTTCAACCGCGTGGGGGCGAAGGTGATCTCCAGCGGCAGAGCCGCGGCGCGTACGGCGCGGCAAGCTGCCCAGGCTCGCTCGAGCGAAGCCCCCGGACGCTGGCGCGCGTAGACCTGCGCGCTGTCGGCGTCGAGGCTGACCTGGATCGAGCGCACCGGGAGCGTGGCGAGCGGTGCGAGGCTCTGGGCGTCCAACCGCTGGCCGTTGGTCTCGATCTTCAGGCGCACGCCGGCGCGGCCCAGGCGTTCGGCGATCGCCCCAAAGTGAGGCACCACGAGCGGCTCGCCGCCAAACAGCAGCACGTAGGGGACCTCGTTTGCAATGATCTGATCGGTGAGCCGCAGAGCGGCGGCGGCATCCAGCTCATCGGGCAGAGGCTTGCCAGGGGCGGATTCGGTGCAGCAGTGCAAGCAGGCCAGATCGCAGTCGCGCGTGAGCTGCCAGGCCACGAGAAGCGGTGCCTGCAGGCTGTCGATCTGGTGGTTCGAATAAGCGGGAGAAATGTTGCCTCCGGTTACGAGCCGCGTCAGAACCAGGTGTGCCACAGCAGGCCGGCAATGAATAACGAGACGGCCAGCAGGTAGCACTGGATGATGCTGCGGACGGCCGGTGTGAACTGTCGCGCCGACTCATAGGTGCGCGCTGCACGCCTCGCACTGACGATCAGCAGGGGTGCAGCGGCAAGCGCGGCCAGACAACCGCGCGGGAACAGGTTTGTGAGTGCCCCGGCCGTCGCCACCGCCAGAGCGAGCGCGGCGAGCGTGACGTATAGCCAGACGGCGCGGCGGCGGCCAAGTCGCACGACCAGGTTACGTTTACCCACCAGCCGGTCCTGGTGGTAGTCGGGGATGGCATTGATCACCGCGAGCGCCATGATGAGCAGCCCCGGCACCAGCGAGGCCGCCAGCGCACCCCACGAGAAGCTTCGGCTCTGCAGGTACACGCTGCCGAGCACCAGCCATGGCCCATAGGACAAGCCGATGACGAGTTCGCCGAGGCCCCGATAGGACCAGCGGATCGGCGGCGCTTCGTAGAAGATTGCCGCCAGCCCTCCGAGCAGCGCCAACAGCAGCACCGGCCAGCCGTCGCGCGCCGTCAGGTAGATCCCTACCGACAGCGCGGCAGCGAAGGCGGCTACACCGAGCCAGAACACCGCGCGCGTGATCGGAGGCGCCTCTTCGGGGTTGAAGATGCGGTCCGTGCCCAGCCGTGCGTCGAAATATTCGTTGAACGCCTCGACGCCTAGCACCGCGAAAGCCACGCCGCCCAGGGCGGTCCAGAAGACGACGGCATCGAAGCGATGCAGGATGGCGTGCGCCCAGGCCGCTCCCAGTAGGTATGGCATCAGCCCCGCCGACAGGAAGAAGCGATAGCGCACCAGGCTGAACACGCGCAGCCACAGCGGCGCTCGGGCGCGTTTGGCGGCCGGATCCGTTTGCGAGCGGGGCCAGGACAGCGGGGGAGGATCTAAAGGGCTCAAACGCACAGCGGTAGCCGATTCTCAGAGACGGATCCATTGGTGGAGCGAGGCCGTGCGGCGAGGGTCCGCGGCGAGTTCCTCAACGAACTGCGTGACGCGTGGATTGCTCCAGGCCCGCTGGAAATTGTCCCAGACTGTCTGCAGCGACTCGCGGCGCAGATCCCCACACACAAAGGGCAGGGCGTTGATGAGCTTGACGAGACCGTTCGGCAGTACGATCAGCAATGCGGCCGGATGGCGTAGCCGATAGCGAAGTTCCTCGAGCAGGCCCAGCTCGTGGAAGTACACGCGCATGCGGCCGCGATATTCCTCGCTCTTGGCTTGCAGGGTTGCGAAGAAGTGTTGGTACTGCTCCTCCGTGGGCGCGAGCAGGTGCCAGGTTTTAACCGCGTTGCCTGTGTACATGGTGCGGCCGGTGTAGAAGCTGTAGGCGCCCAGCGTCCAGGCGAGGTCCACTGCGGCGCCGATCTCGTGCACATTGAAACATGTGGGCGAGAAGTTGATCTCCACGGGTACCCCCGCGGCCTGCAGCAGGCGCACCCCTTCGACCGCTCGCGCGAAATCGCCGCGCGCGCGCATGCGGTTATAAGTGGCGGGCGTTGCCCCATCCAGGCTCACCTGTACCGCCTTGACGCCCAAGGCAGCCAACCGCTCGCAGGCGGGGGCATCGAGGCAGTGCGCGTTGGTCTCGATCTTCAGCTGCGCCCCATCCGCGCAGATCCGCTCGACCATCTCGAAGAACAGTGGATGCAGCATCGGCTCTCCGCCCGACAGCGACAGGTAAGGCACCTGCAGCGCCGCCAGCTGAGCGAGAATGTCGAAGACCTGCGCACGGTCGAGCTCGTCAACAAAGGCCTTGCCAGGGCCGCTCTCCTCGATGCAGTGTAGGCAGGCGAGGTTGCATTCGTTGGTGAGCTGCCAGGCGACGTACAGCGGAGCGGTGAGTTCGCTCGACTCCGTCGGGTCGTTGGACGTCCCGGCGTTGACTGGCACGGAATCGTCGCTGGCTAACGCTGCATGCTCACCCATACGGCTCAGTCCTCGATGAGTCCCTGTTGTCGCAGCTCGGCGATGAAGGCGAGCGTATCGCGCTCGATTGCCCCATCCGCGTCGCGGAAGCGGTCCCCGAGCCGTTCGATGATGGCTGGCACTTCCAGCCCACCGGTGAGCTCGCGCACAAACGCGCTGGCCGTCGGGTTCAGCGTGTACACCTTCTCCGAGCGTGTCTCGAACAGTACGCCGCCGAACTTCTCTTCTCGAAACTTCGTGTATTTGGAAAGCTTCACGCTCGCTCCTCGCTTTCGCCTAGACGATATGGCCGCAGATGCCGAACTAATGGCCTGGCGGAGTCGGCGCCGACGAGGCGCCAAAGCTATACAGGAAGCTGAGCCCCACGAGGTTGACATCGTGACGATACGGCTGCTCTCCCATGGTCAGCAGGTTCGGAATGGTGTTTGCATAGACATCTTGTAGCGCCCAGTCGTTGGAATCGAAGCGCTCGTAGGCATAGCGCAGCCGCAGACGCAGCGCTGCCGTCCATTGATAGGTCACCTTGAGTGCTAGCGAATCGAGCACGCTGTCGATTTGTGGGAAGAATTCCGCGGGGGCGCCGGCCGCGATCAGCTCATTTGCGCGGGTAATGCTTCTCACGTAGTCGAGCGTGACGTCCCAGCGCGGCCGGGGAGTCCATTGGCCGCCGGCGCCGCCCGTCCAGAAGTACTGAGCATCGCTCTCCTGCCAGACAGTTGCACCATCACCGATGGAGCCGTTCTGCAGGGCGGTTAGACTCTGATAGCCGCCATCAAAGTACACGCTCAAGCTGCTGCGCGGTGCCCAAGTCAGTGTGCTGGAGAGATCCCGCTCCCGTCCGCCCTGCAGGCCCAGCTGCGAGAGCGGGTAGGTGTCATCGTTCCAAGTGCCCTCCAGTGCCCAAGAGAGCGCCGCGTTGACTGTCCAAGTGCCGTCGAGCGTGATGAAGTGCTGCTGCAGGGGCGCGTATTCATACGCCTGTAGTAGCGGATTCTCTCCGGGCGGTAGCGCCGCGATGTCGAGGGCGCCCGCGCGCCGCGTATCGCTGCCGGCCTTCGCGCTCACGCTGAAAGCCGCAAACGGCGTGGCATTCAGATAGCCCCAGGCGCGCTCCTCGTCGGTCTCATCGACTAGCTGTCCCCGTGAGAAGTGAGTGTGCAGGTAATTGCCCGCCACACCTACCTTGAGCCAGTGCAGGAAGCGGTAGTCCGCGCTGCCCTCCAAGCGCGTGCGATCTTCGCTGTATAGCGGCGTGGTCGCATAGCCACCGGGAAGCTCGTCGGTGATCGTCTGCGCGAGTGTGAGCGGCGTGGTGTGATCATCGCGCCCGTCGTAGCTGGCGCTACCGCGGACGTATAGCGCTGGCAGCACTCGCGAGGCGAGCGCCATACGGTAGTGGGAGAGCTGAACATTGCCGTCAAGCGCCCCCGACGCGGGCACGGTGGCCCCGGGTAACGTGCTCGATGGCAGAAAAGCGGCGTCCTGGCCGAGCCGACCCAGCGAGGCGCTGTAGGTAATCGTGGTGGCCGTGAACAGCGGCACGCGCACGTTGCCGGTGAGCGAGCCCTGCTGCAGGTTGTTGCTGGGCGGTAGCGCGAGCTGACCGGCATTGGAGCCAGCAACCAGTGGCAGGTAGGGATTCTGCCAGGTCAACGATGCATTGTCGTCCTGAAACCAAGAGCCGGTGTAAGCGATGCGCAGGCTCGCGATGTGTCCGGCCCAGCTTGCTCCGCCTTCCAGCGTATTGGTCTGGTAGTCGATCGGCTCGGGCAACTGCACAGCCTGGGTCAGAAAGCTTCCGTCGCTCAGGTTCGTGCCGCTTTCCTGCTGATGCGACAGGTCGGTGTACACGGTCCACTGCGTGCCTACGAATGCGCGACCCAGCAGCGAGACGCTGCTGCGATTGAAGCCGATATCGAACGGCGAGAGACTCGAATCCAGTGCCGTCATGGCGGCCGTGGAATTCGCGCGCACCCAATTCGAGGGTAAGGTGAGCGAGGTGGAGCCGGCGCCGAGATAGGGGGTCGTGGTGGTGTCGTAAAGCCGCTCGGGCTGCCCCTGATAGACGAGACGCAGATCGTAGAGACCTGCCTGGCCGCCATCGATGTACCCGCCGCGCGATGGGAGGCCCAGATCCTCTAAGTTGTAGTCGAGATAGGCTCCGCCGCGGCCGGCCCATTGGCCGCTTGCAGCCCCATCGGCATACCCGCCGCTATGATCGAAGCCCGTGTAACGCCCGTAGCTCGCATTGGCGCCGTGCGCGTAGAGCATCCCGGCCTGCACCTCGCCGCTGCTGCCGTGATAGAAAGGACACTGCGAGCACTTCCAATTACTGGTATCGGGACGCTCCGGTGCGGTGGCCGCTGCGCGCGCGCTGGCAGCGGCGCTCTGGCCAGCCGCGGCGAGTGCAGTGCTGGCTACAGCCGCAAGGGTCAGGACACTCAGCACAGCGGATAGCAACACGTAACGCATCAGCGCATCAGATATTGGCCGGACGGATCGTTCGAGCCGTGCACCTGGGAGTGGCAGTTGACGCACCCTCCTACCAGCAGGTAGGGGCTCGGCATGCGGCCCGGCAGGCCCGTTGGCGTCTGTGGGGCCGAGGGGTGACCGGCCGCTTCATGGCACTGCTGGCACAGGAAGGGTGGGCGCTCTTTGAGCAGTGCCGGCTGCACTGTGCCGTGCGGACTGTGGCAGTTATCGCAGTTCTCGGTAACCGGCTGGTGCTCCCAAAGCACCGGGCCGCGAAACTCCGCGTGACAACTCGTGCAGGTATCGTTGACCGTATCGGCAACGAGACTGGCCGGCCCACTCGAGCCGTGTGGGGAGTGACAGGAGGTGCAGTCCATAGTGCCGTCGCGCAGCGGATGTCGCGACGGTTTGAAGAGTGCGGCGCGCTCGGCCACGTGACACTTGCCGCAGACGTCGACCTGCGTGGCGAGCTCGCGCACCGGATCGTCGCTCTGATGTAGGCGGTGACAGTCGGCGCAGGCGACGTCGCTGGCGGCGTGCGCGCTGGTCGCCCACTGGGTGGCGGCGTCGGACTGGTGACAGGTCAGGCACATCTGGTTCTGGCGCTCGACGCTCGCGGTCGCTTTCGGCCCAAAGTCGACGATGCCGCCGCGCTGCAGTCCCATGCGCCGCGCATGCAGACCCCCCGGACCGTGGCAGGCCTCACACTGCAGACCGCCGTGACCGAAGGGCCCACGCGGATCGTCGGGGCGAGCATGCGCGGTGCGGAAGATGCCGAGCACGTCGGGGTCGGCGTGACAGTTCAGGCAGGTATCGGCGCCGTTGGTACTGTAGGTCGACGCCGTGAGCGCGGTGGCTGTCGAGGTCGCCGCAACCGCGGGGATTCCCGTCAGGCACAAGAGCAGCGATGCTAGGCCGATGAGCGTCGCGCGGACCCGTCTGCTCATCGCAGCCGCATCCCGTCGCCGCTATTCCTGGTACGCGGAGATGTTGTGGACCACCCCGACGTCGGCGGTTGCCCCTTGCCCGTGGCACAGCACGCAGGTCTCCTGATCGCTGACCTCGCTGGCCGCGTTCTTGATTGCCGTGAAGCTGCCGCCGTTCTGCTCCATGTGCTGCATGTCGGTCGCGGAGACGTGGCACGATGAGCACACCGCCGTGTCCGGGGTGATCGCGGTCTCGCCGGCGGGGGAAGTGAAGGGCTTGCCCGTCGAGGGATTGAGACTCACGACCGTGGTGGCGAGCGAGGTCGAGCTGGCCGGGTCCTGCGGGTAATAAGTGCCCGCCTCGTGGCAGCCCAGACAGTTATTGAGCGCGCCGGGAAAGGGCGTGATCGTGGTGAAGTTGTCGTAACCGCCAGGCTCATGGGTGCTGTAGACTACGTAGGGCGCGCCAGCGGCGGCGCGCACGTTGCCATCGTGCAGCGCGTGGATCATGTACTTGAAGTCGAGCGGCTCCTCGTTCTGCCCATCGGCGGCATTGGCGGCGGTAATCCCGAGGGTCTGACGATCCGCCAGATCGGTGGCGTCCGGGTTGTGGCACTGCACGCACACCTGCACGTCATCCACGCGATGATTGCCGTGGGCGACCAGTACCTGGTGGCAATTGTCGCACTTGGCCACATCGACCACGGCGCGGCGCGCCACTGCGCTCGTATCGGTGATGCCGGCATAGGCGATCGCGCTCGGCACGATCATCTCCTGCGGCCCCAGGCCGTCACCGAAGTCGTGCGCGGGAAAACCCTGAATCGACACGCCCATCGAACCGGCGAGGCCGCTCGGCAAAGCGGGCAGCGTGGCCGTGAAACTGCCGTCGGAGTTCTGCGTGGGCGCACCCGCGCCACTCTGGCAGGTGAGCGCGGTCGAAGTTGGCTGCGCCTCAGCCGCTACGAAGCCGCTGCTGGGCGAGGCGTTGGTGTAATCAGTCGTCGGCCAGGACGGCACGGCCGCCATGCTCGTAGTGGCAGGCGAGCAGTGGGTGAAGGGCTCACCGGTGAGGATGTTCCACGGCTGTCCGGTGCTCGGGTTGGTCACCGTGAAGGTGACGGTGGGCTGCGTACCCGAAAGATTGATCGAATTGATGTTGTAGGCGAAGTTCGCCTCTGAATAGGCCAGGATCTTGTTGCGCTCGACGAGATTGGTATGCGCTGAGGCCACCGCGATGGAATACTGGTTGCTTCCTTCGGCTACGTCTACGGTCGAGTCAGGGCCGTGGCAGGTAGCGCAGTCGTTATCGGTGAGATTGCCGATGTCCGCGGCACTGTGATTGGCGCCCGTCGCGAAGTTCACGTTGTCGTGGCAGGAGCCACAGGCCTCGATGCTCGGCACATTCTGCCAGTTGACGGTGTCAGGGACGTTGGTATCGGACTGGTTATGGCAGCTGCTACACGTGTCCGGCCCGTTAGTGGTGTCGGTCGGGAACACGATGCTCGAGTAATCATTGATCGAATTGCCGTGGCCGAAGATGTAGTAATTGGTGCCGGCCTGCACGCTCGGCAGGTGCACGCCCATGTGAATCTTGTGGAACATCACCTTGAAGTCGATGGTGTTGCCGCTCGATGGATCAAAAGAGCTCGGGTTGTGGCAAAGCACGCAGTACTGGATCTCGGTGCGCGCACCGCCATGAAAGGAGATCTGCTGATGGCACTGTAGACAGGTCGCGTCATCGACGATTGCGTTGTCGTCAAATCCCGAGGTCGCGCCGTCGGAGGGCTCGAAGGTGTATACGGGGCTGTTCACAGTGACGGTGTCGCCGGTGCTCGCATTGGTGACACCGCGGACCTCGAACCCGACCCGGTGTACGAGCGTGGGGTCATATGAGACCCCGGCGACCGAGGACAGATCCGTCTTGAAGGTGTACTGATAAGTCCCGTCACCATTGTCCACGAAGGTGCCGGAGCTGCCGCTCTCCGTGGTGGCTTGCGGCTCCGCGGTCGTGCCGGTGACCGGATCGGTACTCGTGCCGGCGCTCGTCGGCGCCGGATTCACGACGCTATAGATGTACGATTGCCACTGTGCGGAGGTCTGCGGCGTCGGGGCGATCGTCTGTGGCGGAATCGCCGCGAGCTGCGTTCCCGGCGGCACGAGCTTGGCGATAGCGAAGCTGATGTCCGCGGCCGTCAGGCCCTTGAGGGGCTCGCCGATCTGATCGACGAGCGTGAATTGCACCACGGGCTGGATCGGCGCCGTAGCAGGCACCGTGACGCTGGTGATCGTCGCGGTGATCGTTGTGGCCGTGCTGATGTTGAGCGCGGACACGCTGCTGCTGCCGGACGGTCCGGCTGGACCGGTCGCACCGGAGGATCCGGCGGGACCCGCTGGACCGGCGCTGCCCGTGCAGCCGCTGGCCAGCGCGGCGAGCGCGACCAGCACGCTGCACACGGCGATCCTGGCGCGGCGTCCGGGGCGTTCGCGCGCCCCTTTACGTTCGCCTTGGCCTGCGCATTGCAATCTTTGCGCCGTCATCCGTCTCCCTACTGCGATTAACACGGGCGGTCGCTCGTTGCCATTATCTGAGGACAGACGGCCGTCATCTTGATCTGGGTCAAGTCAGCCGCCGCGCCCCGCTTTAATTGAGGTGCCGCAGGTCCTGCTATCGTTATGCGGTCAGACTTGGCGGTTGACTTGCTACCGGGCAACCATCGGCACCGTACATGTACCAGTCCACGCACCCATATTCGGGTGAGGCTCGCACCAAGGGTGTGATGGAACCGTACGGCTCTTTTTGCGCCGCCCGGTGCGCATCTGGGGTAGTGCGGCTCTTGGCGTACGTAGGTAGCGACGCGACTACCTCGGCAGTGCGGGGCATCTGTTCCGGCATCATGGCGTGGTAATTCCCCAACTCCTGGTGGCTCCGGCTGGTTCACCGGCTGCGCCCCGCGGCGATCAATCTACTGCTCGCTGTCATCGAGCGCACTACGTACTTTCCGCTGAGCTGCTAGGGATTCCTGTACCGCTATGCTGAGCAGATGGCCGGCGATAGGTTTGTTCAACAGCCGAATCCCCCGTCGCTCGAGCACGCGTTCGGGCAGACTTGAGGTGTCCCCGGTAAGTACGATGGCCCCCGCCGAGATACCGAAGCGAGCTTCGACGCGTGTGATGGCATCGGTACCGCGCTCAGCCGCCCCGAGGTGAAAATCGGTGATGATCAGATCCGGGGGGCGCTCCCACGCGGCGAGCAAGCACTCCAATTCAGTAAGCGTGGGTACGGCGATGACCTCATGACCGTCCAACCGCAGATACTGCTGCAACGCGTTGCGCACGGCCGTATCGTCCTCCACCAATAAGATGCGGCCGACGAGCGCGGCGAGCGGCGCACCGACCATGGGCGAGCCCGGCATCGGTGCAGCCTGACTTGTGGCGGACACCGCGAGCGCTACCGTCGTGCCCGCACCGAGTTCAGAGTCGAGCTGCAGAGGCAGATTTAGCAGTTGTGCAAGCCGTCGAACGATACCCAGACCGAGGCCGGACCCGCCGCGATGGCGTGGCCCCGTGGGTGAGACCTGATAGAAGTCCTCGAAAATACGCTGACGCAGCTCCACGGGAATCCCGACGCCGCTGTCGGCAATCTCGATCGCGAGCGTGCCCGCTGCATCGATTCGAGCGCGCAGCGTAACGTGGCCCGCGTCGGTATAGCGGATCGCATTGCCGAGCAGATTTTGCAGGATCTGCTGTAACAGCACCGGATCGCTGTGCAGCGTGGCCTCGACGGGCTCGACCCGCAGCTCCAGTCCCTTCTGGTTCGCGCTGTCGAGAAATTGCCGGTGCAGGTCGTCGAACAGATCGGCCAGCGCGAAGTCCGACATCGTTGGCTGCAGCGTGCCGGATTCCAGCCGCACGATGTCCAGCAGCGCGCTCAATAGCTTGGATAGCCCCTCAAGCCCGCGCCGTTCCTGCTCGAGGAACTCCTGCATCTCTGGACTGGTGTTGCAGCGCCGCAGAGCGCCATTTATAAACAACAGCGATTGCAGCGGCTGGCGCAGATCATGGCTTGCCGCAGCCAGAAAACGGCTCTTGAGAGCGTTGGCTTCCTCGGCCTGCTGGCGGGCGACGGTTAGCTCATTGATCAGTTGCTCTCGGTCACTCGCAGCGCTCGCCACGAGCGCAACAAAGCGGTCGAAGGGCCCGGTGAGGTCACCCCATCGCAGCTCGACGCCGAACGCGGTGCCGTCTGCCCGCCGGGCCTGCAACGCGTGTTGGCCTTGACACACCGTGCGATCGGCCTTCAAGGGCGCATCTAGCCCGCCGCGCGGCTGACCGCGATCCGACGCAAAGCTCAGCATTGGAATCAGCTGCCCGAGCGGCACTTCGCTACCGGTCAGCTCGCCGCCCGGATAGCCGAAGAGCGCGTGGGCCTGCGGATTGGCATACAGGATGACATCGCGATGATCAATCAGGAGCAGCGCCTCGGGTGAGGCCTCGACGAGCGGACGAAACAGCCCCTCCAGATCGATG